>NZ_JBEXNQ010000033.1:0-95127 GCF_040611155.1 Streptomyces sp. NPDC002994
CGAGCACGGACTCGACCATCGCGCCCAGCCCCACGCGCGGGAACCCCGCGAGGCGGCCGGCCCCTCCGCGTCGTTCGTTCGTGCCGGCGTCAGGCGGACGCGCAGTTGGGGCACGTGCCCCGGTAGGTCACTTCCACGTCCGAGATCGTGAAGCCGAAGCGCTCGGAGTCCGGCAGGTCCGTGAGCGGATTGCCCACCGGGTGTACGTCCCGGATGGCGCCGCACCGCGCGCAGACCAGGTGCTGGTGCGGGGTGTGCGCGTTCGGGTCGTACCGCTTCGCCCGGCGGTCCGTGGAGACCTCCAGCACCTCGCCGAGGGAGACCATCTCGCCCAGCGTGTTGTAGACGGTCGCCCGGGAGATCTCCGGCAGCTTCGCCACGGCGCGCGCGTGCACCTCGTCGGCGGTCAGGTGGATGTGGTCCCCGTCAAGGACTTCGGCCACGACGCGCCGCTGAGCGGTCATACGCCAGCCGCGTCCGCGCAGTCGTTCCAACAGGTCACTCATGGGACCAGCCTAACAGTGGGGGACCCAGGTCCCGAACGGATGTGACTTTGGATGTTTGCTTGACTTAGACAATGTCCATTGTAGGATCGGGAACGGCAAACGCCAAGGGACAGGACTTGCAGGTATGACGCAGGAGGCGCACGTGACGCAGGGACCGCTTACCACGGAGGCCGGCGCGCCGGTCGCCGACAACCAGAACAGCGAGACCGCTGGCGTAGGCGGCCCCGTTCTGGTCCAGGACCAGGCGCTGCTCGAGAAGCTCGCCCACTTCAACCGCGAGCGCATCCCGGAGCGCATAGTCCACGCGCGCGGCGCCGGTGCGTACGGCACCTTCACCGTGACCCGTGACGTCTCGCAGTGGACCCGGGCGAAGTTCCTCTCCGAGGTCGGCAAGAAGACCGAGACCTTCCTGCGCTTCTCCACCGTCGCGGGCAACCTCGGCTCCGCGGACGCCGTGCGCGACCCCCGTGGCTTCGCGCTGAAGTTCTACACGGAGGAGGGGAACTACGACCTCGTCGGGAACAACACGCCCGTCTTCTTCATCAAGGACGCCATCAAGTTCCCCGACTTCATCCACACGCAGAAGCGTGACCCGTACACGGGCTCGCAGGAAGCCGACAACGTGTGGGACTTCTGGGGCCTGAGCCCCGAGTCGACGCACCAGGTGACCTGGCTGTTCGGTGACCGCGGCATCCCGGCGACGCTGCGCCACATGAACGGGTACGGCTCGCACACGTACCAGTGGAACAACGAGGCCGGCGAGGTCTTCTGGGTCAAGTACCACTTCAAGACCGACCAGGGCATCAAGAACCTCACCACCGACGAGGCCAACCGCCTCTCCGGCGTCGACCCCGACTCGCACCAGCGCGACCTGCGCGAGTCCATCGAGCGCGGTGACTTCCCGTCCTGGACCGTGCAGGTGCAGATCATGCCGGCGGCCGAGGCGGCGACGTACCGCTTCAACCCGTTCGACCTGACCAAGGTCTGGCCGCACGCGGACTACCCGCCGATCGAGATCGGCAAGCTGGAGCTCAACCGCAACCCGGAGAACATCTTCGCCGAGGTCGAGCAGTCGATCTTCAGCCCCGCGCACTTCGTGCCGGGCATCGGCCCGTCCCCCGACAAGATGCTCCAGGGCCGTCTCTTCGCGTACGGCGACGCCCACCGCTACCGCGTCGGCATCAACGCCGACCACCTGCCGGTGAACCGCCCGCACGCCACCGAGGCGCGGACGAACTCCCGTGACGGCTACCTGTACGACGGCCGCCACAAGGGCACCAAGAACTACGAGCCCAACAGCTTCGGCGGCCCCGAGCAGACGGGCCGGCCGCTGTGGGAGCCCGTCCCCGTCACCGGCGGCACGGGCAACCACGAGGCCCCGCGTCACGCCGAGGACGACGACTTCGTCCAGGCGGGGAACCTCTACCGGATGATGTCGGAGGACGAGAAGGGCCGCCTGATCGAGAACCTCGCCGGGTTCATCTCCAAGGTGTCGCGCGACGACATCGCGGAGCGCGCGGTCAACAACTTCCGTCAGGCCGACGGTGACTTCGGCAAGCGGCTGGAGGCCGCGGTCCAGGCCCTGCGCGGCTAGTACGGACCGCTTGTCGTAGGCAGAGGGCCGGATTCCCCCAGGGGAGTCCGGCCCTCTTTCGCGCTCAGCTCACGAGGGCGGTCGGTTGGGAGCGCTGCTGCCTGCGGATCGGTGCCCAGCAGCGGATGATGTCGCGTACGGAGACGACCCCGACGGGGCCGTCGCCGTCCAGCACGATCAGGTGCCGGAAGCCGCCGTGCGCCATGGCGTCGGCGGCGTCTTCGAGCGTCCAGCAGGGCGCCGCGAAGACGACGTCGGTGGTGGTGTGGGTGCCTGCCGTTTCGAGGTCGGGGTCCTGGCCCGACCCGACGGAGACGAGGATGTCGCGTTCGGTCAGGATGCCGAGTCCGTCGGCGTCGGTGTCGAGGACGACGGCCGCCCCGACGCGGCGCTCTGCCATCAGGCGGGCTGCCTGGCGGAGCGTGTGGGCGGGGCCGATGGTGAGGACCACCGTGCTCATGGCGTCACGGACGAGCATGGACAGAGCCACCTCCTTGGTGAAGCGGGCATCGAGAGATACGAGAACCGATTCACAAGTTCACAAGTGGGGGGACTGTCAGAGTGGCAGCCAGGAGGCAAGGCAACAAGAGGGCGCGGGAGGCGATTCGCATGATCGCGCGCCTCCACGCGCCCGTTTCGTCCGTGCGCGTCCGTGCGCGTCCGTGCGCGGCGTAGCTGTCAGCCGCGGAGGTAGCCGAGCATCTCCTCGTGGAGCAGGCCGTTGGACGCCGCGGCATTGCCGCCGTGAGGTCCCGTCACTCCTTCGAGGCTCGTGAAGACGCCGCCCGCCTCCTGGACGATGATCGCGTTCGCGGCCATGTCCCACAGCGACAGTTCCGGCTCCGCGCAGATGTCCACCGAACCCTCGGCGACCATCATGTACGGCCAGAAGTCGCCGTACCCGCGCGTCCGCCAGCAGTCGCGGGTCAGGTCCAGGAAGCCGTCGAGCCGGCCCTGCTCCTCCCAGCCGCTGAGCGAGGAGTACGCGAAGGACGCGTTCGCGATCTCGTCGACCTTGGAGACGTGGATGCGCGTCGCAGAGGTGAGGCTGCGCCCGGTGTACGCTCCGGCGCCCTTCGCCGCCCACCAGCGGCGGCCCAGCGCGGGCGCCGACACGACGCCCATCACGGGCTGGAAGCCGTGCTCGCCGGCCTCCATGAGTGAGATCAGCGTCGCCCAGACCGGCACCCCGCGCACGTAGTTCTTGGTGCCGTCGATCGGGTCGACCACCCAGCGGCGCGGGCCCGTGCCCTGGAGCCCGTACTCCTCGCCCAGAACGGCGTCACGCGGCCTGCCGCGGTGCAGGTGGCTGCGGATCAGCTCCTCGGCGGCCTTGTCGGCCTCCGTCACCGGTGTCATGTCCGGTTTGGTCTCGACCTTGAGATCAAGCGCCTTGAAGCGCTCCATCGTCGTGGCGTCCGCGGCGTCCGCGAGGACATGGGCAAAGCGCAGATCATCGTGATAGTCGGGCATGACTGAACAGTATCGACCGCGTTCTGTACAAACCACATGGTCTCGCTGTGCGGGCGTGGTCCCCTGGCCCTACGCAGCGACGTACGGGCCATTGACAGTGCCCGGCGGCGCGTCAACTCTGAAACCGGAGCAGCCGGGGAGGCAACGCCACGATGCCCACAGCGCGAGAAGCCTTGTTGGACGCCGCCTTTACCGCGCTCGCGGGCCGTCCGTGGCCCGGGGTGCGGATGGTCGACGTGGCCGCCGCGGCCCGCGTCTCGCGGCAGAGCCTCTACAACGAGTTCGGCAGCAAGGACGGCCTCGCCCGCGCGCTGGTGCGCCGCGAGGCCGACGGCTATCTGGCGGGAGTCGAGCGGGCGCTGGCCGGCGGGACGGCCGGTGCGGCCGGTGCGGCCGGGACGGCCGGTCCGGGCGCGGGCATCCAGGACCGGCTCGTCGCCGTCGCCGAGTGGACCGTCGCCGCCGCCCGCGCCAATCCGCTCGTACGCGCCCTGCTCACCGGCTGCTGGGGCGAAAAGCTGCCCGCACCGCACCCCGCCAGGACCGTCCGCACCGTCTCGGTCTCCCCGGTGCCCGCCCAGCGCCGCGCCGACGCCGGTTCGCCGGGGCCCGCCGAGCTGGCCGCGGCGGTACGGGACAGGGCGCTCGCCGCGCTCGGGAGAGGACGTACGAAAGAGGAGGCCGCGGACATCGCGTACCGCTGCGAGCTGACCGTGCGGCTCGCGCTCTCGTACGTTGTCGCGCCCCCGGCTTCCGGGGAGGACTTCGCGCGGCTCTTGCGGGTTGCCCTCAGTGGGCCGACTGTCAGCGGGCCGAGTGTCAGTGGGCCGAGCCCGAGAGCTGGAGCCCGATGACGCCGATGATCACCAGCGAGATCGAGATCAGCTTCAGCGTCGAGACCACGTCGCCGAGGAAGACCATCCCGTAGATCGCGGTGCCCGCGGCGCCGATGCCGGTCCACACCGCGTACGCCGGACCCACGTCGAGCTTCCGCAGCGCGAGCGTCAGCAGGCCGAAGCTGCCCAGCGCGAACGCGGCGAAGGCCACCGTCGGCCAGAGCCTGGTGAAGCCGTGGGACAGCTTCAGGCACACCGCGAAACCGGTCTCCAGCAGTCCTGCCACTATCACCAGCAGCCACGCCATGGTCGGTGCCCTCCCGCGTCGGTGACTGCTTCGTCTGACTTGGTGCGATTATGCACTTACCAGGAGTGGGCGGCGGCAAACGTGACGCGGTCAGTCGCCTTCGCGTCGCTCCCGGGTGGCGAGCAGCCGGCGCAGCGAGTCGAGCCTGGCCGGATCGGCGTGACCGTCGGCCACCCACTGGTCCAGCGCGCACTCCGCCTCGTCGTGGCTGCAGCCGCGCGGGCAGCTCTCCGTCCCCGGTTCCAGGTCGGGGAAGGCGAGGATGACGCGCGAGGGATCCACGTGGTTGAGCCCGAAGGAACGCACGCCGGGCGTATCGACCACCCAGCCCTTGCCTTCCGACAGCGGCAGTGCGAGGGCCGATGTGGTGGTGTGCCGGCCGCGCCCCGTGACCGCGTTGACCACACCGGTCGTACGCCGCCGCTCCTCCGGTACGAGCGTGTTGACCAGCGTCGTCTTTCCGACACCCGAGTGGCCGACGAACGCCGTGACGTGGTCGTCGAGCTGCGCGCGGACCAGCTCGGTCGCCGCCCCGCTCTCCAGCTCCTCGCGACTGGTCACGAGGTACGGGACACCCAGCGGGCGGTACGCCTGGAGCAGCGGCTCCGGCGAGGCCAGGTCCGACTTCGTCAGCACGAGAAGCGGCGTGAGCCCCGCGTCGTACGCCGCCACCAGGCAGCGGTCGATCATGCGCGGGCGCGGCTCGGGGTCGGCCAGGGCCGTGACGATCGCGAGCTGGTCGGCATTGGCGACGACCACGCGCTCGAACGGATCGTCGTCGTCGGCGGTGCGGCGCAGCACCGAGCGTCGCGGCTCGACGCGGACGATGCGGGCCAGCGTGTCCTTGTCGCCTGTCAGGTCGCCGACGATGGCGACCTGGTCGCCCACGACGACGGACTTGCGGCCCAGCTCGCGGGCCTTCATCGCGACGACCGTACGGTCGCCGACGAGGCAGGTGATGCGGCCCCGGTCGACGGTCAGGACGAAGCCTTCGACGGCGTCCTCGTGCTTGGGGCGGGTATGGGTGCGAGGCCGGTTGCCCTTGGGGTTCGGGCGGGTCCGGATGTCGTCTTCGTCGGGGTTCTTGCCGTAGCGGCGCATGTCGTCAGGCCCCGTCAGTTTCCGTCGAGCATTCCGGTCCACATCTGCGGGAAGTCGGGCAGTGTCTTGGCGGTCGTGGCCACGTTCTCGATCTGTACGTCCTTGACGGCGAGGCCGATGATCGCGCCCGCGGTCGCCATGCGGTGGTCGTGGTACGTGTGGAAGATCCCGCCGTGCAGGCGGCGCGGCCGGATGCGCAGGCCGTCCTCGGTCTCGGTGACGTCACCGCCGAGCGCGTTGATCTCCCGGGTGAGAGCGGCCAGCCGGTCCGTCTCGTGCAGGCGCAGATGCGCGACACCGCGCAGTACGGACTCGGAGTCGGCCAGCGCGGCGACCGCCGCGATGCCGGGGGTCAGCTCGCCGACGTCCCCCAGATCCACGTCGATGCCGTGAATCGTGCCCGTACCGGTGAACGTCAGGCCCTGCTCGGTGAGCTCGCAGGAACCGCCCATCTCGGTGAAGATCTCGCGCAGCGCGTCGCCCGGCTGGGTGGTGCGCTCGGGCCAGTCGGGGATGGTGACGCGGCCGCCGGTGATCAGCGCGGCGGCGAGGAACGGCTGCGCGTTGGACAGGTCGGGCTCGATGGTCAGGTCGCGGCCGAGCAGGGCGCCGGGGGAGACCCGCCAGACGTTGGGCTCACCGCCGGACTCGGGGGTGTCCACCTGGGCGCCGACCGCGCGCAGCATGTCGACGGTCATCAGGATGTGCGGCATGGACGGGAGCGTGGCGCCGGTGTGACGTACCTCCACGCCCTGGTTGAAGCGGGGGGCGGACAGCAGGAGCGCGCTCACGAACTGCGAGGAGGAGGACGCGTCGATGTCGACCGCTCCACCGTCCAGGGCGCCACTGCCGTGCACGGTCAGCGGGAGCGCGCCGCGGCTGTCGTCGTCGATACGGGCGCCGAGTGTGCGCAGCGCTTCGATGACGGCGCCGAGCGGGCGTTCGTACGAACGGGGGTCGCCGTCGAATCGGATGTCGCCGTCGGCGAGCGCCGCGACGGGCGGCAGGAAGCGCATCACCGTGCCGGCGTTGCCGACGTCGACGGTGGCCGGGCCGTGCAGCCCCGCCGGGATGATGCGCCAGGCCTCGCCGGAGCCGTCGAGCTCGCCCGTGGCGGAGGAGCTGGACGACACGGTCTCCTCGATGCCGACGCCCATCGCGCGCAGCGCGTCCGCCATCAGCAGCGTGTCGCGGGAGCGCAGCGGGTGGCGAAGCCATCCGGGTTCGGCGGCGAGGGCCGCCAGGACGAGAGCGCGGTTGGTGACCGATTTCGATCCGGGCACGGTGACGGTCGCGTCGACGGCTTCGCCCGCGCGCGGGGCGGGCCAGAGGGCGGGGTGCACGGGGCTTTCGGTCATGGCCATCACTTTAGTGGCTCGCGGCGAACCCGGATCTTGATCAAATGTGGCGAAACCCGGGCGTAACTCAGTGTTGACAGCGTCTGACGAGCAGTGACGGCCGTTACAGCCCGAGCAGCCAGCGGCCGCCGCCCAGCAGTGCGCAGACCGACACCGTGTGGAAGAAGAACAGCCACAGCACGGCCGGTACGTGTGTGAGGCGCGACAGCTGGTCGGCGTCCGAGTCGGGGGCGCCGCCGTGACGGCGCTTGGACTGGAGCTCGAAGGCGGGACGCACACCGCCGATGAGCATGAACCAGACGGCGGCGTACGCGAAGGCGGCCTGGACCTCGGCGGTCGTCAGCCAGGAGACGAGGAGGAAGGCCGCGCCGGTGACGATCACTGTCAGGGCGCCGTACGCGTTCCGGATCATCACCAGCATCGCGAGCAGCAGAGCCGTCGCGACCCAGAGGAAGAGCGTGATGTGGTTCGCGGCGAGCAGCCAGGCACCGCCGATGCCCAGGAGGGACGGGGCGGTGTAGCCGGCGGCGGCCGTGAGGATCATGCCGATGCCGGTCGGCTTGCCCCGGCTGACGGTCAGACCGCTGGTGTCGGAGTGAAGACGTATGCCGTCCAGGCTGCGGCCCGTGAGCAGCGCGATCAGGCCGTGGCCGCCCTCGTGGGCGATGGTGATGGCGTTGCGCGCCACCCGCCATATGACGCGCGGGAGGACGACGGCGAGTGCGACGAGGGCGGTCGCGATCACGAGCCACTGGTCGGGATCGGGCTGCGTGCCGAATACGTCGAGAGCGCCGACCCACAGGTCGCCGAGCTGGGTGCTGTCCATTTTCCGGGCGGCTCCTTGAGGTCTGGGCAGTCGTGGCAGTCTGGCACTTATGTGCGGACGGTATGCGGCGAGCCGGAGGCCCGAGGATCTGGTCGGGCTGTTCGATGTGCGGAAGTGGGACCCGAAGGAGGCACTCGCTCCGGACTGGAACGTGGCTCCCACGAAGGAAGTCCACGTGGTTCTGGAGCGTCCTGTTAAGGACGCACGGGACGAGGGTCCGGTTCGGCAGCTGAGAACGCTCAAGTGGGGGCTCGTGCCCTCGTGGTCGAAATCACCCGAGGGCGCGGCGCGGATGATCAACGCGCGGGCGGAGACGGTGCACGAGAAGCCGTCGTTCCGGCAGCTGCTCGTCTCGCGGCGCTGTCTTGTTCCGGCCGACGGTTACTACGAGTGGGTCACCGGGGTGGACGAGCGGCAGCTGGAGGAGCAGGGGAAGAAGAAGCGGCCGCTAAAGCAGCCGTACTTCGTGACGCCGGCGGACGGGTCGGTCATGGCGATGGCCGGGCTGTACGACTTCTGGCGCGACCCGACGCTGCCGGACGGTCATCCGCAGGCGTGGTGGGTGACGTGCTCCGTCATCACGACCGAGGCGGAGAAGTCGCCGCTCGCGGTGGCGCCGGCCGCCGGGCCGGGATCGCTGGCCGATATCCACCCCCGGATGCCGCTGATGCTGACGCCGGACCGGTGGGATGCGTGGCTGGATCCGGGCCGTACGGATGTCGAGGAGGTGCGGTCGCTGCTGGCGCCGCCGGCGGGTGGGCTGATGCGGGCGTATCCGGTGGCCACGGCTGTGAGCAACGTCCGCAACAACGGGCCGGAGCTGGTGGAGGAGCTGGCGGCGCCGGAGGTGGAGACGTTGTTCTGATCCTGGTGGGTGCGGGTGGGTGCCGCTGCGCGGGCTTTTCCCCGACCCGCCCCTTCCCGAACTGGGGGCAAGCCCCCAGGCCCCCCGGGACGCCCTGCGGGCGTGTCCTCAAACGCCGGACGGGCTGGATTTGCGTGCTGAGCGGGAACATTCCCGCTCAGCGGGCCACATTGCCACCGAGCGGCACCATCCAGCCCCTCCGGCGTTTGAGGAGCGGGGTCTGGGGCGGAGCCCCTCACGCGGCGGAGCCGCAAAGTGTCACAGCGGGAAGGGGCGGGGTGGGGAAAAGCGCCGCAGGCGCCGTTTGGGGCCGTCCGGCAGGATGGGGGCGTGACGCGGAGTGAGATGGTTGATACCGAAGCTGGGCAGGCGCGGATTACCTGGGTCGAGGCCGAGGCGGCCTGGATCGTGCTGGCCGTCAGTCATGGGGCCGGCGGAGGCATCGGGGCCCGGGATCTTCAGGGCCTGGCGGCCGCGCTGCCCGCTCGCGGGGTGAGTGTTGCTCTCGTGGAGCAGCCCTGGCGGGTGGCCGGGAAGAAAGTGGCGCCCGCGCCCAAGACGCTGGACGCCGGGTGGCGTGGGCTGTGGCCCGCGCTGGTCAAGCCCGGCCTGCCCGTCGTGGCCGGCGGACGCAGCGCCGGGGCGCGCGTCGCGTGCCGTACCGCCGTGGAACTCGGCGCGCACGCAGCACTCGCGCTGAGTTTCCCCCTGCACCCGCCCGGGCGGCCCGAGAAGTCCCGGGCCGAGGAGCTGCTGGGCGCCGGGGTCCCCACCCTGGTCGTACAGGGAGGGAATGATCCCTTCGGTAAGCCCGAGGAGTTCCCGGACGGGGCGTACGACCTCGTGGAGGTCCCGTACGGGGACCACGGGTTCGCCGTACCGAAGAAGGCAGGGGTCAGTCCGGAACAGGTCGTGGAGACGATCACGGACGCCGTGGGGAACTGGATCGACCGGTTGCGGGAATGATGCGCGCGACACCTCTGTTATTGCGTGCGTCGACATACACCGCACGTACGTGGAGAGGGAGTCCGTCGCATGGGATCGACCATCTGCCCGAGCCGCTCGAACACCGCTGACCTGGAGTGGACGGTGCTCACTGCGGCCAAGACCGCCCCTCGTCGGGCGGCGGCCGGGCAGGATCGTCGTCTATCCTCCGATTCGAGCGGGTCCGCATTCGGCCCCGCCACGGCGTTGGAGGAGGTGGGTCCGGTCACTGGGACCGACACAGGGACCGACGACGGTGGCCAGGCGGCGGAGGAGAGCACCGTCGAGCGCAACGCGCGTTTCGAGCGCGACGCCCTGGGCTTCCTCGACCAGATGTACTCGGCCGCGCTGCGCATGACGCGCAATCCGGCCGATGCGGAGGACCTGGTGCAGGAGACGTATGCCAAGGCGTACGGGTCCTTCCACCAGTTCCGTGAAGGTACGAATCTGAAGGCGTGGCTCTACCGCATTCTGACGAACACCTTCATCAACACGTACCGGAAGAAGCAGCGGGAGCCTCAGCGCAGTGGCGCCGAGGAGATCGAGGACTGGCAGCTCGCGCGCGCCGAGTCGCACATGTCGACCGGCCTGCGTTCAGCCGAGTCGCAGGCGCTCGACCACCTGCCCGACTCGGACGTCAAGTCCGCGCTGCAGGCGATTCCCGAGGAGTTCCGCATCGCGGTCTACCTCGCGGATGTAGAGGGCTTTGCGTACAAGGAGATCGCGGACATCATGGGAACACCCATCGGCACGGTGATGTCCCGGCTGCACCGGGGCCGCCGTCAACTGCGCGGCATGCTCGAGGACTACGCGCGTGACCGCGGGCTGGTTCCGGCGGGTGCCGGAGAGTCGAACGACGGGAAAGGTTCGGGCTCATGAGCTGCGGAGAGCCGCACGAGACTGACTGCTCAGAGGTCCTGGATCATCTTTACGAGTTCCTCGACCACGAGATGCCCGACAGTGACTGCACCAAGTTCGAGGTGCACTTCGAGGAGTGCTCCCCGTGCCTGGAGAAATACGGCCTCGAACAGGCCGTGAAGAAGCTGGTGAAGCGCTGCTGCGGCAGTGACGACGTACCGGCCGACCTGCGGTCCAAGGTCATGGGGCGGATTGACCTGATCCGGTCGGGGCAGGCCGTGCCCGAGCAGGACGTTACGGCGACTGCGCCCACTGCGCCCACTGCGCCCACTGGGCCGACGACGCCGACTACGGCCGCGGCCGCCGCCGATCTGCCGGCCGCCGCCAACGAGGCGTAGCCTCCCCGCTCTTCCCCCTTCTCACCGCTTGTCGCGAAGTCGGCCGATTATCACTCGAAGGTGCTAATCGGCCGCTTCGTCGTCTCCGGCTCCGCTCAACTCGCTAGCCTGGCGCACGAATTGTGGCGGGTGGACGCGGGACAACAGGAGTCAGCTGGTGAGAGCCCTTTCGGTGGCGGCGCGCGCGTACATTCTGTGTGCGCTGCTCGCGGCCGCCTGCTGTGCGCTCCCCGCCCTGCTGCCGGGCGCCGGCACCCCGTGGGGCACCGCCGCGCTGCTCGCCGCGCTCTACGCCGCCTGCGAGCTGCTCGGGCGCCGGCCGTTTCTCGTGAGCGCTGTGCGGGTGGGGGCGGGCTCGTTCTTTCCGGTGCTGCTCGCCGCTGTGCTGCTGCTGCCGCCGTCGGCCGCCGCGCTCGTCGCCGTACCGGGGGCGCTCGTCGGCCATGTCGAGCGGCGGCCGCGCGCGGTGCGGCGGGCGTGGCGGGCGGCTCAGCTCGCGCTTGCCGCGTGGTGCGCGGCGCATGTCTGCGTGTTCCTGGACGGCGGTGCGTCGCTGGGCGGGGGAGTGGCCGGGCCGTCGGCCGCGCCCCATTTTCCGTACGTCCTGCTGCCGGCCGGGGCCGCCGTCCTCGCCTTCTGCCTGGTGCTGACCGCCCTCGACGGAGGCATCCTCGCCACCGCCGAGCGGCTGCCCGCGCGCACGGCCTGGCGGGGGCTGCTGCTGCGGTCCGTTCCGCCGCACTGTGTGCAGGGGCTGGCCGGGCTGATGATGGCCGTGCTGTGGAGGAGTCCGTACGGGGCGCTCGCCGCGCTCTTCGTGCTGCTGCCGATGTACATCTCCTGCTGGGTCTTCGCGCAGTACCACCGCGAGCGCGCCGCCCACCAGGCCACCATCCGCGCCCTCGTGCAGGCTGTCGACATCAAGGACCAGTACACGCGCGGGCACAGCGAACGCGTCGGCCGCGCGTCCGTGATGATCGCGCGCGAGCTCGGCATGGAGGAGGACCGCATCGAGGTGCTTCGCTTTGCCGGGATCCTGCACGATGTCGGCAAGCTGGGCGTCCCGACGCGACTGCTGCGCAAGGACGGGCCGCTGACGCCCGAGGAGCGCCGGGTCATCGAGCTGCATCCCGAGTACGGGCACGAGATGGTCCGGGGGATCGGTTTTCTCGGGGAGGCGCGGGCGGCGATCCTGCACCATCACGAGCGGCTGGACGGGAGCGGCTATCCGTACGGGCTGGCCGGCGGCCAGATCCCGGAGTTCGCCAGGGTGGTCGCTGTCGCGGACGCGTTCGACGCGATGACGTCCACGCGGTCGTACCGGCGGGCGCGGCCGGTGGGGACGGCTCTGCGGGAGCTGGAACGGTGTGCGGGGACGCAGTTCGATCCGCTGATGGTGCAGGCGCTGACGCGGGCGCTGGCCCGGCAGGGGTGGCACCCCCGGGTCACTTCGGACGAACAGTCCGACCTCAGAGGAAACGTCCCGGCAGCGCGTACGGGCGAGGATCTCGCTGCTCCTCCCGCTGCCGCCGGCCGGCCCCAGGCCCCGGGCGGGCCCGGGTGAGCGCCGCCCCGGTCACCGGGCCCGGGTGGTGTCCAGCGGAGCTTTTCCCCTACCCGCCCCTTCCCGGCTGTGACATGTGCGGCTCCGCCGCGTGGGGGCGCTGCCCCAGACCCCGCTCCTCACGCCCTCCGTGCGCGGAGCGTGTCGCGTGAGGGGGGCGGCGCTTTCCTTCGGGCTCGTGTACGGCTCCGCAGCCGTGCTCACCGCGTACGCGCTCGGCGACACCCTCTGGCACGGCATCACCGAACCCGGCGTCGCCCTCGCCTTCGGCGCGCTCATCACCCTCGGTGAGCTCTCCCGGTGGGGCGTACGGGGTCGTCCGTCGGCGCTGCCCGCCGAGCGGGAGCCCGCGCCGCTCGGCGCCGCCGGCGCCCTCGCGTACGCCCTGCTCGGCCAGATCGCCGGGCAGGCCACCACCCACGGCGTCCTCCAGGTCGTCGCCGTCGTCGTCGCGGCCGCCCTCGCCGGCGCCGTGCCGCACATCGCCGCCGGGCACGGGCCCGTCCTCGATCACGTGGCCCGGCGTGTCCTCACCGTCGCCTTCGCCGCCGTCTGCTTCCAGCCGCTGTACAACTTGGGGCTGTGGGGGAAGTGGGTCGGCCACGGCCCGTACCACGCGCTCTTCCTCCTTCTCCTCCTCGTGCTCACCGCTCTCTGCGACGCCGTCCTCGCCGCCACCATGGCGCGCGCCCGCACCGGCTACCCGTACGGGCCGCTTCTGCGCGACGAGCTGCGGGCACTGCTCGGGATCGGGTCGGCCGTCTGTGCGACGGGGGCTGTCATGGCGCTCGGTGTCGCCGTCGCGGGGCTCTGGGCGCTGCCCGTCTTCTGCGTGCCGCTGCTGCTCACCCAGCTGTCCTTCGGCCGGTACGCCGCCGTCCGTACGACGTACCGCCAGACCATCACCTCGCTCGCCCGCGCCACCGAGATCGCCGGCTACACCCCCCAGGGCCACGCCCGCCGCGTCGCCCTGCTCAGCCGCGCCGTGGGGCGTGAGCTGGGGCTTTCCGAGCCGGATCTCACCGTCCTGGAGTACGCCGCCCTCATGCACGACATCGGGCAGCTCTCCCTCCTCGACCCGGTGCAGGGCGGAGCCACCGCCTCCCTCCCGGCCGCCGAGCAGCGCCGTATCGCCCTCCTCGGGGGAGCGGTCGTACGCCAGACCGGAGTCCCCGCCGAGGTCGCGGTGGTCGTGGAGCGGCAGGCGGATCCGTACCGGGAGCAGCCGCTTTCCGCCCGGATCGTCCGCGCCGTCAATGCATACGACGATCTGTCGGGGGAAAGCGGGGGTGGACTGGGCGGGCCGCTCAGCGCCCTGGAACAGCTGCGTCTGGGCACCGGCCGCGACTATCAGCCCGAGGTCGTGGAATCCCTGGCGCGTGTCCTGTCCCGGGGCGGTCTGACCCCGTCCCCACCTGGGTAACCCATGGGTAATGAGCGGCCCCGTGACCCGGCATGGTTGGATGCGAAGAAGAGGAAGAAGAGGGCGTCCGGGGGGACTGACCTTCAGCGACCGGCAGGCGGGACAGGCGGGAATCGTGAAGATCTTCGGGAAGGTACGGCATCGGCCATCCGCCTCGTGGCGGCAGGCCACCGACCGCGCGTTCACGCTGATCGGCGACGGTCGGTACGAGGACGCGGGAGCGCTGCTGACACGCGCGGCCGACCTCGAGCCGTGGTTGTCCGAGTCCTGGTTCAACCTCGCGCTTCTGCACAAGTTCCGGCACGACTGGGAGCAGGCACGCTCCGCCGGCCTGCGCGCCGTCGCCCTCCTCGACCGGGAGACCGGCGCCCCGGACTGGTGGAACGTCGGCATCGCGGCCACCGCGCTCCAGGACTGGCCGCTGGCCCGCCGGGCCTGGCAGGCGTACGGACTGAAGGTGCCCGGCGAGCCCACCGAGAGCGGCGAGCCGCACGGCATGGAGCTGGGCAGCGCCGCCGTCCGCCTCTCGCCCGAGGGCGAGGCCGAGGTGGTGTGGGGCCGCAGGCTCGACCCAGCACGGATAGAGGTGCTCTCTATTCCGCTGCCGTCGTCCGGGCGGCGCTGGGGCGAGGTGGTCCTGCACGACGGCGTACCGCACGGCGAGCGCGTCACCGCCGCGGGCCCGTCATTCCCCGTATTCGACGA
This sequence comes from Streptomyces sp. NPDC002994, assembly GCF_040611155.1. NCBI lineage: Bacteria > Bacillati > Actinomycetota > Actinomycetes > Kitasatosporales > Streptomycetaceae > Streptomyces > Streptomyces sp. NPDC002994. The sequence goes on from NZ_JBEXNQ010000033.1 coordinate 14,799, forward strand.
GATCGAGCTGTGGGCTCCCTCGCCGGTGCCGACCTGGGTGGTTCTCCTTGAGGCTGCCACCGAGGCCGACCGGGACGCCCTGGAGCGGCTGGCCGCCGACGCGGGGTTTGCGGCCGAGGACTGGTCGTCGTCCGTACGGCTGCTGTGCCGGTCCTGCTCCGAGTCGCAGATGCCCAGCGACGAGGGCGACGGCGAGCACCTCGACCCGCACGACCACAGCGAGCCCGGCCACCCGGGACCGCTCGGCCACCGCACCGCCGGTGCGGGCGAGCTGTGGCTGCCGGAGCGCGAGTGCGGCATCGCGGCGCCGGCCGGGCTGGTGCGGGGGCTGCTCGACGGGTGGGTGGCCGACAACCCCGACAGCCGTGAGTGGCGGGATCTCGAGGAAGTCTGCTGAAGCCTGGCCGTAGGCTGTACGGGCATTGGATTGAAGTTTTCGGGGTTTTTGAGGAAGGCGTACGGCGGACATGTCGCAGCAGGAGACGGACCAGACGGACCAGCAGGTCATCAACGACGGGTTCGTCGTGGACACGGAGAACACCGAGGAGCGCGAGCAGGCGTACCGCGAGCGCGGCACCGCCCGCCCCATCACCGTCGTCGGGAACCCGGTGCTCCACAAGGAGTGCAAGGACGTCACGGAGTTCGACGACAAGCTCGCCGCGCTGATCGACGACATGTTCGCCAGCCAGCGGGCGGCCGAGGGTGTCGGCCTGGCCGCCAACCAGATCGGTGTCGACCTCAAGGTCTTCGTGTACGACTGCCCGGACGACGACGGTGTGCGCCACGTCGGCGTGGTCTGCAACCCGGTCCTCCAGGAGCTTCCGCAGGACCAGCGTCAGCTCGACGAGGCCAATGAGGGCTGCCTGTCCGTTCCGACGGCGTACGCCGAACTGGCCCGCCCCGACTACGCGGTGGTGCACGGCCAGGACGCCCAGGGCAACCCGATCAAGGTGCGCGGCACCGGTTACTTCGCGCGCTGCCTCCAGCACGAGACGGACCACCTCTACGGCTACCTGTACATCGACCGCCTCTCGAAGCGCGACCGCAAGGACGCGCTGAAGCAGATGGCCGAGGGCACGGCGCGCTACGAGACCGTCCCGAACGACTGATCCTTTCCGCCGTTGCCGACGGGGCGACCGCCATTGGTCCGACAAACGACCCTGGCAGTCGTCCTGTTGGCGCGCGTCGACCGGCGCGTCAGTCTCGGGCGTACCGCAGCTCGTCCGCTCCTCATGGTTGCCACGCCGGCCGGTACGGTCGCCACCGCCGGCACCGCGCACGCCGACGGCTGCTCCACCTGGTCCCGCGCCCTCTCCCAGGGCGCCACCGGAGGCGACGTCACCCAGCTCTAAATCCGGCTGGGCGGCTGCCCGGGCTACGGCGCGGTTCCCGCGATCGACGGTGACTACGGCCCCGCGACCACCGCCGCCACCGCCAAGTCCAACGCCCTGCGCACCATGTGGAAGCCGCGGCTTCCGCTCGCACGCGTGCAACGACGCGGTCGGCGGGGCGTCGAGCGGCCGCCACCTGTACGGCGACGCCGCCGACCTCGGATCCGGCCCGCACTCCCTGTGCACGCTGGCCAAGCAGGCCCGTAACCACGGCTCCAACGGCATTCTCGGCCCGGCCAAGGCCCTACGCGGCCAGCGCCGGCCCCCGGAACGTACGGCGGTACGCGTTCGGGGTCGTCCCCAGTGACCGTACGAACTGATGACGCAGCGCCGCCGCGTTCCCGAACCCGGCGCGGCCCGCGATCGCGTCCACCGTATCGTCCGTCGCCTCCAGCAACTCCTGCGCCAGCAGCACCCGCTGGCGCAGCAGCCAGCGGTACGGCGTCGTGCCCGTCTCTTGGAGGAAGCGCCGAGCGAACGTCCGGGGCGACATGTGCGCCCGGTCCGCCAGTTGCTCCACGGTCATCTCCTGGTCCAGATGCCGCTCCATCCAGGCCAGCACCTCGCCCACCGTGTCGCAGCGCACGTGCGTCAGCGGCCGCTCGATGTACTGCGCCTGGCCGCCGTCGCGGTGCGGCGGGACGACCATGCGGCGGGCGATGGTGTTGGCGACCTCGGACCCGTGCTCCTGGCGGATGAGATGCAGGCAGGCGTCGATCCCGGCGGCGGTCCCGGCCGACGTGATGACCGAGCCCTCGTCGACGTACAGCACATCGGGCTCGACCTTGGCCCGCGGATGGCGGCGCGCCAGCTCGGCGGAGTGCCGCCAGTGGGTCGTGCAGCGGCGCCCGTCCAGCAGCCCCGCCGCGCCGAGCACGAACGCGCCCGAGCAGACGCTGAGCACGCGGGCACCGCGGTCGACGGCCCGGCGCAGTGCGTCGAGCAGCGGCTCGGGGTAGGTGCGGGCCTCGCAGTGCTGGTCGGCGGGGATGGCGATGAGATCGGCGCTGTCCAGCCGGTCGAGTCCGTGCGGTACGGAGATGGAGAAGGCGCCGGAACGGGCGGCGATCGGGCCCGGTTCGGCGGCGCAGACCGCGAAGTCGTAGACCGGCAGCCCTTGATCGCTCCGGTCCATCCCGAACACCTCGCAGACAACGCCGAGTTCGAAGGGATTGACTCCGTCGACGAGGGCTACGGCCACGTTTTTCAGCATGCGGCCAGTGTGGCAGTAATTCGAGGTTCCATGACAGTCCTGCCACTGACTTTTCTTGGCCCCGAAGACCAGAGTGGAGGCCATGGAAACCTTCTTGAACTACCTCGCAGTCGTCGTCGTCTTCACCCTCCTCACCCTCCCGTCGTTCATCGGCCACGCCAGGGAACGCCGGATCGACCGGCAACTGCGCGATGCCGAAAACCCCCGCCGGTCACCTCAGCCAGAAACCGCCCGCAGCGCGCCCGGCCGGCGGCCGGTGAGGCGGTCCAGCGCGGCCGCCGTGCTGTCGTCGGCCGGCAGGTGAACGATCAGCCGCAGGTCGTCGTCGGCGGGCAGTTCGAGCGTCTCGTACGCCAGCCTCAGCTCACCCACCTCAGGGTGTGCGAACCGCGTGACGCCGCTGGACTTCGGGAGGCCGGGCACGGTGTCCACGCGCCCGGTGAAGTCCGAACCGGCGGTTACGCTCAACTCGTCGGCGAGCAGGGCGACATGGCGGTCCGCCCGGAACGGTCCCTGCTTGAGGGCCGCGACCTGCTCGTCGGCGGCGTGGTCCCAGTCGGGGTACGCCGTACGCGCCCGGGGATCGGTGAACACGAAGCGGGCGAGGTTCGGCGGGCTGCCGTCCAGCAGGCCGACCGGGCCCGCCAGCCGCTCGTAACCCTCCGTCCAGGCCAGGATCTCGCTCATCCGGTTGATCAGCACGGCCGGGGCGGGTTCGAGGCGGTCGAGCAGGGCCCGCACGGTGAGGCGCACCGTACGGGCGGGTGACGCGCCGCCCATGCAGTTGAAGCCCGCGTCGGCCGCCTTGGTGAGGCGGTGCAGGTGGATGCGCTCGCTCGGCGGCAGCCGCAGCGCGTCGGCCAGCGCGGACAGCACCTGCGGGGAGGGCCGGCGGTCGCGCCCCTGCTCAAGACGCGTCACGTACTCGACACTGACGCCCGCGAGCGTGGCCAGCTCGGAGCGGCGCAGGCCCGGTGTGCGGCGGCGGGCGCCGGTGGGCAGTCCCACCTCGGCGGGTGTGACGGCTTCGCGGCGGATGCGCAGGAAGAGACCCAGCTCGTTGTCGCTCACCCGGTGAACGTAACACCGGCGTACGACACGGATCGTGGCCCTGGCACTACCAGTCTCGGCCCGGCCTTCCTGGTCCTGGCTCCGCCCGGCAGATTGATGGACATGACCCCGGAACGCGGGTCACTTCCACACTTCGCACTTCGCACGTCGGACAGGGAGCACAGCCATGCCCAGTGAGACCACCACCCCCCTCAACCTCGCCGTGATCATCGGGAGCGTCAGGGAGGGCCGGTTCGCCCCGGTCGTAGCGAACTGGTTCGTCGAACAGGCCCAGCAGCACGGGCGGTTCAACGTAGACCTCATCGACCTGGCGGACACGCCGATCCCGCTGGAGCTGCCGGCCGTCCCACCGGCGATGGAGCCGAACCTGCCCCGCCCCGCGAGCATGGAGCCCCTCACGCGCCGGCTCGCCGCGGCCGACGCGGTCGTCGTACTGACGCCGGACTACAACCGCAGCTTCCCGGCCTCGCTGAAGGCCGCGATCGACTGGCACTACACCGAGTGGCAGGCCAAGCCGATCGGGTTCGTCGGCTACAGCGGCGCCAGCGGCGGCCTCCTGGCCATCGAACAGCTTCGCCAGGTCTTCAACGAGCTGCACGCCCACACGGTCCGCGACTACGTCTCGTTCCCCCGCTACTACGAGCTGTTCAGCCCCGACGGGAGCTTGAAGAACCCCGAGGAGCCGAACGGCGCCGCGAAGGTCCTGCTCGACCAGCTTCTGTGGTGGGGCAAGGTCCTCCACTACGCCAGGCGGGAGTACCCGCTCGCGGTCTGAGGATCCGGCGGGCCTGTCTCATGCTCCGCCCTCGACGGCCCGCAGCCGTGTCACCCAGGCCGCGGCGTCCTCGTCGCCCTCGGCGGCGCGGGCTTCCGCGACGGTGATGGCCTCCTCGGTCCGGCCCCGCACGGCCAGCAGTTCGACGATCCTGTCGGAGAGGCGACCGTGCATGTGCCAGTCGTTGCCGCCGGCCCGGATGATGTCCAGGGCCTCCTCGACCTGGCCCAGTTCGGTGAACAGCGCCATCAGGCCCGCGTAGGTGTTGCCCGCGTCGGCGAGTTCGCGCAGATCGGCGGTACGGCCGCGCCTGGCCAGGAGAGGGATGAGACGTACCGAGGAGATCACGTCCCCGGCGTCCGTGCGGGCGCGCAGTTCGTCGATGGCGCCGTGTGCGACGAGCCAGTCGGCGTACCGCCCGGCGGCTGCGCTGTTGCCGGCCTCCGCGCGGGCGCGCAGGTCGTCGATCCGGCCCTGGTCGGCCAGCAGGTCGACCAGCAACTCCATGGCGTACCGGTGACCGGCGGCCGCCTCGGTGTCGAGCACGGCCACCACCTCGTCGATACGGCCCTGTGCGGCCAGCAGCTCCGCCAGCCGGGCGGGAGCGCGGGTGCGCGTCCGCAGGACGGTGATGGCCTCGTCGGTACGTCCGTGCTCCGCCAGCAACTGGCGAGCCGGTAACCGGCGTCCGTGTCGTATGCGTCGGCCCGGGTACGCAGTGCGGCGACGGCCTGCTCGACGCGCCCCTGCTCGATCAGCAGGTCGACGAGCCAGTCGAAAGCGTCCGGGTCGCCGCTGTCGACGCGCGCCCGCATGACGGCCACCGCCTCGTCGACGCGGTCCTGCCCCGCCAGCGTCCGGGCCAGCAGCCTGGCGACGTACGTGTGGGCGCGGCCGACGGCCAGTAACCGCAGCTCCTCGACGCGGCCCTGCTCGGCGAACAGCTCCGCCAGCCGGGAGCGGGCGTAGACATCGCCTTCGTAGGCCCGGGCCCGTACCTCTTCGATGTGGCCCGACTGGAGAAGCAGGCGGACCAGCAGTTTGCGTGTGCCGGACCCGACCGGGAGGGCGCGCACTACGGCGATGGCCTCCTCGGTGCGGTCCTGCTCGGCCAGCAGCTCGGCCAGCCGGCAGCCCGCGATCCAGTCGCCTGCGTCGGCGAGTGCCCGGAGATCGTCCATGCCTTCGTCCCCCACCGTTTCAGTAGAGCAGGTGGGGCGTCGCCGGTGAAGGGTGGAGGGTGGACGGTGGAGCGTGAACGAGACAGCCGGAAAGACGAGTGTGGGCTGTCCCGCACGCATGCGAGACAGCCCACACCCTGAGGACGGATCAGAAGTCGTCGTCGAAGGCGACCGAGCCCTCGACCGCGACCTGGTACGCCGACGGGCGGCGCTCGAAGAAGTTCGTCAGCTCCTGGACGCCCTGGAGCTCCATGAACGAGAACGGGTTCTCCGAGCCGTACACCGGGGCGAAACCGAGGCGCTCCAGACGCTGGTCGGCGACGCACTGGAGGTACTCGCGCATCGACTCGGTGTTCATCCCGGGCAGGCCCTCACCGCACAGGTCGCGGCCGAACTGCAGCTCAGCCTCGACGGCCTCCTTCAGCATGTCCGTGACCTGCTGCTGGAGGGCGTCGTCGAAGAGCTCCGGCTCCTCCTTGCGGACGGTGTCCACGACCTCGAACGCGAAGTTCATGTGCATGGTCTCGTCCCGGAAAACCCAGTTCGTGCCGGTCGCCAGGCCGTGCAGCAGGCCCCGGGAGCGGAACCAGTAGACGTACGCGAACGCACCGTAGAAGAACAGCCCCTCGATGCACGCCGCGAAGCAGATCAGGTTCAGCAGGAAGCGGCGGCGGTCGGCCTTCGACTCCAGGCGGTCAATCTTCTCGACCGAGTCCATCCACTTGAAGCAGAACTGCGCCTTCTCGCGGATCGAGGGGATCTCCTCCACCGCGTCGAACGCCGCCGCGCGGTCGTCCGGGTCGGGGAGGTAGGTGTCCAGGAGGGTCAAGTAGAACTGGACGTGTACGGCTTCCTCGAAGAGCTGGCGCGAGAGGTAGAGGCGCGCCTCGGGGGAGTTGATGTGCTTGTAGAGCGTCAGCACCAGGTTGTTGGAGACGATCGAATCGCCCGTCGCGAAGAACGCGACCAGCCGGCCGATCATGTGCTGCTCACCGGGTGAGAGCTTGGCGAGGTCGGTGACGTCCGAGTGGAGGTCTACCTCCTCCACTGTCCAGGTGTTCTTGATCGCGTCCCGGTAGCGCTCGTAGAAGTCCGGGTAGCGCATGGGGCGAAGAGTCAGCTCGAAGCCCGGGTCGAGCAGGTTCTTTTCGGTATTGGTCGACATTACTGGCAGGCCTCGCAGGACTCGGGGTTCTCAAGGGAGCAGGCGATCGCGTCCGCGTCGGGAGCGGTGGCGGTCGTGGTCTGCTGTACGGGGATGGGGGCGGCGGCGGTCGCGCCGGAGCCGGCTGCGCGGGCGATGCGGGTCGCTGGGCGCGAGCGCAGGTAGTACGTCGTCTTCAGCCCCTTCTTCCAGGCGTACGCGTACATCGAGCTGAGCTTCCCGATGGTCGGCGTCTCCAGGAAGAGGTTCAGGGACTGCGACTGGTCGAGGTACGGCGTACGGGCCGCCGCCATGTCGATCAGTCCGCGCTGCGGGATCTCCCACGCGGTGCGGTAGAGGGCCCGTACTTCCTCGGGGATCCAGCTGAAGCCCTGGACGGAGCCGCTCGCCTCGCGCAGCGCCTCGCGGGACTGGGCGTCCCACACGCCGAGCTTCTTCAGGTCCTCCACCAAGTAGGCGTTGACCTGGAGGAATTCACCGCTCAGCGTCTCGCGCTTGAAGAGGTTGGAAACCTGCGGCTCGATGCACTCGTACACGCCCGCGATCGACGCGATGGTCGCGGTCGGCGCGATCGCGAGGAGCAGGGAGTTGCGCATTCCGGTCTTGGCGATACGGGCGCGCAGCGCGTCCCACCGCTCCGGCCAGGTGACCTCGACGCCGTAGTGGTCGGGGTGCAGGACACCGCGCGCCGCGCGGGTCTTCTCCCAGGCCGGGAGCGGGCCGCTGACCTCGGCGAGGTCGCAGGACGCCTCGTACGCGGCGAGCATGATGCGCTCGGCGATCTTCGTGGAGAGGGCCAGTGCCTCGGGGGAGTCGAAGGGCAGGCGCAGCTTGAAGAAGACGTCCTGGAGACCCATCGCGCCGAGGCCCACCGGACGCCACTTGGCGTTGGAGCGGCCGGCCTGCTCGGTCGGGTAGAAGTTGATGTCGACTACGCGGTCGAGAAAGGTGACGGCCGTACGGACGGTCTCGTCCAGCCGCTCCCAGTCGATTTCGCCGTTCCCGAGAACGAACGAACCGAGGTTGACCGAGCCGAGGTTACAGACGGCCGTTTCGCCGTCGTCCGTGACCTCAAGGATCTCGGTGCAGAGGTTCGAGGAGTGGACGACGGAGCCGGGTTCGGCCGTCTGGTTCGCCGTACGGTTCGACGCGTCCTTGAACGTCATCCAGCCGTTCCCGGTCTGCGCCAGGGTGCGCATCATCCGGCCGTACAGCTGGCGCGCGGGAATCGTCGTACGGGCCAGTCCGTCCGCCTCCGCCTTGCGGTACGCCGCGTCGAAAGCGTCGCCCCACAGGTCGACGAGCTCGGGAACGTCGGAGGGCGAGAACAGCGACCAGTCGGCGTCCGCGTCGACGCGGCGCATGAACTCGTCGGGGATCCAGTGCGCGAGGTTCAGGTTGTGCGTACGCCGCGCCTCCTCACCCGTGTTGTCGCGGAGCTCCAGGAACTCCTCGATGTCCGCGTGCCACGTCTCCAGGTAGACGCAGGCCGCGCCCTTGCGGCGGCCGCCCTGGTTGACGGCGGCGACCGACGAGTCGAGGGTGCGCAGGAAGGGGACGATGCCGTTGGAGTGGCCGTTCGTGCCGCGGATCAGGGAGCCGCGGGCGCGGATGCGGGAGTACGAGAGGCCGATGCCGCCCGCGTGCTTCGAGAGGCGCGCGACCTCGTGGTACCGGCCGTAGATCGAGTCGAGCTCGTCGAGCGGCGAGTCCAGCAGGTAGCAGGACGACATCTGCGGGTGGCGCGTACCGGAGTTGAAGAGCGTAGGCGACGACGGGAGGTAGTCGAGGCGGCTCATCAGGCGGTACAGCGCGGCGACCTCGTCGGCGGCCGCTGCCGACTCGTCCTTCGCCAGGCCGGACGCGACGCGCAGCATGAAGTGCTGGGGCGTTTCGATCACCTGACGGGTGATCGGGTGGCGCAGGAGGTAGCGGCTGTAGACCGTGCGCAGGCCGAAGTAACCGAAGCGGTCGTCGGCCGCGGTGTCGACGAGTGCGTCCAGGCGGGCCGCGTGGGCGGTCACGAAGTCGGCCGTACGGTCGGCGATCAGGCCCTCGCGGTGGCCGACGGAGACCGACTCGGAGAAGGTACGGACGCCCTGCGTCGCCGCCTCGTCCCGGATCGTGCGGGTCAGGAGGCGGGCCGCGAGGCGGGAGTACGCCGGGTCCTCGGAGATCAGCCCGGCGGCGGCGTCGGTGGCGAGACCCCGGAGCTCCGCTGCGTCCGACGCCGCGTTGCGGCCGCGCAGTGCGGCTGCGGCGACTCTGCCCGGGTCGGTGTCGGTGAGGTCGGCGGTGAGGTCGGTCAGGGTCCGCAGAAGTGCGGTCCCAGCTCCTTCAGACGACTCCGACGACTCCGTCGACTCCGTGGCAGTTGCCGGATCGGCTGGCGCGATGGTCACGCGGTGCTCTCCCTCGCTCGGCTCGGGGCCGGCGGGGGAGGCGGGGGCGTACGGGCACACGTCACCCCTGAAGGGCGGCACACCGCGTAGCGTCCACCGGCCCAACCGCGAGGCCCGGACGTGTCGGTATCCGGTTCGGTCGAGCCGGATACGCCGTCGGCAGGTGTTCGGACTCCTGGGTGCGCAAAAGCACACCGATCACACCGTTGCGGGACAGTTCCGGATTCACACCGGATTCCCCTGCGGCGACAGCGAGCATGAGCATACATGTGGGGGCGGTTGGATGGTGCAGCCCCCACATGTTGTGTCACGCGGGAAGGGCACCGGAGTCCTGTGCCGAGGGTCCCAGACCCCGCTCCTCAAACGCCGGAGGGGCTGAGAGTTGCCGCTGCGCGGCAAATCCAGCCCCGCCCGGCAACATCCAGCCCGTCCGGCGTTTGAGGACACGCCCGTAGGGCGTCTGTGTGGGGGACTGGGGGCTCGCCCCCAGTTCGGGAAGGGGCGGGTAGGGGAACAAGCCCCGCGCAGCGGCCCGCCCGCACCCGTACCCCACGCGCACGGGCCGCCGCCTCCCCAGGGGAGACCGGCGGCCCGTGTTGCACCGTTCAGCAGCAGCGGAAGCCCTCGCGGGGGTCCGCCTCGCGGGCGTCCGTGCGGCTGCGTTCGAACTCGCGGCGGGTCATGACCGGCGCCCCAGGGTCGCAGGACCTCGTGTGGGCGACGTACCGGTCGTACGCCGACTCGCCGGTCAACTCGCGGACGTACCAGCGGATGCGGCCCGCCGCGCGCCGTACGTCCGTCAGGGTCATGCGGACGTCCCCGTACCCGTCGGCGCCGTCTCCTTGCTGTTGCCGCCCTCCGGCCCGACGCCTGCCGCGACCAGCTCGGCCTTCTCTTCCTTCGTCGCGATGATCGACGCGGGGGCGACCAACTTGGACTCGACGTACGGCGCCTCGTGGAGCTTCACGCTCTCGGGGTCGCTGATCGCCTTGAGGCAGACCCGGCCGGCGTCGGCGAGCACCACCACGATGAGGACCGCGAAGAGCGCGCACAGCACGCCGTCGACCGTCGAGTTGGTGACGACGGTGTGCATCTGGTCCATGTTCTTGGCAGGCGGCAGCACCTGGCCCGCGTCGATGCCGGCCTGGTACTTGTCGCGCTGCGCGAAGAAGCCGACCTTCACGTCGTCCGAGAAGATCTTCTGCCAGCTGGCGGTGAGTGTGACCGCCACGTCCCAGGCGAGCGGGACCGCTGTGACCCACGCCCACTTCAGGCGGCCGGACTTGACCAGGAGGGTCGTGCAGACCGCGAGAGCGACCGCGGCCAGCAGCTGGTTCGCGATGCCGAAGAGCGGGAAGAGCTGGTTGATGCCGCCCAGCGGGTCGTGTACGCCGACCCACAGGAAGTAACCCCAGCCGCCGACGACGACCGCGCTGGCGAACCAGACGCCCGGCTTCCAGCTGACCTGGCGGAACGGCTTGTAGACGTTGCCGAGCATGTCCTGGAGCATGAAGCGCCCGACGCGGGTGCCGGCGTCCACCGTGGTGAGGATGAACAGCGCCTCGAACATGATCGCGAAGTGGTACCAGAACGCCTTCATGGCCGTGCCGCCGACGACAGCGGAGAAGATCTCCGCCATGCCGAGCGCGAACGTCGGCGCGCCACCCGTGCGCGACAGCAGGCTCTGCTCCTCGACGTCCTTCGCCGCCTGGGCCAGCGCCTCGGGGGAGATGGAGAAGCCCAGGTTCGTCACCGCTTGTGACGCCGCCTGGACGTTGTCGCCGATCACGCCGACCGGAGAGTTGATCGCGAAGTACAGGCCGGGGTCGATGATGCACGCCGTGATCATCGCCATCACCGCGACGAACGATTCGGTCAGCATCGCGCCGTAACCGATCATCCGGATCTGCGTCTCCTTCTGGACCATCTTCGGCGTCGTGCCCGAAGAGACCAGGGAGTGGAAGCCGGAGAGCGCGCCGCACGCGATGGTGATGAAGACGAACGGGAACATCGAGCCGGCGAAGACCGGTCCTGTGCCGCTGGTCGCGAAGTCCGTCAGCGCGGGCATCTTCATCGTCGGCAGGGCGATGAAGACGCCGACCGCGAGCAGCCCGATCGTGCCGACCTTCATGAAGGTGGAGAGGTAGTCGCGCGGCGCCAGCAGCAGCCACACCGGGAGGACCGAGGCCAGGAAGCCGTACACGATCATCCAGATGACGAGCGTGCCCGGCTCCAGCGTGAACGTGTCCGCCCACGAGGACTCCGCGACCCAGCCGCCCGAGACGATCGCGAGCAGCAGCAGCGCGACGCCGATGATCGAGACCTCGCTGACCCGGCCGGGGCGCAGCGTGCGCAGGTAGACGCCCATGAAGAGGGCGATCGGGATCGTCATGCCGATGGAGAAGACGCCCCACGGCGAGTGCGCGAGCGCGTTCACGATGACCAGCGCGAGCACCGCGAGCAGGATGATCATGATGGCGAAGACGGCGACCAGCGCGGCCGCGCCGCCGAACGGACCGATCTCGTCACGCGCCATCTGGCCGAGCGAGCGGCCGTCGCGGCGCGTGGAGAAGAAGAGCGTCACCATGTCCTGGACGGCGCCGGCGAGGATGACGCCGACGATGATCCAGATCGTGCCGGGCAGGTAACCCATCTGCGCGGCGAGTACGGGACCGACCAGCGGCCCCGCGCCCGCGATGGCGGCGAAGTGGTGCCCGAACAGGACGCGGCGGTCGGTGGGGTGGAAGTCGACGCCGTTGTCGAGCCGCTCGGCGGGAGTGGCCCGGTTCTTGTCGACCTTCAGGACCCGGTTGGCGATGAACCGCGAGTAGAAGCGGTACGCGATGGCGTACGAGCCGAGGGCCGCCGCCAGCATCCACGCGGCCGACACCTCTTCACCCCGCGAGAGGGCGAGTACGGCCCAGGCGATGGCGCCGACGAGAGCCACCGAGGCCCATATGGCTATGGACTTCGGGGACAGGGCCCGTTGTCTCTGGGCTGGCGTTGTCGACTGCGACTCCGGCATGACGATCCGTCCCCTCGCGCGATCTTTCTCGTAACGTGCGCGAAATCTAGGTCCTGTGACCGCCGTCCGTAACCCCCTGTCCGCATATCGGTACGGATACGGCCCGACCACCGCAGGTCAGGGCCGTACCAGAGGTCGTCTCTCAGTCCGTCGTCGGCCGCTTCAGGTTGGCAACGAACTTGTAGCGGTCGCCCCGGTACACCGAACGCACCCACTCCACCGGCTCGCCGTTCCCGTCGATCGAGTGCCGGGACAGCATCAGCATCGGCAGGCCCACGTCCGTACCGAGCAGTCCCGCCTCGCGCGGGGTGGCCAGTGACGTCTCGATCGTCTCCTCGGCCTCCGCCAGTCGTACGTCGTACACCTCCGCCAACGCCGTGTAGAGCGAGGTGTACTTGACGAGCGAGCGGCGCAGCGCCGGGAAGCGCTTCGCCGACAGGTGCGTCGTCTCGATGGCCATCGGCTCGCCGCTCGCGAGCCGCAGCCGCTCGATCCGCAGGACCCGCCCGCCCGGCGAGATGTCGAGCAGGCCGGCCAGGGTGTCGTCGGCCGTGACGTAACCGATGTCCAGGAGCTGGGAGGTGGGCTCCAGGCCCTGGGCCCGCATGTCCTCGGTGTACGACGTCAGTTGCAGCGCCTGCGAGACCTTCGGCTTGGCCACGAACGTGCCCTTGCCCTGGATGCGCTCCAGCCTGCCCTCGACGACCAGCTCCTGGAGCGCCTGGCGCACCGTCGTACGAGAGGTGTCGAACTCGGCCGCAAGGGTCCGTTCCGGCGGGACCGGGGTCCCGGGCGGCATGGTCTCCGTCATGTCCAGCAAATGCCGCTTGAGCCGGTAGTACTTGGGCACGCGCGCGGTGCGGCTTGCCGCCGCCCCGCCCTCGGTCTCCGTACCGCCCCCGTCCGTGGCCATGATCCGCCTTCCCGACTTCTGTGCTCCTGCCGTCACCGGCTCCTCCGACTGTCGCGGCTCACATGGTGGCACGGCCTCGTCACTGGTCGTCGCCCTTGCTCAGGTGTCGGTCCGATAACGGACGCGAGAGCCCTTCTTATACACCCTTGACACCCCTAAAGGTCTAGGCCAAGCTCCCGGTACTGGTCTAAACCATTAAAGACCGGGTCCCAGCCCCACGGGCAATCCCTGCGCAGCGACTTGGTTTCCGATACGGGTTTCCGAGCCGCGATTCGACGCAACTCCCGGGCGGTGTGGGGATTCTCTTGCATCCCTGAGGAGGGTGGCGTGAAGCGCAAGCTCATCGCGGCAATTGGTGCGACGGCCATGATGGCTTCGGTCGCGGCGTGTGGTTCCGGAGACTCCAACGCTTCCAAGGACCCCAAGGAGCGCAACGAGACGCTCACCGTCTGGCTGATGGTCGACGCTCAGAGCACCTGGCCGGAGCTCGTCAAGGACGTCAACGCCCAGTTCACGGCGAAGTACCCGAAGGCAAAGGTCAACGTCCAGTACCAGCAGTGGGGCGACAAGGCCAAGAAGCTGGACGCCGCGCTCGCCGGTGACAAGTTCCCGGACGTCGTCGAGCTCGGCAACACCGAGACGATGACGTACATCCTCAACGGCGCTCTCGGCGAGATCGACCCGAAGAAGTACGAGAACTCGGACACCTGGATCAAGGGCCTCAAGGACACCTGTTCCTTCGAGGGCAAGCAGTACTGCGTCCCCTACTACGCGGGTGCGCGCGTCGCGCTCTACAACAAGGACATGTTCAAGGCCGGCACCGGCTCGGACAAGCTCCCCGAGACCGAGGCCGAGCTGACCAAGGCCCTGGACAAGGTCGGCAAGAAGTACGGCAAGGACAAGGCGTTCTCGCCGCTCTACCTGCCGGGCCGCTACTGGTACGCCGCCATGTCGTACGTCGCCGCGTACGGCGGCCAGATAGCCAAGTACGACGAGAGCACGAAGGAGTGGAAGTCCAGCCTCTCCACCCCCGAGGCGCAGAAGGGCATCAAGCACTTCACCGACCTGGTCGAGAAGTACAACAACGGCGACAAGACCAAGGACGAGCAGGACCACGCCAACGTCATGGCCAACGAGAAGACGGCTCTTCTCTACGGCAACGGCTGGGAAGCCGGCAGCGTGATCGACCCCAAGGCCCAGGGCAACGCCAAGCTGAAGGACAAGATCGTCGTCGCCGGTATGCCGGGCCCGGACGGCAAGGCACTGCCGTCCTTCATCGGCGGCTCCGACCTCGCCACCATCTCCAAGTCCAAGGTCCAGGACCTCGGCGAGGAGTGGATCTCGATGTTCACGAGCGCGAAGTCGCAGGAGGTCCTCGCCTCCAAGAACATCCTGCCCAACAACACCAAGCAGCTTGAGCCGCTGAAGGCGAAGCCGGAGACCGCTCCGATCGCCAACGCCGTTCCCGACGCCTGGTTCACGCCGATCGCTCCGGGCTGGACCGCCATCGAGAAGAAGGAAATTCTCGAGGTCATGCTGCTCGACATCATCAAGGGCAAGTCGGTCGAGGAGGCCACCAAGAAGGCCGACGCGGAGATCGACAAGCTGATCAACGAAGAGTCCTGAGCCAGCCACCCAGGGTCTCAGAGTTCCTTGATCGCTGACGGGGGCGGCGGTTCCTTCGGGGTCCGCCGCCCCCGTACTCCGGTACCCGGTCCGAACGGAAGGCCAGCACATTGAGTGCCGCCGACATGCTGCAATCTCCCGGGGGGCCACCCCCGGACTCCCGGCCCGACAAGCGGGCAGCAGACCCCCCGGCAACCATGAAGCAGGCCCCGGGACGCAGGCCGCGGAAGGCCGGCGCCCTGCTGCCGTACCTCCTCATAGCCCCAGCGTTCGTCGCGATCGCTGCCGTCTTCCTGTGGCCGCTCGTCAAGACGGTGATCATGTCCTTCCAGGACGTGGGCCGCCGCGAGCTGTGGACCGGGGAAGCCGCCCCTTGGGTGGGATTCGACCAGTTCACCGAGATCCTCGGCGACGGCGAGTTCTGGGCCGTCGTCGTACGCACGATCGTCTTCATGGCCGCCTGCGTCGTGACCACCATGGTGATCGGCCTCGGCCTCGCCATGGTGATGCAGCGCATGTCCACCTGGGCGCGGCTGATGCTGACGGCCGCGCTCATCGCCGCCTGGTCGATGCCGCTGCTCGTGGCGACCTCGATCTTCCGCTGGTTCGCCGACTCCGACTACGGCGTACTGAACATGGTCCTGAGCAAGTACCTCGGCCTGGACTTCCAGGGCCACAACTGGTTCCTCGACTCCACCCAGGGCTTCACGATCATCGGCGCCGTCGTGGTCTGGGGCGCCGTCCCCTTCGTCACCATCACGCTGTACGCCGCCCTCACCCAGGTCCCGCAGGAGCTCGAAGAGGCCGCGTCCCTCGACGGCGCCGGCACCGTCGGCGTATTCCGCTACGTCACCTGGCCGGTCATCAAACCGGTCTTCCAGATGGTCGCGACCCTGTCGGTGATCTGGGACTTCAACGTCTTCGGCCAGGTCTTCCTGATCCGCGGCAACAAGCCGGAACCGGAGTACGCGCTCCTCGGCCTCTACTCCTTCGAGAAGGCCTTCGAGTCCAACTCCTTCAGCCAGGGCGCGGCGATCTCCCTCATCACGGTCCTGCTGCTGTCCGGCGTCGCCGTGTACTACCTGCGCCAGCTGCTCAAGATCGGAGAGGTCGAGTGAGCACCTCCGCCCCCCAGGTGACGCCCCAGGTGACGCCCCAGGTCCTGCGACCTGACCGCAAGAAGCACCGGACGGTCTTCAACGTCGTGGGGCTGCTGGCCTTCGTCGCCATGGCCTTCCCGGTCTACTGGCTGGTCATCAGCGCACTGCGGCCCAACGCCGAGATCCGCAGTTACGACCAGACCCTGTGGCCCTCGTCGATCACCCTGGACAACTTCCAACGGGCCGTCGACATGCCGAACTTCGGCACGGCGATCCAGTCCAGCCTCATCATCTGCGTCACCGCCGTCGTCGGCGCCATGGTGCTCTCCACCATCGCGGCCTTCGCGATCGGCCGCTTCCACTTCTTCGGCCGCAAGGCCTTCATGATGGTGCTGCTGGTCGTGCAGCTGCTGCCGCCGACCGCGATGCTCATCCCCATCTACATCCAGCTCAACGACCTGGGCGGGCTGAACGAGTACTGGGGCGTGACGATCATCTACCTCGTCTCCACGCTGCCGTTCGCGACGTGGATGATCCGCGGCTTCGTCATCAACATCCCCAAGGAGCTGGAGGAGTCCGCGATGGTGGACGGCTGCAGCAGGATGGGCGCCTTCTGGCGCGTCATCTTCCCGCTGCTTGCCCCCGGCCTCGCCGCGGCCTCGATCTTCTCGCTGATCAACGCCTGGAACGAGTACCTGCTCGCGTACGTCGTCCTCCAGGACAACGACAAGTACACCCTCAACGTGTGGCTGATGAACTTCACCACCTCGCGCGGTGTGGACTACGGCGCCCTGATGGCCGCCTCGACGCTCATCGCCATCCCGGTCGTCGTCTTCTTCATGATCGTCCAGAAGAAGATGGCCTCGGGTCTCACCTCCGGCGCAGTGAAGGGTTAACGCCTCCCATGACGACCTTCGCACCTGGCACTGACACGCTGACGCGCGACGCGCTCGCCGTCCTCCAGCCCGGCTTCCTCGGCACCGCCGCCCCCGACTGGCTGCTGCGCCGTGTCGGCGAGGGCCTGACCTCCGTCGGCCTGTTCGGCCGCAACATCGCGTCCCCGGCACAACTGGCCGCACTCACGGCGCAATTGCGCGCCGAGCGGGACGACGTGCTCGTCGCGATCGACGAAGAGGGCGGTGACGTCACCCGCCTGGAGGTCCAGCACGGCTCGTCGTTCCCCGGCAACCTCGCGCTCGGCGCCGTCGACGACACCGGCCTCACCCGGGACGTCGCCCGCGAACTCGGCCGCAGACTGGCCGAATGCGGCGTCAACCTCAACTGGGCGCCGTCCGCCGACGTCAACTCCAACCCGGGCAATCCGGTCATCGGCGTACGCTCCTTCGGCGCCGACCCGCAGCTCGTGGCCCGGCACACGGCGGCGTACGTCGAAGGCCTCCAGGCCTCCGGTGTCGCCGCCTGCACCAAGCACTTCCCGGGCCACGGCGACACCGCCGTCGATTCGCACCACGCGCTGCCCGCCATCGACGTGGACTTGGACACACTGCACGCCCGCGAGCTGGTGCCTTTCCGGGCGGCCATCGCCGCGGGCTCCAAATCTGTCATGAGCGCGCATATCCTGCTTCCTGCGCTCGACCCGGCCCGTCCGGCCACTCTGAGCCCGCGGATCCTCACCGGTCTGCTGCGCGAGGAGCTCGGCTACGACGGGCTGATCATCACGGACGGCATGGAGATGCAGGCGATCTCCGCGACGTACGGAATCGAGCTCGGCAGCGTCATGGCGATCGCCGCCGGCGCCGACGCGATCTGTGTGGGTGGCGGCCTGGCGGACGACGAGACCGTGCTGCGGCTGCGCGACGCGCTCGTCGCGGCCGTGCGGGACGGCGCACTGCCGGAGGAGCGACTGGCCGACGCGGCCGCGCGCGTGCGCGCGCTCGCGAGCTGGACGCGGGAGACCAGGGGGGCCCGGCGGGCCCCGGGGCCGGGCGCGGCTTCACAGGAGGGGACCGCGCCCGGCGCCGGCACGGGCCTTCGCGCGGACGTCGGCCTGGTGGCCGCGCGGCGGGCGCTGCGGATCACGCGGGGCGCCGCTTTCGAGCCCGTCACTTGTGCCCCGTACGTCGCTGCCTTCACCCCCGTCGCGAACATCGCCGTCGGCGACGAGACGCCGTGGGGGGTGGCCGCCGAGCTGGCGCGCCTGCTGCCGGGCACCGCGACGGACACGTACATCAGCGGCGGCTTCACACCGGAGCAGGTGATCCGGGCCGCCGGGGAGCGCCGGATCGTCGCGGTCGTACGCGATGCCCACCGCCACCCGTGGATGGGGGTGGCGCTGGAGGCGCTGACCGCCGCCAGGCCCGACACGGTCGTGGTGGAGATGGGCGTACCGCAGGCGCAGCCGCGCGGGGGCCTGTACATCGCGACGCACGGCGCCGCGCGGGTGTGCGGTTTGGCTGCGGCCGAGGTCATCGCGGGCCTCTGACATACGGAAAGTGCCGGGGTCCACTGGGGGGACCCCGGCACTTTGCGCTCCGGCAGTTTTACAGACCCTGCCAGGCCGGCTTGGCCGCGTACGTGGCGCGGAAGTAGTCGGCGAGCTTCAGCTTGGACGCCGCCGCCTCGTCGACGACCACCGTCGCGTGTGGGTGCAGCTGGAGCGCGGAGCCCGGAACCAGCGCGGCGACCGGCCCCTCGACGGTCTGCGCCACGGCCTCGGCCTTGCCCTCGCCGGTGGCCAGCAGCACCAGGTGGCGGGCCTCCAGGATGGTGCCGATGCCCTGGGTGATGACGTGGTGGGGCACCTGGTCGATGTCGTTGTCGAAGAAACGCGCGTTGTCGACGCGGGTCTGCTCGGTCAGCGTCTTGATCCGGGTGCGGGAAGCGAGCGAGGAGCACGGCTCGTTGAAGCCTATGTGTCCGTCGGTGCCGATGCCGAGCAGCTGGAGGTCCACGCCACCGGCCCTGCTGAGCGCGCGGTCGTACGCCGCGCACGCGCCCTCGATGTCCTCGGCGGTCCCGTCCGGGCCCATGAAGGACGCCTCGGTCAGACCGAGCGGCTCGACGACCTCGCGCAGCACGACGGAGCGGTACGACTCGGGGTGCCCCAGGGGCAGGCCGACGTACTCGTCGAGCTGGCAGATCCGGGCGCGCGACGCGTCGACGGCGCCTGCCCGGACCTTGGCCGTCAGTGCCTCGTAGATGGGCAGCGGGGAAGAACCGGTGGCCACGCCGAGCAGCGCGTCGGGCTTGTGGCTCAGCAGCCGTCCGATGGCCGCCGCGATGAGCTCGCCGCCCGCTTTGGCGTCCGGAACGATGACAACTTCCACGCTGAGCCTGCCGATCTGAGAGGGGGACCGATTGTGGTATAGACCAATCTAGCAGAGGCTGCGCCGTCTGCCCGGTGGTCTTCGTCAAGCGGATGCCCGTATTTCCATGGTCGGCCGAGCCCCGCCGGTCGTCACCTTTTCGCTTCGTACTGGCTACAGAAGTGCCAGCTGGAGGCCTCCGGTCGCGTTCAGGTGCTGGCCGGTCACCCAGCGGGCGTCGGGGGAGGCCAGGAAGGCGACCACGTCCGCGACCTCCTGGGATGTGCCGATCCGGTTGAAGATCGACCGCGAGGACGCGTGGGCAAGGGCCTGCGGATCGGCGAGCCAGCCCGCGTTCAGATCGGTCTCGGTGATGCCGGGCCCGACCGAGTTGACGGTGATCCCGCGCGCGGCGAGTTCGGCGGCGAGCGAGCGGGTCAGTGCGTTCACCGCGCTTCAGTGGCGCGGTGATCCAGGGAATGTCACAGCAGGCGCGCGACGGCGCTATGCAGGAGGAGCTGGAGGCCGTGGCCGGGCAAGCTATGCGTGCCTGGTCGCCCGTGGTGGCAACTGAGCGTTAATCTGACTGGGCACGGCCGTAGACATACCGTAATGGTCTAGTCCACAATGAACAGGTAAAGCCTCCTCCCTCCCCGCACAGGAGGGTGGAACGAGGCACCGGCGCTCTCTGCCCTGACTGCGTCGTGGCCTCCGGCGGCCGCGCGGGACCGCACACCCGCGCTCGGCCGTAGCAGCTCCGGGCTGCGGTGCCAGGAGGGCTGAGGGTCCCTCCCAGGCGCCGCGGCCATGGGGTTGCCGGAGCGAAGGTACGCTCGCACATGTGCCCTCCATGAACGACCTCGTCCGCCAGCACACCGCTCTGAGTGAAACCGACCTCGAGTGGCTTCACCTGCTGGTCTCGGAGTGGCAACTGCTCTCCGACCTCTCCTTCGCCGACCTCGTCCTGTGGGTCCCCACCCTCGACGGGACCCGCTACGTCTCCGTCGCGCAGATGCGGCCCAACACCGGCCCCACCTCGTACCAGGACGACATGGTCGGCCACCTCGTCCCGCGCGGCCGCCGCCCCCTCCTCGACGCCGCCCTCGACGAGGGCCGGATCGTGCGCGAGGGCGACCCCGAATGGCGCGAGGAGGTCCCGGTCCGGGTCGAGTCGATTCCCGTACGCCGCGAAGGCCGCGTCCTGGGGGTGATCGCCCGCAATACGAACCTGCTGACCGTACGCACCCCCAGCCGCCTGGAGCTGACGTACCTCCAGAGCGCCTCCGACCTGGCCCAGATGATCGCCGCCGGGTCCTTCCCCTTCCCCGCCCAGCAGGTCGACATGGACGCCTCGCCGCGCGCCGGCGACGGGCTGATCCGGCTCGACGCGGACGGCATCGTCCAGTACGCGTCGCCGAACGCCCTCTCCGCGTACCACCGGCTCGGCCTCGCCTCCGACCTCGTCGGCCACCACCTCGGCCAGGCCACCGCCGAACTCGCCCCGTCCCGCGGCCCCGTGGACGAAGCCCTGGTCAAACTGGCCAGCGGCTACGCCCCGCGCGAGACCGAGGTCGAGGGAAACAGCGGGGTCATCCAGCTGCGCGCGATCCCGCTCAAGCCGAAGGGAACGCGGATCGGCTCGCTCGTACTGTGCCGGGACGTCACGGAACTGCGCCGCCGCGAGCGGGAGTTGATCACCAAGGACGCGACCATCCGGGAAATCCACCACCGGGTGAAGAACAACCTCCAGACGGTGGCTGCCCTGTTGCGGCTCCAGGCCCGCCGGATGGACTCCGAGCAGGGCCGCGAGGCGCTCAACGAGGCCGTGCGCCGGGTCGGGTCGATCGCGATCGTCCACGAGACGCTCTCGCAGAACCTCGACGAGCGCGTGGAGTTCGACGAGATCGCCGACCGGGTGATCGCGATGGTCGCCGAGATCTCGCCGGGCAAGGTCAACTGCCGCCGTACGGGCCGCTTCGGCATACTCGACGCCGAGGTCGCGACCCCGCTGGCGATGGTCCTCACCGAAGTGATGCAGAACGCACTGGAGCACGCCTTCGCGCCGGCCGAGCACGGCTCGGTCGAGGTGGCCGCCGTGCGCGGCGGCGACCGCAAGGACGCCCGGCTGCTGATCACCGTCCAGGACGACGGCCGCGGACTGCCCGAGGGATTCGACCCGAAGCGCACCGGCAATCTGGGGCTGCAGATCGTACGGACGCTGGTGGAAGGCGAGTTGGGCGGGACCTTCGACATGGTCCCAGGTCCCGAGGGCGGAACCCGGGTCGTTCTCGACGTTCCCGTACGCGCCGACAAGTAACGGCAGCGGACAAGTAACGGCAGCGGAAAAAGCGGCGAGCCCCGGACCGAGGGTACGGTCCGGGGCTCAAAGCTCACGTTGCTATGCGCATCGGGGGTACTGCGCGCTGCGGCTCGGGGGCGGGTGGTGCGTACACGCTGTACGCGCCGCCAAGCTCAGGCTCGTGCGGGGTGGTGGTTCAGGCGGTCGCGTTACGCGCCCGGTTGCGGGCGGCGCGGCGCTTCATCGCGCGGCGCTCGTCCTCGCTGAGGCCACCCCAGACGCCGGAGTCCTGGCCGGACTCGAGCGCCCACTGCAGGCACTGCTCCATGACGGGGCAGCGGCGGCAGACGGCCTTGGCTTCCTCGATCTGCAGCAGCGCAGGACCGGTGTTGCCGATGGGGAAGAACAGCTCCGGGTCTTCCTCACGACAAACGGCGTTGTGACGCCAGTCCATGGCTGCTACCTCTCCTTGGTATTACAAGCAGGTTGCTTGTGAATGTGAACGCTTTCACGAATCCCCCCGCAAGTGAAGGGCCGACTGCCAGTCGCCTGGTGTGGGTCCTGTGTGTGAGGAGGGGTTCTGGCTTTCAGCGGAGGCTGGTGTTGCGGGCCGTCCCGATCGCCATGTAGAGATTCGCAAACCTCGGCAGCGGATACAACCCCTTCTGGAAAGTTTTTTTTGATTCCTCGGTGTCGGGTAGGTCACAGCCGTACTTCTATGGGGTGTAACCCAGCCCGTACGTTCGAGTTAAAGGACTTTTGCGCGTTCCGCTCACACAATCACACGCAGTGCACGGCGAACGCCTGTGAACGTCACGCTCGTACGCAGTCCTAGGTGGTCGCCGTCCATCTGGAAGGGCAGCGGGGCCTTCGAATGCAAGGTGAAGTCGGTCAGGTCGTGCAATGTCACCGCATGTTTACCGTGCGGCCCGCGCTCGGGCGTCGAGGTCAGCAACTGGGTCGCGTAACGGGCTACGGCGGGGGTGGACAACTTACTCAGCCCGAGCACGTCCAGGGCCTTGTCGAAAGAGGCCTCGGGGGACGCGTACATCGGACGATTGCCCAGGTAGGTCCAGGGAGAGGTGTTGCAGACTATGGACAGCACAAGATCTTCGACCGGGTCGTGCCCGGGGCGCTCCAAGGTGATCAATCCCTGGCGGCGGTGCGGTTCGGTCAGGAATTGGCGTACCACCTGGCGCACGTAAAGGGCGTGCGTCGAACGCTTTCCGCGCTCCCTGTGCTGTTCGACTCTTCCGATCACTCCGGCATCGAAGCCGAAACCCGCGCAGAACGTGAACCAGCGGGCCGGAACTGATTCGTCCTCCGTACCCGGGGTACCCGCGGCCAGACCGAGACCGACCGTGCGCTCACTGCGGGTGCGCAGCGCGTCCAGGATGGCGCCGGTCGCCTCGACCGCGTCGTTCGGGATGCCCAGGGCGCGCGCGAAGACGTTCGTGGAGCCGCCCGGGACGACGGCGAGGCGCGGAAGCCTGTCCGGATCCGGGCCCTCGTGCAGGAGACCGTTGACGACCTCGTTCACGGTCCCGTCGCCGCCGAGCGCCACGACGAGCTCTATGTCCTTGCTCTCCGCCGCCCGCCGGCCCAGGTCTCGGGCGTGACCGCGGTACTCGGTGGTCACGACTTCCAGCTTCATCTCGCTGGCGAGCGCATGAATCAGGACATCGCGGGTGCGTGCGCTGGTGGTGGTAGCTGCCGGATTGACCACGAGGAGTGCACGCATGAGCGCCAGACTACCCAGTAGGGAGTACGTGGCCCAGACCTGGTCCGCGGAGGCAGGCCGTTACGCTGCAGGGGTGAGCAATGAGCAGACTCCCGAATCCGCCGCCGGACCCCGCCCCAGCCGGCTGACCGCCGCCGCCGGGCTCGCCGCGCTGGAGGGCCTGGCCCTCGTCGCAGGTGGCGCGTACATGCTCGTCATGGGGATGCTCGGCAGCCCCGACAAGCCCGAGCAGGCGGAGATGGGCGGCCTGACCCTGATCGTCCTGGCGCTGTTGCCGCTGCTGGCCGCGCGCGGGCTGCTCAAGTGCCGCGCGTGGAGCCGCGGGCCCGCGATCATCACGCAGATCATGGCGCTGCCGGTGGCCTGGACCCTGCTGAACTCCAAGGGCTCGCTGCTGATCCCGGCCGGCATCGCCCTCGCGGCGGTGGCCGTGGCGGCGCTGGTGCTGCTGATCAACCCCGAGACGAACCGGGCGCTGGGCATCCGCGGTCCCCGCGACGCGTAACGCCGCAGGGACAGCCGCAGGGGCGTATGGAGCGTACGGGCTACTCCTCGACCAGAAGCTTCTCGCGGAGCTGAGCCAGCGTGCGCGCCAGCAGCCGGGAGACGTGCATCTGGGAGATGCCGACCTCCTGTGCGATCTGCGACTGCGTCATGTTCCCGAAGAAACGCAGCAGCAGGATCCGCTTCTCGCGCGGCGGGAGGTCTTCGAGGAGCGGCTTCAGCGACTCCCGGTACTCCACGCCCTCCAGCGCCTCGTCCTCGGAGCCCAGCGTGTCCGCGACCGCCGGCGACTCGTCGTCGGTGTCCGGCACGTCCAGTGACAGCGTGCTGTACGCGTTGGCGGACTCCAGGCCCTCCAGGACCTCTTCCTCCGAGATGGCCAGGCGCTCCGCCAGCTCGTGCACGGTCGGGGACCGGCCGTGCTGCTGGGAGAGCTCGGCGGTGGCCGTCGTCAGCGACAGCCGCAGCTCCTGGAGGCGCCGGGGCACCCGGACCGCCCACCCCTTGTCGCGGAAGTGCCGCTTGATCTCACCGACGACCGTCGGGGTGGCGTACGTCGAGAACTCGACGCCGCGCTCCGGGTCGAACCGGTCCACCGACTTGATCAGGCCGATCGTGGCGACCTGGGTGAGGTCGTCGAGCGGCTCGCCACGGTTGCGGAAGCGGCGCGCCAGGTGCTCGACCAGCGGCAGGTGCATGCGCACCAGCCGGTTGCGCAGCTCCGCCTTCTCGGCCGATCCGTCCGGCAGCTTGCGCAGCTCGATGAACATCGAGCGCGCATGACTGCGATCGTGCGGATCGTGGCGCCCGCGCTCCGCGTGCTCCATGGAGTGCTGCCCGTGCTCGCTCATATGGCCCGCCCGCTCTGCCTGCTCCGCCGCCGCCACCGCCGTGCCTACCAGGCCCCCCACCTCCGCCGGCCCGTCGACAGGTTCATCGACCGGGTGGGGCCGGGCCTGCTGCTCCGGGATGTCCGCGGGGGCGGGCGTCGCCGGCTCGGCCGGCTCGGCCGGGACCGCGCGCCCTCCCGTGGGCGTCTGTGGGCTGAGCTCCTCGTTACGCACCGGCCCGTCCCCGTTCCTCACGCCGGCCCGGGTCCCGCGCCGCGCTGTTTGTACAGGCTGATGGTGACCGTACGGTCCTCGGCGACCGTGGAGTCGACCTTGCCCGCGAGTGCCGAGAGCACCGTCCAGGCGAAGGTGTCGCGCTCCGGAGCGCGTCCGTCGGTGGTGGGGGCCGAGACCGTGACGTCGAGTGCATCTTCGACGAGCCGGAAGACACAGCTGAGGACGGAACCCGGCACGGCCTGCTGGAGCAGGATCGCGCAGGCCTCGTCGACTGCGATGCGCAGATCCTCGATCTCGTCGAGGGTGAAGTCCAAGCGCGCCGCGAGTCCGGCCGTGGCCGTACGCAGCACGGACAGGTAGGCACCTGCAGCGGGCAGCCGGACTTCCACGAAGTCCTGGGTCCCGGGCTCGCCTGCGATCTGGGACACCCTCACCTCCAAGGTGGCACAAGCTCTTTCGGGGGACCGGGAGGGAGCATCCCCCCGGAGCCACGCGGTACGTCGTTCGCCGGTGACGCTATCGCGATCCATTCTGCCCTGTCGCCCGGGTCCCACCCGGGACCGTCACTCATGGTAAGCACATGAGTACGCACAGTGGCTAGGGGTCTGCGGCGCCCAATTGGAAACTACCGGCGCCGGGTTGACGTACCCACGCGTCAGACGATCGAACCGTCCACATAGCACCAACGCCAGTTCTCGCCCGGCTCGAAGCTGCGCACCACCGGATGGCCCTCGCTCTTGGAGTGCGCGGACGCGTGCCGGTGCGGCGACGAGTCGCAGCACCCCACGTGCCCGCATCCCAGGCACAGCCGCAGCTGTACGGGATGGCTGCCGACCGCCAGGCACTCCGGGCAGGTGTCACTCAGCGGGACCGGCTCGGGGTGCGCCAGCTCGGCGACGTGGGGGCACTCGGTCATGATTGCCAGGTTACGACGCACGAGCCGACAGGGCGGGGCCGGAACCGATGGACGCAATGCCACTGCTGGTCCTGATCGCGGGCAGTGCGGTGGTCGCCGGCGTGGCCCGCAGGACGCCCGTACCGGCGCCGTTGCTGCTGGTCGCCGCGGGGCTCGCGGCGACGTACATCCCGGGCGTGCCGGACTACACCCTGAGCCCGGACATCGTGCTGCCGCTGCTGCTGCCGCCGCTCCTGTATACGGCCGCCGTGGACAGCTCGTACCTCGATCTGCGGGCGAACATCAGACCCGTCGCCTTCCTCTCGGTCGGCTATGTGCTGTTCGCGACCGTGATCGTCGGCTACTTCGCGTATCTGGTCGTTCCCGGGCTCACTCTCACCTCCGCGCTGGTCCTCGGTGCGGTCATCGCGCCGCCCGACGCGGTGGCCGCGACCACCATCGCCCGCCGCGTCGGACTGCCCCCTCGCATCACCGCGATCCTCCAGGGCGAGTCCCTCGTGAACGACGCCACCGCCATCACCGCCTTCAAGGTCGCGTTGGCGGCCGCGGCCGGCGAGAGCATCGGCTGGCTCGGCGGGATCGCGGAGTTCGCGGTCGCGGCGGTCGGCGGGGTGGGGGTCGGGCTGCTGCTGATGGTGCCGCTGCACTGGCTGCGTACGCACCTGAGAGAGCCACTCCTGCAGAACACTCTCTCCCTCCTCATCCCCTTCGTGGCGTACGCCGCGGCCGAGCACGTACACGCCTCCGGAGTGCTCGCGGTCGTGGTCGTCGCCCTCTACCTCGGACATCGCTCCTGGCAGGTGGACTTCGCGACCCGGATCCAGGAACACGCCGTATGGAAGATGGTTTCCTTCATCCTCGAATCGGTCGTGTTCGCTCTGATCGGGCTCCAGTTGCCGTACGTCCTGCGCGGACTCGGTCCCTATGGGGGCGGTCGGGCCGTCTGGTACGCCGCCGCTCTGTTCGTGGCGGTCGTGCTGGTGCGCTTCGTGTGGGTCTTCCCGGCGACGTATCTGCCGCGGATCATGTCGCGGCGCATCCGCGAACGCGAGCCGGGTGTCACCTGGACGTCACCCGTGATCGTCGGCTGGGCCGGCATGCGCGGGGTCGTCTCCCTTGCCATCGCGTTCTCGATCCCGCTGACCGTGGAACACGGGGAACCGTTCCCCGCGCGGAACCTGGTCCTCTTCCTCACCTTTACGACTGTGATCGCCACGCTGGTCGTCCAGGGGCTCACTCTCGCGCCGCTCATCCGCCTGCTGAAGCTGCCCAAGCGTGATGTGTACGCCGAGACGCTCGCCGAGGCTCAGGCCCAGAGCGAGGCTTCGTCGGCCGCGGAGGCGCGGTTGGAGGAGCTGCTGGCCGATCCCCGGAACGCACTGCCGCAGCCGCTCGCGGACCGGCTTCGGACCGTTCTCGAGAGGCGCCGAAACGCCGTGTGGGAACGGCTGGGCGCGGTGAACGAGGAGACCGGGGAATCGGCGGACGACACGTACCGGCGGCTCGCTGGGGAGATGATCGCCGCGGAACGGTCAGTCTTCGTGGAGCTGCGGGACCAGCGGCGCATCGACGACGAGATGCTGCGCAGCCTGATGCGCAGGCTGGACCTGGAGGAGGCGGCGGCCTACCGGGCGGAGTCCGGCTGACCCGTGATGACGGCCGCGACGGTGGTGCCGGGCGGGAAGGCGCCGTCGGTGGCGAGGGTGGTGAGCCCGTACAGCATCTTGGCGACGTAGAGCCGCTCCACGGGCAGGCCATGGCGGTCCTCGAAGTCCGCGGCGAACGCTTCGAGTTCCGGGGTGGTACGGGCGTATCCGCCGCAGTGGAAGCGGTCGTCCAGGGTCCAGTCGCCGACCGGG
Organism: Streptomyces sp. NPDC002994; assembly: GCF_040611155.1. Classification (NCBI taxonomy): domain Bacteria; kingdom Bacillati; phylum Actinomycetota; class Actinomycetes; order Kitasatosporales; family Streptomycetaceae; genus Streptomyces; species Streptomyces sp. NPDC002994. Next base: position 42,313 of record NZ_JBEXNQ010000033.1, read on the forward strand.
CTGCCGAAGGCCGCGCCCTGGAGCGAGCGTATCTCGTCGCCCAGGAAGCCGCCCTTCACCACCGGGAACCCGATGGCGCGCTGCCCGGACCCCAGCCCCGCCGCGAGCCCGGCGATGGTCCCGCCGGTGCCGCAGGCGACCCCGATGACGTCGGCGACCCCACGCAACTCCCGCCCGAGTGCGGTGCACCCCTGGACGGCGAGGGCGTTGCTGCCGCCCTCGGGAACGAGGTAGAGCTCCCCCACCGCGCCCCTCCCCGCTGTGACATTTTGCGGCTCCGCCGCGTGGGGGCGCTGCCCCAGACTCCGCTCCTGAGCGGCAAATCCAGCCCGTCCGGCGTTTGAGGACACGCCCGGAGGGCGTCTGCGTGGTCTGGGGGCTGGGGCTTGCCCCAGTTCGGGAAGGGGCGGGTCGGGGAAAAGGCCCCGCGCAGCGGCAGCACTGGCCTCGGCCACGATGGTGTCGAGGACCCCGGGGTCGTCCTTGGCCCGGTACGTCGCCCGGTCCACGAAGTGCAGCCGCATGCCGTCCGCCACGCAACGGGCGAGCGAGGGATTCAGGGGCCGGCCGGCCAGCTCGTCGCCCCGTACGACGCCGATCGTCGGGAAGCCCAGCAGCCGCCCGGCGGCGGCCGTAGCCCGCAGATGGTTCGAGTACGCGCCACCGAACGTGAGCACCGCACGCCCCGCCGCGGCCCGCAGATTCAGCTCCAGCTTGCGCCACTTGTTGCCCGGCAGGTCCGGGTGGATCAGATCGTCGCGCTTGAGCAGCAGCCGTACGCCCCGACGGGTAAAGCGCTCGTCCTCGGCCTGCCACAGCGGCGACGGCAGCCGCGGCCGCAGGCGGGAGAGGTCGAGCGCTTCGTGGGTCATGCACCCATTGTCGGCGCAGGCGTCAATTCAGGCGGTCCTGGATGCGCCCACGCATCGTGTTCATCGAGAAGCCGCGCGGGTCGACCTTCCCCGGCTGCCATTCGAGGTGGCCGATCACGGAACGCGAATTCCACCCGTGGTGCCGGCAGACCGCGGCCGCCGCCCGCTCGATCGCTTCGAGCTGCGCCTCCGGCCACGGGTCCTCGCCGTTGCCGAGGTTCTCGCACTCGAAGCCGTAGAAGTGCCGGTTTCCGTCGGTGTTGGATTCGTTGTCGCGCGGCAGCGCCCTCTCCGCGATGACAGCGCGCAGTACGTCGTCGTCACCCAGCCCCGCGTGGTTCGCGCGGCCGTACCCGACCAGATGGATGGAGCCGCTCTTGGCGATCACGCCGTGGCAGAGCGGACCGGGGAGTCCCGGATAGCCGTCGCGGCAGATTCGGACGGTCTTGGACGTGCCGGAGGTGACGGTGTGGTGGATCATCACGCCGTGCACAGGGCCCCAGGGGCCCTTGTGGTTGCGGTTGTGTGTACGCCAGTCGCCGACCTGGACGACCTTGATGCCCTCGTCTCTCAGTACGTCGAGGAATCTGCTCGCGGACATGGGTGAGGCCATGGCCGCCTCCTTAGGTGAGTCGCGCATCATCTCGTACCGCTGCTTGTACCCGAACTCCGCTGCCACGACCACCTGTTCGGGTCGCGTGCGAGCCGATTCGGTCATCTTCCGCGCCGGTCCTCGGCCTTGCGGCCGTGCGACCTGCCCCGCCCGCCGGTGATCTAGTCACACTCGTTTGTGTAATGGCGCCCCGGCTCCCTCGCTGTAAGGGTTTTTGACGCAAGGCAGCACATGATCGAGAGGGAGTCAGATGTCGGTCGAGGCAGGTTCCGAGATCCGCGAAGAGCAGGCACAACCGCAGCAGAGTCTCGGTACGGCCGCCGCGCGGAACTTGGCGACCACCACCAAGTCCGCACCGCAGATGCAGGAGATCACCTCACGGTGGCTGCTGCGGATGTTGCCGTGGGTCCAGGTCCAGGGCGGTACGTACCGGGTGAACCGCCGGCTCAGTTACTCCGTGGGCGACGGGCGAGTGACGTTCGTACAGACCGGGGACCGCGTCCAGGTCATCCCGGGCGAGCTGTGCGAACTGCCCGCGCTGCGCACCTTCGGCGACGAAGCGGTGCTCGCCGAGCTGGCGCAGCGGTGCGCACAGCGCGAGTACGCGGCCGGTGAAGTGCTGGCAACGGCCGGCGACGCTGCCGAAACGGTCCTTCTGCTGGCGCACGGCCGGATCGAGAAGGTCGGCGACGGCCCGTACGACGACGAGGCGGTGCTCGGCGTCCTCGCCGACGGGGCCTACCTCGGCGACCAGGCCCTCGTCGAGGAGAACGGCACCTGGGGGTACACGGCCCGCGCGCAGACCGCGTGCACCGTCCTGACCCTGTCGCGGCAGGACGTGCTGACGCTCGCCGACCGGGCGGAATCGCTGCGCGACCACCTCACGCGGGTACGGACGCTGCCCCGCCAGCGCACCAACAAATACGGCGAGGCGCCCATCGACCTGTCCGCGGGCCACGTCGGCGAGGCCGTCGTCCCGCACACGTACGTCGACTACGACGCGGCGCCGCGCGAGTACGAACTGAGCGTCGCGCAGACCGTGCTGAAGGTCCACAGCCGGGTCGCGGACCTCTACAACCAGCCCATGAACCAGACCGAGCAGCAGTTGCGGCTCACCGTGGAGGCGCTGCGCGAGCGCCAGGAGGACGAACTCATCAACCACCGTGAGTTCGGGCTGCTCAACAACTGCGACTACGGGCAGCGCATCCAGCCGCACGACGGCGTGCCGAGCCCGGACGACATGGACGAGCTGCTCTCGCGGCGGCGCGGCTCCAAGCTCTTCCTGGCCCACCCGCGTGCCATCGCCGCCTTCGGACGCGAGTGCAACAAGCGCGGTCTGAACCCGGAAAGCATCGAGATCGGCGGCAACCGGGTGCCCACCTGGCGCGGCGTCCCGATCTTCCCGTGCAACAAGATCCCGGTGAGCGACGCCCGTACGACCTCGATCATCTGCATGCGTACGGGCGAGGCCGAGCAGGGCGTCGTCGGGCTCCAGCAGAGCGGCATTCCGGACGAGATCGAGCCGAGCCTGTCGGTGCGCTTCATGGGCATCGACGAGCAGGCGATCATCCGCTACCTGGTCACGGCGTACTACTCGGCGGCGGTGCTGGTGCCGGACGCGCTCGGTGTCCTGGAGAACGTCGAGATCGGCAGGTGGCGCTGAGCTGCCGGGCACTCGCCAGGCGGGTCCGTGCCCCCGGCCGGAGGGCACCGTGCAAGCACAACCCTGGAGGAAGTGACCGTGACCATGACCAGAGCGGAAGCGGCCGCCACCGAGGGACACGACTCGGCGGACCTCCTCGAACGGACCCGCGGCGTCGTCAACCCTCATTTACGCACGGGCGTGGAGAGCCTGCCGGGTTCCATGCGGCGGATCGCGATGTACCACTTCGGCTGGGAACAGGCCGACGGCACCCCGGACGGGGGACAGGCGGGCAAGGCGATCAGGCCCGCCCTCGTCCTGGCCGCCACCCAGGCGCTCGGCGGGGATCCGGAGCGGGCCGTACGGGCGGCGGCCGCCGTGGAGCTCACGCACAATTTCACCCTGCTCCACGACGACGTCATCGACGAGGACGCGACCCGCAGGAACAGGCCCACCGCCTGGGCGGTCTTCGGCGTCCCGGACGCGATCGTCGCCGGGGACGCGATGTGCGCCCTCGCGCTGCGGCTGCTCGCCGAGGATCCGCACCCGGCAGCCGCCCGGGCGTCGGCGCGGCTCGCCGCCTGCGTCATCGAGCTGTGTGCGGGACAGCAGGCCGACTGTGAATTCGAGCGGCGGGGGCCGCGGGAGGTGTCGCTGGACGAGTGCCTGACCATGGCCGAGGCCAAGACCGGAGCCCTGCTCGGGTGCGCGTGCGCGCTCGGCGCGCTCTACGCGGGCGCGGACGAGGAGGAGGTCGCGGCCATGGACGCCTTCGGGAGGGAGGCCGGCCTGGCCTTCCAGCTCATCGACGACCTGATCGGGATCTGGGGCGACCCTTCCCACACGGGCAAACCGGCGGGCGCCGACCTGGCGGCCCACAAGAAGTCCCTCCCGGTGGTGGCGGCGCTGACGTCGGACACCGAGGCCGCGGCCGAGCTCGCCGGCCTGTACGCGGGTCCGCTGGACGGGGCCGCCGTGCACCGCGCGGCCGACGCCGTCGACCGGGCGGGCGGCAGGGACTGGGCGCAGGGGCACGCGGCGGACCGGATGGCCCGGGCCGTGCACCATCTGTCGCGGGCGGTGCCCGACCTGGCGGCGGCGGGAGACCTGCTCTCGCTCGCCGAATTCGTCACCCGCAGAACACGCTGACCGGGGGAGCTGACGACGGCGGGCGTCCGGGGAAAACCCTGGGCGCCCGCCCTCTCGCGCGGCGTCAACTCTAGGATCGCTCAGGTCAGTTCAGATGACAGAGCCTGATCCTGGAGAGAAGAGGCCGGACCGTGGGTGTGGAGATACGACAGGCGGGGGCGAGCGATCGCGAGGCGCTCGTACGGCTGCTGGACGCGGCCTTCATGGACGACCCGGTGAGCAGCTGGGTCTTCCCCGACCGGGCCCACCGCGCCCGCGTGCACGGCACATTCCTCGGCGTCTTCCTCGACGTGGCCCTGGGCGAGGGGCGGGTCGACGTAACCGAGGACGGATCGGCCACGGCCCTCTGGCTGCAGGTGCCGGCCGGGCTGCCGGAGGAGGAGGACGACACGCCCGCTCGGATGAGGGAGACCGCCGATCCGGACAACGAACGCGCCGAGCTCGTCGGCCGGCTGACGGGCGAAGCGCATCCGCACGACCGGGCTCATGAGTATCTGCTGCTCATCGCCGTCTCCCCGGACCGCCAGGGCGAGGGGCTCGGCACGGCGCTGATCCAGCCGGTCCTCGACCGCTGCGACCGCGACGGCGTACCGGCATACCTGGAGGCGAGCAGCGAGCGGAGCAGCAAGCTGTACGAGCGGCTCGGCTTCGCTTTCACCGGCCGTACGGTCGACCTGCCCGGCGGTCCCCACATGTGGCCCATGTGGCGCGAGCCGAGAGTCATGCCGGCGGCAGCGAACGGGTGACCACCTTCTCGACCAGTGCGCCCAGTTCGTCCTCGGGGAGGATCCCGGGCAGTGTGAGGACTTCGAGCAGCAGGCCCGTCATGGCGAGATACAGCACCAGCACGTCGTCGGCTTCGCCCGGCAGCCCCGCGTCGAGGTGGAAGCGGATGTTGGCGTCGAGCGTGGCGCGGACGGCGGCGGTGAGCTCCGCCCGCAGGGCCGGGCGGCGGGTGGCTTCCAGGCGTAGTTCGAGCATGGCGAGGTAGCTGGTGCGCTCGTCCGTCTGCCGCTGCACGAGCCAGCGCATCAGCTCGGTGACCAGCTCGCGGGAGGGGGCGGGGCGCATGGCCTCGGCGACCCTGGTGGGGTCGGGGGTCATGCGTACGTAGATGTGGCCCCCGGCCTGGGTGAGCAGATCGTCGCGTCCGGTGAAGTAGTTGGACGCGGTGCCGACCGGGCAGCCGGCCTCGGCGTCGACGGCGCGGAACGTCAGCCCGCGTGCGCCTTCGCGTGCGAGCACCTCGATCGCGGCGTCGACCAGGGCGGTCCTTCGCTCGGGATTACGGACCATCGGGCACTTCCCAACTCCCTTTTCCAAAAAGGGGCTTGCGCAACCACTACAGGTGAAGCACTATAGCCGTCGTGGTTGCGGGCGGGGGTGCACGTTTCCCCCTGCCGCGCCCCCCTTGTCTTCCAAACAGAGGATCAGCTTGCGCAAGCTCACGTATTACGTCGGTATGTCCATCGACGGCTTCATCGCGGCGCCCGACGGCACCTTCGACTTCTTTCCACTGAGCGAGTCCTTCATGAAGGACTTCCTCATCGGCGAGTATCCGGACTGTCTCCCCACCCATGCGCGACAGCACCTGGGCGTGGACGACCTGGAGAACAAGCACTTCGACACGATGCTTCAGGGGCGCGCCTCGTACGACGCGGCCCTGGAGCTCGGGATCACGAGCCCGTACAAGCATCTGCGTCAGTACGTCGTGTCGAACAGCGTCGACAAGTCGATCGACCCCGATGTCGAAGTCATCTCCGGCGATGTCGCCGCCAAGGTCCGCGACCTCAAGCAGGAGGACGGCCTCGGCATCTACCTCGCGGGCGGGGCGCATCTCGCGGGGCAGCTGCTGGAGGAGATCGACGAACTGGTCCTCAAGGTCTACCCGATCGCGACCGGTTCTGGCGTCCCCGTGTTCTCCGCCGAGTTCGGCGTGCTCGACTTCGCGCTCGAATCGAGCCGGACCTTCGACAACGGGACCATTGTCCTGACGTACAGCAAGAAGCGGTGAGCGAGGGACTGTTCGGGGCGTACGCCCGAACGGGCTAAAGTCCGGCCCATGACAGGAGAGCCATGGGCCGGCTGGTACCGCGACCGCGAGGGTTCCGTCGCCGTCACCATCACGGCGGACGGGCAGCGGCTGCGCACCCGCATCAGGGGAGTCGACTTCGAGGGCGACAGCTTCGACGCGCTCGAACCGGTGGCCGGGCCGCCGTCCGAGGGTGGGGGTTTCGCGCTGTCGGGCGGATCGCTGTGCGACTGCGTACTCGAGTGGGACATCCCGATGCCGGTGTACGCCGACGGACGGGTGCACCGGGCCACCCTGAGCTGCCTGCTCGCGCTCGGGAAGCCCCTTCCCGGAGGCGCGATTGATCGCGAACACCTGGCGCTGACGCTGCACTTCGACGGGGCGGCGTACGAGTCGGAGCGGGCGGAGCACGACTTCGAGCACGCGCTGACGGTGATTCAACGCCGGCTGCCGGCCGGTGCGTATCTGCGGGCCTGCATCTCGTGTGCCTTCTCCGACTACCACCCGATGGCCGGCGGGCTGTTCGGGAGTCTTGCCTGCTTCCGGGGTGCGAAGGACGAGTACCGGGCGGCCGAGGGCAAGGACGCGCTGCTTGGGCTGTGGGACGTGCGGTCCGGGTTCGTGCAGGAGACCTGGGCGTGCGCGGACTTCGAGCGCCGGCCGGGGAAGGGCCCGGGGACGGGGTACCGGGGTGCGTTTCCTTATGTGCGGGAGGAGCCGGTGGCCGCGGAGGCGGTGGGCTAGCCAGGGCCGCTGCCGGGGGCCTCAATCGCCGGACGGGCTCCTATGGGGCCCTTCCGGCGATTGAGGCGCGGGGTCTGGGGCAGTCAGGAGGCCGGCGCGAAGCCGTTCTGCCAAAGCTGGTTGACGCGGCTGCGTTCCCGCTGGTCCGGGGTGGCGTTCTGGCAGGAGGTGCCGGGGCCGCCGCCGGACATCAGCTCGCTGCACGGGCCCGAGTAGTGGTCGGGCAGGCCCAGCACGTGGCCGGTCTCGTGGGAGGTGACGCGGGTCGAGTTGTACTGCTGGTTCTGGCGGTAGTCGAGGAAGATGTAGCCGCTGCCGTGGCCGTCGGTGCTGGCGTACGAGCCGCGGGGGTCATTGCCCTCGCGGTAGACGAAGTCCGGGTTCGAGCCTTCCTGGAGCTTCACGTTGGTGACGGAGCTGTTCCAGATCTGGGTGCTCCTCGCTATCTGGGTGCGGAAGGTCGGCGCGTTCGCCGCGGAGTAGACGACGGTGACGGCCAGCGCGTCCGGGTTCGCGGCGCGCTTGTGGGCGACCGACTTCTTCACGGCGTCGAAGAAGGCCTTGTTGGCGGCGGCGTTCTCCTTGGACTTCTCGTACGAGATGTACGAGACGTGCGAGTTGTGCGGGGCGGAAGGCGCCGCGGTCGCGGGTGCGGCGCCGAGGGTCGCGGCGGCGAGGCCGAGGCCGAGGGCGGCGGCGAGAAGGGTTCTGGGGTTCCGTGTGGCCATGTGGGGGGGCTCCTACTCGTTCCGTTCATGTCAAACGGTTGGGTAGGGAGAGTGTCCGACGTGCTGGCCGGCCGCGGATGATGTCAGCCGGTGATAGCGCGAGCGCATCACCTCGGCCAACTCCGCTCGAATCAGAGGTGATTCCTGTGCTTATGACGTCTGGTGTGGCCCCAGTGACCCGCCTTAGTGTCGAGGCATGGAGCTCGAGGTCAGGCACCTTCGTGCGTTGTGCGCCATCGCCGACACCGGCAGCCTGCACAAGGCCGCGCGTACGCTCGGAATGAGCCAGCCCTCGCTGACCACGCAGCTTCGCCGCATCGAGAACTCGCTGGGCGCCGAACTGTTCTCGCGCGAGCGCACCGGCTGCCGGCCGACGCCGCTGGGGCGATCGGTGCTCAGCAGGGCGCGTCCGCTCGTGGAGCAGATGAGCGCTCTCGTGGCCGACACGAGAGCGGCCGCGGCCCGTTCCGCGGAAGGCCCGCAACTGCGCATCGGAGCGACCGCCAGCCGCGTCATCGGCGGGTGGCTGCGCAGGCTCCGTACGCGGCTGCCGGAGACCGACACCTCCCTGCATGTCGACGTATCGGCCCGTACGCTGCTCCGGCTGCTCGCGGCCGGGCAACTCGATGTCGCCTTCGTGCACGAGGTGGAGGGGGCGGCGCTGCGGGTGCCCGCCGGGCTCGAACAGCGCGTACTGGTCGAGCGGGAGCCGCAGTTCATCGCGATGTCACGGGACCATCCGGCGGCAGGCCGTTCCGTGGTGGAGCTGGCCGACCTGGCCGGCGACCGGTGGATGGTCGACCCTACGGTGGACGGCGAATGGGACGGCGTGCAGCGCGTCTTCGGCGCCGTCGGCCTCAATCCGCCCGTACTGCGCGGCGATTACCACACCGCCATGTCCCTGATCGTGATGGGCGAGGCCGTCGCACCCTGCCAGCCGACGTCCGGGCCGCGCGACGACATGGCGATCCGGCCCCTGCGCGGCGACCCGCTCGCCGTACGGCTGCTGCTGGTGTCGCGGCCGGGATTCACCGAGGCGGCAGCGGTGTACGCCGATCTGGAGGCGGCGTACCGCGACGCGGCGATGCGGGCACCCGGGTACCGGCAGTGGCTGCTGCGCAACGAGAGCCCGCTGCTGTCGGGCAGCGCGGTGGCGTGATGTGCGGGGGGCGGGTTACGCGCCTGTCCCGATGAGGCGCTTCGCCTCCTCGCGGGCGTGCGCGACCGGGTCCTTGAAGATGCCGAGGCCGTGCGCGACGAGCGCCCCCTCGTGGAGCAGCATGAGCGTACGCCCGAGTTGGTCGGCGCCGCCCCGGCTCCGGTGTCCGTCGATGCCCCTCGCCAGGTCGGTGAAGAGCGCGAGCATCCACTTCTTCTGACCCGTGATGATCGCGTACGCCGGATGGGACGGATCGCTGATCTCGGCGTGGGCGTTGACCATGCTGCACCCCCTGGGGCTGTGCTCCTCCATCCATGCCCGGGAAGCGTCGAATACGGCGAGGATCCTTTCCGCGGGTCGCTGTTCGGACTTCAGCCGCTCGGCGAGGAAGGCCCGCCAGCGCTCGTCACGGGCGGCCAGGTACTCCACGACGATCTGTTCCTTGGAGCCGAAGCGGTCGTACAGCGTCTTCTTCGTGACGTCCGCTTCGGCGGCGATCAGGTCGACCCCCACGGCATGGATGCCGCGCTCGTAGAAGAGCCGCGAGGCGGCGTCCAGGGCGCGCTGCGCGCCGGGGGTCATGGTGATGCGGCGGGGCTCCGCGGTGCTGCTGCTCATGCCCATCAGTATACCGATCTGTATAGTCGTAAGGGAGTAGACCGATCTGTATACCCGATGGGAGGGGTGGCCCCTTATGAACGTCCTGCTCTCCGCCGCGTTCGTACTCTGCTGGAGCTCCGGTTTCATCGGCGCGAAGCTGGGTGCGGGAAGCGCCGACGCGGTGACGATCCTGATGTGGCGCTTCCTGCCGCTCGGCCTCGTCCTGGCCGTCGTCGCCGCCACCCTCACCAGGGCCGCCTGGCGCGGTCTGACGGCCCGCGACCTGCTCCGTCAGGCGGCGATAGGCGCGCTCTCCCAGAGCGGCTACCTGCTCACCGTCTACTACGCGATCCAGCTGGGCGTTTCCAGCGGCACGACCGCCCTGATCGACGGCACGCAGCCGCTCCTGGCGGGAGCGCTCGCGGGTCCGCTCCTGCACCAGCACGTTTCGCGCAGGCAGTGGGTCGGGCTGTTCCTCGGCGTGGTGGGCGTCGCGACCGTCACGCTGGCCGACGCGGGGGCCGTCGACGGCGTCGTTCCGTGGGCGTACGCCATTGCGTTCCTCGGCATGCTCTGCCTGGTGGCGGCGACGTTCCTCGAAGGCCGTTCCCGTGCACCGGTCGCACCCTCCGTCGCGATGACCGTCCACTGCGCCACCAGCGCCGTCGTCTTCACCGCCCTCGCGACGGCCTCCGGAGCGGCGCTGCCGCCCGCCGAACCGTCGTTCTGGCTCGCGATCAGCTGGCTCGTGGTGCTCGCCACCTTCGGCGGGTACGGCCTGTACTGGCTCGTCCTGCGGCGTTCCGGGGTGACCGCCGTCAACACGCTCATGTTCCTGATGGCGCCGGTCACCGCGGTCTGGGGCGCGCTGATGTTCGGCGAGCCCTTCGGCCCGCAGACCGCCGCCGGTCTGGTGGTCTGCCTCGCCGCCGTGGTGATCGTCCGCAGCGATGGTGCCAATGGCCGTACGAAGGAATGCTCCCCGGCCGCGGTCCATTGACGCTGTAGAGGGCGGTCGGCACCGGACCGTCAGGCAGCGCACGACGCAGCAGCAAAGGACACCTCCATGGCCCCAGCAATCGCCGTCACCGGAGCGAGCGGCCGGATCGGCGGCCAGCTCGCGCGCCGTCTCTCCGGCGCCGGCGTCTCCCAGCTCCTCCTCGGCCGCGACCCCGCCCGCCTGCCGGACCTGCCCGGCGCGGTCAAGGCGCCGCCCGCCTCCTACGGCGACGCGCAGGCGATGCGCGCCGCGGTGGACGGTGCCGGAACGCTCTTCCTCGTCTCCGCGCACGAGAACCCCGGCCGGGTGCGCCAGCACAAGACCGCCGTGGACGCGGCCGTCGCGGCCGGCGTCGAGCGGATCGTGTACGTGTCGTTGCTGGGCGCCGCACCGGACGCGACGTTCACCTTCGCCCGTGACCACTGGCACACCGAGCAGTACATCCGCAACACCGGCGTGCGCCACACCTTCCTGCGCGACAGCTTCTACCAGGCCGCGCTCCCCGCCATGACCGGCAAGGACGGCGTGATCCGCGGACCGGGCGGTGAGGGGCGCGTCTCGGCCGTCGCGCACGAGGACATCGCGGACGCGGCAGCCGCCGTACTCCTCGCCGAGCTGGAGGACCTCGACAGTCACGACGGCGCCACGTACGAGCTGACCGGCCCCCAGGCCCTGTCGTTCGCCGAGATCGCGGCGGAGCTGAGCCGGGCCACGGGTCGCGAGATCACCTACGTACCACAGTCGCCTGAGGAGGCATACGCCTCACGGGAGCGGTACAACGCCGAGCCGTGGGAGGTCCAGGGCTGGGTGACGTCGTACGAGGCCATCGCGAACGGTGAGATGGAAGCCGTCTCCGACGCCGTGCCCACGCTCGCCGGCCGCCCGGCGACCGCCTTCGCCGACTTTCTCGGCGAAAACCCGGACAGCTACCGGCACTTGGTCCGTTAGGGTCCGTGACCATGGCGACGCGGATGCGGGTGGACACGGACGAGCGCAGGGCACGTCTGGCGTGGCGGCACCGGCTGGCCGTGGAGGCGAGGTCGGACGACCCGGTGGAGGTCGCGCGCGACCTGGTGGCGCTGCACGGCACCGACCCGTCGTCCGTCCATCTCGGCGCGCTGGTACGGATGCGGGCGGGCGGCGTCGCGGACGTCGAACGCGCGCTGTACGAGGACCGCTCGCTGCTGCGGCTGCTCGGCATGCGCCGCACGGTGTTCGTCACCTCCCTCGACGTCGCCCCCGTCGTCCAGGCGGCGTGCTCGCGCGCGGTGGCCGTGCGCGAGCGCCGCAACCTGGCGGGATTCCTGGCCGAGACGGGGGTCGCCGCCGACGCGGCCGGCGTCGAGGAATGGATCGCCGGGGCCGAGCGGGCCGCGCTCGACGCCTTGGAGGCCGGTGGCGAGGTCACAGCGGCGGAACTGGCGGCCGCCGACCCCCGGCTGAGCACCGAGATCGTACTGTCCAAGGGAAAGTCCTACGAAGGCCGCCAGAAGGTCGCCAGCCGCCTGCTGCTCCTGCTCGCTGCCGAAGGGCTCGCGGTACGGGGCAGGCCGCGCGGATCGTGGACTTCCCACCAGTACCGCTGGTCACCCCTGACCCGGTGGTGTCCGGACGGCCTGGCCGAACTGGACACCCAGGAGGCCGAGACCGACCTGGCCAGGCGCTGGCTGCGCGCGTTCGGTCCCGGTACGGCGGACGATCTGCGCTGGTGGACGGGCTGGAGCAAGACGCAGGTCAAGCGCGCCCTGGCCGAACTCGGTACGGTCGAGGCCGACCTGGAGGGCGGCGGCACCGGCCTGCTGCTCCCCGACGACCTCGATCCGACGCCCGCCCCCGAGCCGTGGGCCGCGCTGCTGCCCGCCCTGGACTCGACGCCGATGGGCTGGCACGAACGCGACTGGTACCTCGGCGAGCACGCCTCCCGCCTCTTCGACCGCGCGGGCAACATCGGCCCCTCCGTGTGGTGGAACGGCCGGATCGTCGGCGGCTGGGCGCAGGACGCCAAGGGCGAGATCGTCTGCCGCTACCTGGAGGACGTGGGCCGGGACGCCGAGGCAGCGGTTCGCGCGGAGGCCGAGCGCCTTGCCCCGCTGCTGACGGGCGTACGCCTGACTGCGCGCACGCGGGGCAAGACGTGGCTGGAGGAGGAGCTGACCGGGACCGCCTGAACGCGGGCGCGTCAGAGGGCCAGTTCGTAAGTGATCTCCTCCGTCTGGCACTCCACCACCATGTTCTGCAGCGCCGCCAGCTCAGTCTCGTCCACCGACAGCTTCCAACGCCCCTTCACCGCCGCCCACTCGGCGATGTACCGGCAGTCCGCACTGTCGTCGGACGGCTCCCACCGCGCCGGATCCCGGTCGCCCTTCTTACGCTTCTCGGTGGCGCTCACGGCGGCGAGCACTCTCGGGTCGGCCATGTCGTTCGCGTACCGCTCCCGCTCCTCATCGGTCCACGCCGACGCACCGCTGCGCCACGCCTCGGCCAGCGGCACCAGGTGGTCGACGTCGAGGGACCCGGCGCCGGAGTGGTCCTTCTTGTCGTAGTACGAGTGCCAGGCGCCGCCCGTGATGGTGCACCACCGGTCGACGGCGGGCGGCGTGGTCGCCTCCGAGATGATGACTTCCGCCCGCGTGCTGCAACCGTCCTGGTCCGGGTCCGTCCAGTGCTTGAACTTGCCGATGCTGTACCCGGCGCTGTCCTCGGCGGCGACGGGCAGATTCTCGATGGCTTTCTCGACCGTCGTAGTGACCGTGTCACCGGGCGCGGCGACGGCGCCCGGCGCCGTCCCGACTACAACTGTGGTGGCGACAAGGAGTGTTGACACCAGGAAACTGAGCTTGCGCATACGGATCCCTCCATCTCGTACGGACGGACCAGTACTAGCGACACCTGTCACCCGGACACGCCGCAGAGTCCGTACAGATCACCCGCACGGGGGCAATCCGATGCGGTGAGCACTCGACGGCCGGCCGCTCGCCGGGTTACCGGGGTGGTGGCTCTCACTCGTGCGAGTGGATCTAGGCGTCCAGCAGGCGCAGCCCGGCAAGCCGTAATGCCTCCTTCGTGGTGGCGGCGATGAAGCTGTCGCCGAACGCTCCAGGACAGCCGCTCCTCCTCCGAGGTCCGGGCCGGAGCGGCGGGTACGAGAGGCTGAGTGGACCGCATGTCCGTGTCCATGTCCATGTCCATGCCCCTGTTCATTTCTGGGCTGCGAAGAACGTTGCGGCGAGCCGGCCGGGCCGGGGTGGCGGCCTCGGCGGCCTTCGCGCTCGTACTGGCCCTGCCCGGATCCGCGGCGGCCGCGCCCGGCGACCTGGATCCCGCATTCGGCGGCGGCGACGGCAAAGTCATCAGCGACGTCCTCTACATGGAAGACAGTCAGGACGTGGCGCTGCAGTCCGACGGCAAGATCGTCACCATCGGGAGCGGCTTCAACTTCGACGGGCCCAACGACTTCGTGCTGATTCGCTACAACACCGATGGCAGCGTGGACACCGGTTTCGGCGCCGGCGGCACGGTGGTGGTCGACTTCGGCGACCTGACCAACGACGAGGGCCACGATGTGGCGGTGCAGTCCGACGGCAAGATCGTCGCGGTCGGCCGCAGCGATGCGCCCGACGGCAGGGGCATGTTCGGGCTGGCCCGCTTCAACACCGACGGCAGCCTGGACCCCACCTTCGGCGGCGACGGCACGGTGGTCACCGACTTCCAAACCGGCGGCAACGCGGCCGCGTACGCGGTAGCGCTGCAGTCCGGAGGCAGGATTGTGGCCGCCGGAGGGCTCGACGGCGACTTCGTGGTGGCCCGCTTCAACGCCGACGGCAGCGTGGACACCAGCTTCGGCGACAACGGCTCGGTACGTACACCCTTCGCACGCGGCGGGGCGGCGGTCTTCGACCTGGCGGTGGAGTCCGACGGCAGCATGGTCGCCGCCGGTCATGCCGGGTACGTCCCCAACGACTACGCCCCCGATTTCGCGTTGGCCCGCTACAACGCCGATGGCAGCCTGGACACAGGCTTCGGTGGTGACGGCACAGTCACCACGTCCTTCAACGGGGAAGACACGGCTCGCGGGGTGGCGGTGCAGTCCGACGGCAAAATCATCGCCGCCGGGAACGGTGCCGGTGATTTCGCGCTGGCTCGCTACCACGTGGACGGCAGCCTGGACACGAGCTTCGACGGTGACGGCAAGGTGACCACCGACTTCGGCACCTTCGACGCTCGTGCCTTCGACATGGCCCTGCAGTCCGACGGCAGGATCGTCGCCGCCGGCGGCGCCGTCGGCAACTGGGCGGTGGCCCGCTACAACACCAACGGCAGCCTGGACACCGGTTTCGGTGGCGGCGACGGCAAGGTGACCACCGACTTCGAAGGCAACTGGGACGAAGCGCGCGGTGTGGCACTCCAGTCCGACGGCAAGATCGTCGTCTCCGGCAACGCCAGCGACAACCACGCGGTGGCCCGCTACTTGGGCGCCGGCGGCACCACCCCGCCGCCCCCGGCCGGCGTGGACGTATCGGTCACGAAGAGTGGTACGACCACGGTCAGCATCGGTGACCGCGCCACGTACACCGTGCGGGTGACCAACACCGACGACGACACGTTCGCCACCGGCGTCACCCTGACCGATTCCGTCGCCGGAGCCGGTGCGACGCTGGTGTCGGCCATGCCCAGCCAGGGCACCTGCACCACCACAACCACCGTCAGCTGCTCCCTGGACGCGCTGGCCCCCGGCGCGAGCGCCACGGTGACCGTGGTGGCCGAACCGAGGTCCACCGGCACCCTCACCAACACGGCCAGGGCCGACGCGGCGGAAACCGACCCGGTGACGACCAACGACACCGCGACGGCGACCACCACCGTGAACAACTCCCGTGGTTGCACCATCATCGGCACCAGCGCCGCCAACACCATCACCGGCACCAGCGGCAACGACGTGATCTGCGGCCTCGGCGGCAACGACACCATCCGAGCGGGCAACGGCTACGACACCGTCTACGGCAACTTCGGAAACGACTGGGTCGACGGCGGCTACGGCAACGACACGCTGAACGGCGGCCCCGACAGCGACACGCTGAACGGCAGCTACGGCAACGACCGGCTCAACACCGTCGACAACGTCTCCGGCAACGACACCGCCAACGGCGGCCCCGACTCCGACACCTGCACCACGGACCCGGGCGACACCCGCACCAGCTGCCCGTAGGAACGCACCTCCCCACAGAGCCGCCACCAGTGCCCCGAACGGGGCACTGGTGGCGGCTTCACTGATGCCCGAACAAACCCGAAGACACGAGCGAACCGCGGGAGCCAACATGTAGTCGATGACGATGACGATGACGATGACGATGACGATGACGATGACGCAGCGAGATTTTCTGGCGGTGGCACCGCAGCGCACACCGACCCGGGAACTGCTCGCGGTGGCGGCCCGGCGCCGGGGGATGGACGTAGAGGTGCTTCCCTTCCCCGGCCGGGCGCGGGCCGTGGGCCGGCAACGGCGGGGCGGCCACTACTACGGCGGGCCCGTCTTCGCGGCGGGCGTCGCCGATGAACTCGGGGTAGCGCTCCTGGAGCCGCCCGACGAGTGGCTGTCCACCCTGGCCAGGGAGTTCACCGGGCGGGAGATCGCCCTGGCGACCCTGGGAGCGGCGCGGCATCTGTCGCACCCCGCGTTCGTCAAACCGCCGAGCGACAAGAGCTTCCCGGCCGATGTGTACGCCGACGGCAGCGCCTTGCCCACAGGGCCGGAGCTCTCACCGGACCTGCCGGTGCAGATCAGTGAAGTGGTGAGCTGGGCGGCGGAGTTCCGGTTGTACGTCCTGGACGGCGAGGTACGGACCGGCTCGCAGTACGCCACCTTCGGACGCCTCGACGCGGCGCCGCTCGAAGGGCACCGTCACCGGGACGCGGTCCTGGAGTTCGCGGGACGCCTCCTCGCCGCCTGCGACCGTACGCTGCCCAGCGCGGTGGTGATCGACGTGGGACTCCTGGGCGGTTCCACGGGGGCCTGGGCAGTGGTCGAGGCGAACATGGCCTGGTTCAGCAGCTGTTACGCCGCCGACCCCGACCGGGCCCTGGACGTCGTCCTGCGTTCCGCCGGCCCACGGTCGCGGCCGACCGAGCGGGACCGCCCGTTCTGGCGGACGCCGACAGACCCACGTCTTGTGTACCGTTCTGGCGGCGGAGGCGGGGTTCCTGTGGAGGGGTCTGTCAGTTACCTACCGGCACGGTCTGCCCTCCATTTCTGAGAGATGGAATCACTGCTGAGAAGGGCTGCGCGACTTACATGGACAGAGGACGGGAGTCCCGTTGGGAAAAAGACGCCGTCACGGTCGAGATCATGTACGCGCTGGTAAGCGGTGGAGTCCTGGCGCTCCTCATCTTCGGCGCGATCGTGACACCAGCGTTCATCTGGCATCTCTCGCGCCCCGTATCCCAAACCCTTCTCATTGTGGGCGGATGCGTCGGAGCCCCGGCGGGCATTGTGCGCATCGTGCATGTATTGCGTCAGCACGGCAGGCAGCGCAGAGCAGGTCGCTAGTGCAACGAAGGGCTGGGTGCATGTTATGGGGGTGGGTGGCGATAAGGAGTGCTCGGGGCTGCAAGCCCGTCGAGCTGCCGCACATGGTGACCCACGACCTGCGCCACTTCTTCGCCTCCGCGCTCATCGCCGGCGGAGCGAACGTCAAGCAGGTCAGATGGCCTCGGCCACGCGTCCGCCGTCATCATGCTGCGGATCTACGCCCACCTGTGGCCGGGCGAAGAAGACCGCACCCGGACCGTCATGGACGCCGTTCTCGGCGGCCTGCGGACCGGGTGCGGACAGGTAGGCGATATGACCCGCGAAAACGCAGGTCAGGCGGCCTAGGTAGAGATCAAGCCTTCTTGGTCTCCCAGAAGATCGCGTCGATCTGGGCGATGTAGTCCAGCGCCTTCTGGCCCGACGCGGGGTCCGTCGAAGCCTTCGCGGCGCTGAGCGCCTTGAGGGCGTCGTTGACGAGCTGGTGCAGCTCCGGGTACTTCTCGAAGTGCGGGGGCTTGAAGTAGTCGCTCCACAGCACCGAAACGTGGTGCTTGGCGAGCTCCGCGCGCTGCTCCTTGATGACCGTGGCGCGCGCCTGGAAGTGCGCGTCGTCGTTGGCCTGCATCTTTTCCTGCGTGGCCTTGACCGACTCGGCCTCGATGCGGGCCTGGGCCGGGTCGTACACGCCGCAGGGCAGGTCGCAGTGTGCGCTGACCTTCACCTTGGGGGCAAACAGGCGGGAGAGCATGTAAGAGCTTCCTTCCTCGTGATCGTCTTCTCAGGTGGGACATTACTCCGTGAGAGACGTGTTTTCGCGGGTGCCCCCATGGGCTTAGGTCAAAAGTCCAGGGTGAGTATGGGACTGGTGGAGGATCGGACCGGGAGGTACCGGATGGTGGATCAAGGGCGCGAGCCGGCAGCGATGTTCGGGGTCGCCGAGGTGACGGGTCTTTCCATGGTGCCGACGCTGCTGCACCGCGATCAGTTGCTCGTGCATTACGGGGCGGAACTGCGGGCGGGGGATGTGGCTGTGTTGCGGCATCCCTTGCAGCAGGATCTGCTCATCGTCAAGCGGCTGGTGGAGCTCGGCGACGGTGGGTGGTGGGTGCTCGGGGACAATCCGGACGCCGAAGTCGTGGACAGCCGGGCCTTCGGGGCGGTGCCGGCCGAGCTGGTGCTGGGGCGGGTGCGGGCGCGGTACCGCCCGATCCGGGCCGGGCGTCAGCGGTCGGTCGGGGTGGTGCTGGCCTGGCTGGTTTCCGCCGTACGGCCCGTGCTCGCCGACCGCTCCGTCTCCAGGCGCTTGCGCGCCCGGTAGGCGGCGACGTTGGCGCGGGTGGCGCAGCGGTCGGAGCAGTAGCGGCGCGAGCGGTTGGTGGACGTGTCCAGGTAGGCGTTGCGGCACGGGGCTGCCTGGCACAGGCCCAGGCGGTCCGCGCCGTGCTCGGTGAGGTGGAAGGCCAGGCCCATCGACGCGATGGCGGCGTACCCCGCGGTCGCGTTGGACGGATGGTCGGCGAGGTGCATGTGCCAGTCGGGGCGGCCGTCCTCCTTGCGCGTCTCGTGGCCGGAGATCTGCGGGCTGACCGGAAACTCCATCAGGAGCGAGTTCAGCAGGTCGACGGCGAGGGTCTCGTCGCCCCCGTCCGCCGCCTCGAAGATCGCGCGCAGGCGGGCCCGTACGGAACGGAACCGGGTGACGTCCGCGTCCGTGGCACGGCGGGCCGCCGACGCGTTGACGCCGAACAGGGCCCTGACCGCTTCCACCGACGTGAGGGTGTCCTTGTTGCGGGCCGGCTCCTCGCTGTTGACCAGGCGCACGGCGTAGTCCGAGTAATAGGCCAGTTCCACTTGTAGTCCTTACGGGGGCGGTCTAAAGTCTGCGTAATGGCTGGTTGCGCTTCGAGGGTATTACGGAATGCGGCGGAGGAGTTCTGATGGCGGAGACGGACCTGGGGACGACGACGGGGACGGACTGGGCGGCCTGGCAGGAGAGCTGGGACCGGCAGCAGGAGTGGTACATGCCCGACCGCGAGGAGCGGTTCCGGGTCATGCTGGACATGGTCGAGGCGCTGGTCGGCCCCGAGCCGCGGGTGCTGGATCTCGCCTGCGGTACGGGAAGTATTACGGACCGGCTGCTCAAGCGGTTCCCGAAGGCCACCAGCACGGGCGTGGACCTCGACCCGGCGCTGCTCGCCATCGCGCGGGGGTACTTCGACGGGGACGATCGGGTGACGTTCGTGACCGCCGACCTGAAGGACGCCGAGTGGACGCGTGCGCTGCCGCACACGTCGTACGACGCCGTCCTCACCGCCACCGCCCTGCACTGGCTGCACAGTGAGCCCCTCACCACTCTGTACGGGCAGCTGGGCGGGCTCGTGCGCGCCGGCGGCGTCTTCATGAACGCCGACCACATGAAGGACGAGGGCACCCCGCGCATCAACGCGGCCGAGCGCGCCCACCGGCACGCCCAGATGGACCGGGGCAAGGCCGAGGGCGCGGTGGACTGGGCCGACTGGTGGGCCCTCGCCGCCAAGGACCCCGTACTCGCCGAGCCGACCGCCAAGCGGTTCGAGATCTACGGCGAGCACGCGGACGGCGACACGCCGAGCGTGGAGTGGCACGCGCGGACGCTGCGCGAGACCGGCGGGTTCGCGGAGGCGCGGGCCGTGTGGCGCTCACCGTCGGACGCGCTGGTGCTGGCCCTGAAGTAGCGACGACCGCGATACGCGAAGGGGCGGTACGGACCGGATGGTCCGTACCGCCCCTTCGCGTATGTGCTAGAGAACCTTCGAGAGGAACGCCTTCGTGCGGTCGTGCTGCGGGTTCGTCAGTACGTCGCGCGGGTTGCCCGCCTCGACGACCACGCCGTCGTCCATGAAGACCAGCGCGTCGCCGACCTCACGCGCGAAGCCCATCTCGTGCGTGACGACGATCATCGTCATGCCGTCTTCGGCGAGACCACGCATCACGTCGAGTACGTCGCCCACCAGTTCGGGGTCGAGCGCCGACGTCGGCTCGTCGAAGAGCATCAGCTTCGGCTCCATCGCCAGCGCGCGGGCGATCGCCACACGCTGCTGCTGGCCGCCGGAGAGCTGCGACGGGTAGTTCCCCGCCTTGTCACCCAGGCCGACGCGGTCGAGCAGGCGCTCGGCGCGCTCCCGGGCCACGGCCTTGGTCTCGCCCTTGACCTGGATCGGCGCTTCCATGACGTTGGCGAGCGCGGTCATGTGCGGGAACAGGTTGAAGCGCTGGAAGACCATGCCGATGTCCCGGCGCTGGGCCGCGACCTCGCTGTCCTTCAGCTCGTACAGCTTGTCGCCCTTCTGGCGGTAGCCCACGAGCTGGCCGTCGACCGAGAGCCGGCCCGCGTTGATCTGCTCCAGGTGGTTGATGCACCGCAGGAACGTGGACTTGCCGGAGCCGGACGGGCCGACCAGGCAGAACACCTCACGCGGGGCGACCTCCAGGTCGATGCCCTTGAGGATGTGGGCGGCGCCGTAGGACTTGTGTACGCCTTCGGCCTTCACCATGGCGGTCATGTCAGACCCCCCTGTTGTGGCTGGTGAGGGACAGCATGTTTGCCTTGACCTTCTGCCACGGCGTCGCCGGCAGCTGCCGCAGCGACCCGCGGGCGTAGTACCGCTCGACGTAGTACTGGCCGACGCTGAAGACGCTGGTCAGAGCCAGGTACCAGACCGAGGCGACCAGCAGCATCTCCATGATCGCGAACGACGTGGAGCCGATGTTCGTCGCGGCACGGAGCAGATCCGTGTACTGGATCGCGGAGACCAGTGACGACGTCTTGAGCAGGTTGATGAACTCGTTCCCGGTCGGCGGCACGATCACGCGCATCGCCTGCGGGAGTACGACCCGTCGCATGGTCTTGCCGGTCGACATGCCCAGCGCGTGCGAGGCCTCCGTCTGGCCCTCGTCGACCGACTGGATGCCGGCCCGGACGATCTCGGCCATGTAGGCGCCCTCGTTCAGGCCGAGGCCCAGCAGGGCGACCACGAACGGGGTCATGACGTCGACCATCTCGTCCTTGTAGAACCCGACGTTCAGGATCGGGAAAATCAGGGCGAGGTTGAACCACAGGAGCAGCTGTACGTACACCGGAGTGCCGCGGAAGAACCAGATGTACAGCCAGGCCACCGCACCGGTCACCGGGTTCTTCGAGAGCCGCATGACCGCGAAGACGACGCCCAGGACCAGGCCGATGAGCATCGACAGCACGCTGATGATCACGGTGTTCACGGCGCCGGAGATGATCCGGTCGTCGAAGATGAAGTCCCCGACGGTGCTCCAGTTGATGTCGCCCTGCGCGAACGCGTAGACGATCGTGCCGAGCACGGCCACGACCAGGACACCGCTGATCCAGCGGCCCCAGTGGCGGACGGGGATGGCCTTGATCTTCTCGGGGGGGATGGTCCCCTTGTTGACCGCCAAGTCCGCCGGCGGTTCGTCGGCGGGTGTCTTGTCGAACTTGTCAGTCACAGTGACTGCCCTTCAGTGAACGCTTTGAGGCGAGAACGCCAGGAGCTACTTGCCGGCGTTGATGGTCGCCTCGGTCACGGCGCTGTTCTTGACGTCCCACTTCTCCAGGACCTTCTCGTACTCGCCGTTCTTGATGATTGCGTTCAGCGCGTCCTTGAGGGCGTCGCGCAGCTGCGGGTTGTCCTTGTTCACGGCGATTCCGAACGGGCCGGCGCCGATCTGGCCGCCGGTGACCTCGAAGTCGTTGCCGCCGCCCGCGGTCTTCGCGATGTGCGCGGCGACCGGGTAGTCGTTGAGGTCGGCGACGGCGCCGCCGGACTTCACTCGGGTCTGGGCCTCGGCGTCGGTGTCGAACGCCTCGATGGTCAGCTTGCCCTTGTCGTCCTTCTCACACTTCTCGGCCTGGTCCTTGAAGGTGGTCTCGTAGATCGTGCCGCGCTGGACGGCGACCTTCTTGCCGCACAGGTCGTCGAGCGACTCGATCTTCTCCGGGTTGCCCTTCTTGACCAGGAGCGAGACGCCGGAGGTGAAGTAGTCGACGAAGTCGACGCCCTTTCCGGTCTTCTTGCCCTTGTCGTCCAGGCCCTCCTGGCGGGCCTTGGTGTCGCTCATGGCCGACATGACGATGTCCTGGCGGCCGGTGTTCAGCGACGAGATCAGGCCGTCGAAGGTGCCGCTGGTGAACTTGAACTCGACACCGAGCTCCTTGCCGAGGGCCGCGGCGATGTCGGGGTCGATACCGACGATCTTCCCGCCCTCCTCGTACTCCATCGGAGCGTAGGCGGCGTCCGTACCGACCTTGATCACGCCGGCGTCCTGGTACTTCTTCGGCAGCTTGTCGAAGAGCGGGGCGGTGGACGACTTCGTGCCCTTGGTCTCCGTCGTGCCCGTTCCCGAGCCGGTCTGGTCACCGCAGGCGGTGAGCAGCAGGGCGCCGGCGACCGCGATAGCGCCGACCGCGGCTGTCCGGGACTTGGTGGCGGTCGTACGGCGGGTGGTGCGTGCGGTCATGGTGGGTTCCTCCGGCGAGAAAGGGGAGTGGCCTGGGAGGTCGGGCACACTGCTTCGAGTATCGCGACCTCGTGTGATTACGGCATCTTGCCATCCGGACTAGCCCATTCAGGGCTCCAGTCATGTCAAAATCGGGTAACGGGTGACCCCCGAATCTCAACAGGCCGGTACATCAGGGCCGGACCATCTGTTGAGCACTGCCGTTTCGGCCGGAAAATCTTCGGTCCGTCTCGCCATTTGGAACCGATTCATGCCACAAGCCGGACTTGTCCGCACATGCATGCATGAGTCGTGTCACCGAGGTGATATGGGCTCTCGTTGATGCCGCCGATCAGGTAGAAAAGACGGTTACACCCCTCATCCGGGGCTCAGGGCGCGTGTGCGGCGCGCCCGCGCGTACGTACCTCCTCTCTGTCAGGGCGGGCCAACCGCCTGGTGCAGGGAACGGACGCGGTGCCCGCCCACCCCTCCTCAACCAGGAGCGGCCACCCTCAATTGATGAAGACTTAAGGGGTAAAACACATGGCAGCGGAGATCGTCAATCCTCGCAGCGAAAGCACTACGGACAGCAGTGCGGAAGGTGCTCCGGAGGAGCCCTTCGATCCGGCCTTCGCCCTGCACCGGGGCGGCAAGATGGCCATCCAGGCGACCGTGCCGGTGCGCGACAAGGACGACCTGTCCCTCGCGTACACGCCGGGCGTCGCCAAGGTGTGCAGCGCGATCGCGGAGCAGCCCGAGCTCGTGAACGACTACACCTGGAAGTCGAACGTCGTCGCCGTCGTGACGGACGGTACGGCGGTTCTGGGGCTCGGTGACATCGGTCCCGAGGCCTCGCTCCCCGTCATGGAGGGCAAAGCGATCCTTTTCAAGCAGTTCGGTGGCGTCGACGCGGTTCCGATCGCGCTCGCGACGACCGACGTGGAAGAGATCATCGAGACCGTCGTGCGGCTCGCCCCGTCCTTCGGCGGCGTGAACCTGGAAGACATCTCGGCGCCGCGCTGCTTCGAGATCGAGCGCCGGCTCCAGGAGGAGCTGGACATTCCGGTCTTCCACGACGACCAGCACGGCACGGCTGTGGTCACCCTGGCCGCGCTGCGCAATGCGGCCAAGCTCACCGGACGTACGCTCGGCGACCTGCGCGCCGTGATCTCGGGCGCGGGTGCGGCCGGGGTCGCCATCGCGAAGTTCCTGCTGGCGGCGGGGCTCGGTGACGTGGCGGTGGCCGACCGTAAGGGCATCGTCAGCCGGGACCGCGAGGATCTGACGGACGTCAAGCGCGAGCTGGCCGAGATCACGAACCGGGCGGGGCTGAGCGGCTCGCTGGAGACGGCGCTGGCCGGTGCCGATGTCTTCATCGGTGTTTCCGGCGGTACGGTGCCGGAGCCCGCGGTGGCTTCGATGGCGCCGGACGCGTTCGTGTTCGCCATGGCCAACCCGAACCCGGAGGTTCACCCGGACGTCGCGCACAAGTACGCGGCGGTTGTCGCGACCGGGCGCAGCGACTACCCGAACCAGATCAACAACGTTCTGGCCTTCCCGGGGATCTTCGCGGGTGCGCTTCAGGTGCGGGCGTCGCGGATCACCGAGGGCATGAAGATCGCCGCGGCGAACGCGCTGGCGGATGTCGTCGGTGACGCGCTGGCCGCGGACTACGTGATCCCGTCCCCGTTCGACGAGCGCGTCGCTCCGGCCGTTACGGCGGCCGTGGCGGCGGCGGCTCGCGCGGAGGGTGTGGCGCGGCGGTAGGCGTTGGCTTTACCTGTACGGGCCGTGCGGCACCCCTGGCGAGGGGTGCGGCACGGCCCGTGCGCTTTGCGGTGCGGGTGCGGTGCGGGGCGCCTGCGGCGGGCCTTCCCCTACCCGCCCCTTCCCGAAACTGGGGCTCCGCCCCAGACCCCGCTCCTCAAACGCCGGAGGGGCTGAGAGTTGCCGCTGCGCGCAATTCCAGCCCGTCCGGGGTCTGGGGCTTGCCCCAGTTCGGGAAGGGGCGGGTAGGGGAACAGCGCCGCAGGCAACACGCACGCAGCCGAGCGCACCCACCGCCCCCGCGCCGCTCACATGAGGGACGCGTGTCACACCGGTGCATGGTTCCCCCACGCAGCCGCCCGCCCTATCGTCATGGTCATGTTCGCTGCCTACGCCGCCCGCATCGACCGTGACCACCCGCTCAACGGCCTTGAGCTGGGCGAGCGGCCCGCGCCCGAGGTGAAACCGGGCTGGACCACCGTCACCGTCAAGGCCGCCTCCCTCAACCACCACGACCTGTGGTCGCTGCGCGGTGTCGGCCTCGGTGAGGAGGCGCTGCCGATGATCCTCGGTTGCGACGCCGCCGGCATCGACGCCGAGGGCAACGAGGTCGTCGTGCACTCCGTCATCGGCGAGAGCGGCCACGGCGTCGGCCCCCGCGAGAAGCGGTCGATCCTCACCGAGAAGTACCAGGGCACCTTCGCCGAGCAGGTCACCGTCCCCGTGTGGAACGTGCTGCCGAAGCCCCGGGAACTGTCGTTCGCGGAGGCCGCGTGCCTGCCGACCGCCTGGCTCACGGCGTACCGGATGCTCTTCACGAACGCCGGCGTACGGCCCGGCGACAGCGTCCTCGTCCAGGGCGCCGGCGGCGGTGTCGCGACCGCCGCGATCGTGCTCGGCAAGGCGGCCGGCCTCAGGATGTACGCCACCAGCCGCGACGAGGCCAAGCGCAAGCGGGCCGTCGAGCTGGGCGCGGTGGAGGCGTTCGAGCCGGGCGCGCGGCTGCCGCAGCGCGTGGACGCGGTGATCGAGACCGTCGGCGCGGCCACCTGGTCGCACTCGGTGAAGTCTCTGCGCCCCGGCGGCACGCTGGTGATCTCGGGCGCGACGAGCGGCACCAACCCGCCTTCCGCCGAGCTGAACCGGATCTTCTTCCTGGAGCTCAAGGTCGTCGGTTCGACGATGGGCTCCAAGGACGAGCTGGAGGACCTGCTCTCCTTCTGCGCGGCGACCGGTGTACGCCCGGTCATCGACGAGGTGCTGCCGCTGGACCGGGCCCGCGAGGGCTTCGAGCGGATGGCGGGCGGCGACCTTTTCGGAAAGATCGTGCTGACGACCTCTTGATGGTCCGTCAGTTCTGCTGATTGCCTCTCCGGTACGCGTTCACACATCCACGCGTCCACGTGTGCTGGAGAGGTGTCCATGCGAACGTTCAGAGGCATTGGTGCTTTCGTCTGTACGGTCGCGCTGGCAGCCGGGGCCCTGACCCCGGCCGCCACCGCGGAGGAAGGCGGGGGCGGCATACCCCCGCTCACCGACGACCGCGGGCGCGTCCTGACCCTGCGCGGCTGGAACGTCGAGGACAAGGCGAACCGCGGCGACAAGGCGCTGTCCGCCATCACCGAGCGGCACTTCCGCGACCTGAGGGCCAACGGCTTCAACTTCGCCCGCCTCCTCGTCTTCTGGGACGACCTGGAGCCCCGCCGGGGGCAGTACAGCGCGGCGTACCTCCGCAAGATCGAGCGGATCCTGGACTGGGCCGAGACGTACGACATCCAGGTGCTGATCGACGCCCACCAGGACGTCTTCGGCCCGGCCTTCGGCCATCGCGGCATCCCGGAGTGGGCGACGCGCACCGACGGACTGCCGTTCACGCCGAACCCCGACGACTGGTTCTCCGAGTACTTCCAGCCGGCCGTGCAGCGCGCCTTCACCCACCTCTACGAGGACCCGGATCTGCAGCGTGCCCAGGCCGGCATGTGGCGCGTACTCGCCGACCGGTTCGAGGACCATCCGGCCGTGCTCGGGTACGACCTGATCAATGAGCCGATGGGAGAGCTGAGGGAGGGCGAGGACCTGCCCACCGCGGCCCGCCGGATCGAGCGCGACCAGATCACGCCGATGCACAACCGCCTCGCGGACGCCGTACGTTCCGTCGACCGCGACAACTGGGTGTTCGTCGAGCCGACGCCGATCGTGGGCGAGGGCGTGCCGACCGGCCTCGGCAAGATCAAGGACCCGAAGGTCGTGTACGCCCCGCACTTCTACAACACCGCGATGGAGGCGGGCGCCGACTACGACCCGGCGGCCGGCTGGATCGAGTCGTACGAGGCCGCGGTCACGGCGTACCCGAAGGAGCACCGCGTGCCGGTGGTCGTGGGGGAGTGGGGCCCGCTCAACAACTCCCTCCCCAACATGGGCCGTTTCTACCGCGAGGCGCTGGCGTCCATGAACCGCTACAGCTCCGGCTGGGCGGGCTATGTGTGGTGTTACGGCGGGGGCTACTGCGCGGTGGATCAGGCCGGGAGGTTCCGTACGAACAAGGAACAGACGGCGTCGCCGTACGCGTCGGCGGTCGCGGGCCGGGTGCGGTCCGAGTCGTACGACCCCGCGACGCGGACCTACCGCCTCTCGTACGTCGCTTCCCGGCGCGGGGTCACCGAGCTGTCGCTGCCGTCGCGCGCCCGTGACTGGCGGGTGGCCGTGGAAGGGGCGGCGTGGGTGGTGGGCGGGCGGGTCCATGCCCGGCCGGGGGCGCGGATCTCGGTGACGGTCGGTCCGGCCGCCGGGGACGTCCGGCCAACAACGCTTGACCTCAACCTTGGTTGACGTATGAGAGTGGTCATCGGGCAGCCGGCCGGCGGCTCGCAAGGCGTAAGGAGAGCCCGATGACCCAGGCCAGAATTCTCGTGACCGGAGCGACCGGCAAGGTCGGCGGCCAGGTCGTCGCCCAGCTGAGTGCCGCGGGGGTACCCGTGCGGGCGCTGGTGCGACGGCCCGGGGCCGAGACCGCCGCGGCTCTCCCCGAAGGGGTGGAGGTCACCGGCGGGGACCTCGACGACCCCACCTCGCTGGAGGCCGCGCTCGACGGCGTCGAATCGGTCTTCCTGGTCTGGCCGTTCCTTACGGCGGAGGCCGCGCCCCCGGTGCTGGAGGTGATCGGCAAGCACGCCCGCCGGGTCGTGTACCTGTCGTCGGAGGGGGTGGGGGGCGGTGAGGGCCGGAAGCCGAGTGGTGACGCCATCACCATGTTCCACACGGAGATGGAGCGGCTGATCGAGGAGGCTGAGTCCGGTCTGGAGTGGACCTTCCTGCGGCCGACCGGTTTCGCGGGCAACACCTTGGGGTGGGCGGAGCAGATTCGTACCACCGGAGTCGTACGGGCGCCCTTCGCCGGCCTCGCCCGGCCGCTGATCCACGAGGCCGACATGGCGGCGGTCGCGGTGCGCGCGCTCACCACGGACGCGCTTGTCGGGGCCAGGCCGGTGCTGAGCGGCCCCGGACTCCTCACCGGCGAGGAGCAGTTGCGGATCATCGGGGACGCGCTTGGCCGTTCCCTGCGCTTCGACGAGCAGTCGCCGGACGCGGCGCGCGAGGAGATGACGGCCAACGGCTGGCCGGCCGGCATCGTCGACGCCGTGCTGCGCGCCCAGGCGGCCATGGCCGCCTCACCCGAGCCGGTCACCGACTCGGTGGAGCGCATCACGGGATCGCAGGCCCGCAGCTTCCGTCAGTGGGCCGAGGATCACGCGGCGGACTTCCGCTGAGGGCGGGAGTCCGGGCGTACGGGCACCTCTCCGCCGACCTCTCCATGTCAACTGTGGTTGACGGCCGATGGCTGTCAATGTAGGTTGACAGCTATGACCAATGCAACGGATCTCGCCGAGCGTGCGGGTGATCGCGACCCCCGGGTCGGGCTGCGCGCTGTTGTCGCCCTGCGGCGGCTGCTGGAGCAGCTCGAAGCCGTGCAGGTGAGGAGCGCCCGCGCCCAGGGCTGGTCGTGGCAGGAGATCGCGGCCGAACTCGGCGTCAGCCGGCAGGCCGTCCACAAGAAGTACGGGAGGCGTTGATGTTCGAGCGGTTCACGAAGAGTGCCCGGGGTGTGGTGAAGGGCGCGGTCGTCCAGGCGGAACGGGCGGACGCGGACTCGGTCACCGAGGAGCACCTGCTGCTGGCCCTGCTGCACCAGGAAGGCACGCGCTCGTCCTTCGCGTTCGCCTCGCTGGGCATCGCCGGGCGCCGGGAGGCGGTGGCGCGGGCGTTGGCCGACGCGCGGCGCCGGGGTGGCCTGTCGAAGGCGGACCAGGAGGCGCTCGCCGGTATCGGCATCGACGTCGCGGAGATCGTGTCGAAGGTCGAGCAGGCGCACGGCGAGGGCGCGATGCAGTCCGGCCGCAGCGCGAAGCGCGGTCTGCGGACGGGGCACCGCCCGTTCACGCGGCAGGCGAAGGCCGTGCTGGAGAACTCTCTGCGGGTCGCGCTGGGGCGCGGTGACCGGCACATCGGCGACGAACACTTGCTGCTGGCCCTGACCACGCAGCCGGGCGCGGTGGCCGACGTGCTCACGGAGTACGGCGCGACGTACGGGGCGGTGGAGCGGGCGCTTTTCGGGGTTGAGCCCAAGGCGGGCTGAATCTGTCCCCACGGGGGGGTGGTACACCTTATGTACCATCGAGGATATGGGGCTGAAGCGGACCAATGTCTATGCCGACGAAGCCGACCTCGCACTGATCAAGGAGACCGCAGCCCGCAAAGGCATCTCCGAGTCGGAGATAATCCGCGAGGGCATCCATCGCATCGCTCTCGCCACACGCGTCTGGGACGAGCCATTCGTCACGGATGAAGAGACCTTCGACCTGGGTGGCCCCATCACCAAGGAGGACATCCGCAATCAGGGGTCTCAGGAGTGATCGTCGTCGCCGGTACGTCCGGTCTGCTCACTCTCTTCAACCGTTCGGACCCGGACCACAGGGCGACGAGAAAGGCCGCGGATGAATGCGGTCTCCTCGTCGCCACCTCCCTGGCGCTCACCGAAGTGCACCAAGTGGCCACGATCCGCGCCGGCAGAGCTGCCGCCGACAGCATCCTCCGATCGCTGTCGGCGCGGGTGAAGGACATGCGGTTGGTCCTGGCGGACACCACCTCGGAACTCCTTGACACGGCACTTGCCGTGCGCGCCCGCTACGGGACTCTGGACCTGGATCTCGTGGACGCCCTGAACGTCTGCCTGGCCGCCGAGTACGACACCGATGCCGTGCTGACCCGGGACATCCGGGACTTCCGGACCGTGCGCCCGCTCGGCAGCACATACGGCCACTTCAGGATTCTGCCCGACGACATGGCCTGAAATCGGAGGTCCGCCTGCCTACTCCTTCGGGCCGCGCAGCAGTGCGCCGATGTGGGCCGCTGCCGTCGACAGGTGGCGGCGGGCCTCGCGGAGTTCGTGCTCCGTTACGCCGTGGTCCCGGGCCGCGTCGCGGATGTCGTCGCGGAAGCGGTCCAGCAGGCGGTCCAGGTCGCGGGCCGGGTCGCCGGACGCGGACGGGGGCTCCTGGGCCCACTCGGGCTCGGGGGGAGTGTCCGCGCGCTCGACCTTGACCTCGACATCGGCCGGCTCCTGCGCAGGCGCCGCCGGACGGCCGAAGAAGCCGAACTCCTTGGTGACCTCGGCGAGGCCCTCGCGCACCCCCTTCGGCCAGTCGCCCCGCGCGAAGTGGTCCTGCACCTGCTGCGCGATCCGCTGCATCTGTTCGCGCGCCTTCTCCTGCGCCTTCTCCTGGGCTTCCTTGGCCTGGCGGCGCGCCTGCTGCGCGTCCTCGCGGGCGCGGCGGCTCTCATCCTTTGCTCGGCGCGCCTGCTCCTTCCACTCCTGCTTGGCCTTGCGCAGCTCCTCCTTCGCCGCGTTCCATGCCTCGCTGTCGCCGAACGCGCCCTCCCAGTCGCCGCCCTTGGGCTGCGACGGTGCGGCCTGGTGGCGGGTCTCGCTCGCCGCGGCCCGCATCTCGCGGCGCAGGTTGCCGGCCGCGCCGCGTACGTCGTCGCGGATCTCGGCGGCCAGTTCGGAGACCGACTCGCGGATTTCCAGCTCCAGGTCGGCCAGTTCGCCGCCGCGTCCCGCCAGTTCGGCGCGGCCCGTGTCGGTGATCGAGTAGACCTTGCGGCCGCCCTCGGTGGCGTGCGTGACCAGGCCCTCGGCCTCCAGTTTGGCGAGGCGCGGGTAGACGGTGCCGGCGGACGGGGCGTACAGGCCCTGGAAGCGCTCCTCCAGGAGGCGGATCACCTCGTAACCGTGGCGCGGCGCCTCGTCGAGCAGCTTGAGGAGGTACAGGCGCAGACGGCCGTGGGCGAATACGGGGGGCATGTCAAAGCACCTTCTTGTTGGCGGCGTCGGCGTCGGCGGCGGTGTCGGCCTCGTGCAGGTCTTCTTCGGCCGGCGGGCGGCGCAGCAGGGCGATCGAGCCGGAGACGGTCGTCGCGCGCAGCCGGCCGTTGCCGGCGCCGAGCGTGCCCGTGATCCTCTTCGCCCCCCACTGGCCGCCCACCCGCAGGTCCTCGAAAGCGTTGGAGACGGAGCCGCTCGCCGTGTTCGCCTCGACCGTCGCGTCGGCCGGGTGCGGCAGCCGGATGGCGACCGCGCCGGAGACCGAGGTGAGGGCGATGTCGGTGGGCTTACCGGCCGGGTCCACATCGACGACCATGTCACCGCTGACCGAGTTGGCCCGTACAGAGGCTCCCGAACCGTCGACCACGGTCAGGTCTCCGGAGACCGAGTGGAAGCGGAGGTCGCCGGTGACGCCCTGGGCCTCCAGGCTCCCCGCGACGGTGTCGGCGCGGACGGCGCCGGACAGGCCGACGAGGGTGGTGTCGCCGGTGATGCCGCGTACCTCCGTACGTCCGCGGACCCCGGAGACGACGGCGCCGGCGCCGATGACGCCGACCTCTACGGAGCAGTCCGCCGGGACGGCCAGGGAGACGACAGCGCTGCGGTGCCGACGCTTGGGGTCGAGCAATGTGAGGAAGCCCTGCCAGGGCAGGTCCTCGTAGGCGACGGTGAGAGTGCCGTCCTTGTGGGTCACGGTCAGCGGCGGGCCGTCGATCGCGGAGACTTCGAGGCGGGCGGGGCCTTCCTCGATGCCGACGACATTCACTGTCCCGTTGACGATGCGCACGTTGAGCGCGCTCACCGGGTCCTCGAAGGTGAGCTTCCGCGGCTCCGCGACCGCCCATGTCGGCTCTGTCATGTGGTCCTCCCCGAACTGGCCGGTCCGACGCAACATATCGCGTCTATTCATAAACACGATATATCGCGGCTGAGGGAAGTCAAGACAGGGTTGTGGCGCGAGCGGCCCACTCGTACGCGTCATATGCGGGCAAAGTGCCCTAGCGTGAGGGCATGAACGCGACACCCGGATTCGGGCCCGTGGGGGCGCTGCTGCTGTGCGGGGCCGAGCCCGAGGCGGTACGGCCCGCGGCGCATCTGCTGCGCGAGCGGCTGCTGCTGTCACCGGCCGGCGGCTCCGCCGACGGCTGGAGCGTGGTCGTACCCGAGGGCAAACCATGGCTGGACGACGGCGAACCGGTCGACCGCGTCCTGGCGGGCTGGGCCACAGCCCTCGCCGTCGGCGTCACCTGGCCGGTTCTCGCCCTCTGGTGGGACGCCGACCGGGCCGGTTTCACGCTCGCTTCGGGCTTCCGGCGCCAGGTCGGCTACGAATGGCTGGCGGACGGTACGCCGGTGGGGGAGGACGAGGCGATGCGCACGTTCGCGGCGCGGCTCGGGCTCGACCCCGTACTCGACATGGAGTCCCTCGCGGCGCTCACCCGACCCGACCCCGACGCGGACGGCAGGGTCCGGCTGCTGGGCCTGATCGCGGTCCTGTCCCGCCTGGGCCTCGCGCTGCCCCCGGGCCTGACGCCCGGCGAACCGGCCGACCGGCTGCGGGAGGCGGCGCGGGTGCAGCCGGGCACGGAGTCGGTCGAGTGGTCGGGCTGGCGCGACGCCGTGCGCGCGGAGCTCGACGTGGTCGAGAGCGGCCCCGTCGGCCCCTGGGTACGCGGGCCGAGGGCCCGCCTGCTGAACGCGGCCCAGCTCGCGGCCGGCGTCTCGCTCGCCCTGTGGGGCCTGCGGCGGCGCAGCGGCGGCTGGGCGTTCGCGGGCGGCGTGCTGGTGGCGCAGGGGGCGCTCGGCCTGGCGTACGACCGGCTGCGCGCCCGCGCCTGACGCGGAGGCCGGGCCGGGACCGCGCGGGTGCGCCCGCGATGCGCCGCCGTGCGCACCTACTCCAACTACTCCGCGTCGTCCTCGTCGTCGTCCAGGCGGGCCAGCCAGGTCGCGAGCCGCTCGACCGGAACCTCGAAGTCCGGGTTGAGGTCGACGAACGTACGCAGCTGCTCGGCGAGCCACTCGAAGGTGACTTCCTCCTCGCCGCGCCGCTTCTCCAGCTCCTCGATACCGCGATCGGTGAAGTACAAGGTGTTGCTCCGTGGGTGGGACAGGGGGTCGGACAGGGGTGGACAGCGGTTGTTCCAAGCCAGGATAGGCACTGATCCCGGAGTCCCTCGCGCTCGTACCCTGCAGCGATTAACCTTCACCATTCATCGCGTGGGGGAGCGGGGGACGCTGTGGCCAATGGGATCGCACAGGTTCGGCTCGACGACGGGACCGTCGTCTGGGCCCGTGTCAGCGAGGCGCAGGAGCTCGACCGGGGCGGCGGTTACCGGGACACCGGGATCGGTGACCGGGTCGTCTCCATGGCGGGTGGACTGACCGATGTCGTACAGGGTGTGGTGCGGTCGCTGCGCGCCGGACTGAGCCCCGCCGCGCCCGTCGAAGTCGCCGTCACCTTCGGTATCGAGCTGTCCGCCCAGTCCGGCAAGGTGATCGGGGTCCTCGCGGACGGCGGCGGCAAGGCCTCCGTGTCGGTGTCCCTGACGTGGACCGAACCGGTCGCGGACCCGGCAGCGGATCCGGCGGCGGATCCGACCGTAGGTCCGGCTGCGGGTGCGGCAGCGGATCCGGGGGCGCAACCCGTCGCGGATCCGGCCGCCCGGCCGGGCCCCGCGCCCGGATCGCCGGCCCGCGGCACGTCATGAGCGCGTCATGAACGCCTTCGACGAGATCGTGCGCCCCTCTCTCGTACGCATTGCCGCGCCCGGAGCCGGGTATGACCCGCACGGCACCCACTACTGGGGCAGCGGATTCTTCATCGCCCCCGGCTGGGTGCTGACCTGCGCACATGTCGTGGGAAAGGGGGAGGCCGCCGTGTGGAGGGGAGAGCGTGCGCTCGGCATCACCTGGCAGGGCGGTGTGACCACGGGCGAAGTGGTCCTCGCCAAGCCGCGGCCCGCCGACCCCGACGAGCCGCCGTACCGCTGGGAGTTCCCCGACATCGCCCTGGTACGCGTCCCGGACGCGCAGGACGCCGCCTGCGTCTGGCTCAGCGAGCGGCCCCTGGACATCCCCGCCGACGTAAGCCTGCACGGCTGGTCCAGGGAGACCGGCGACCTGGGCATACGGCACGGCGTCGGCCAGGCCCACGCCACCGACGGCAAGGCGCTGCTGCTGCGGGGGAGCCTGCCCGTCGAGGGCTGCTCGGGCGGCCCCGTCGTCGACCTGAAGCAGGGCGCCGTCATCGGCATGAACAAGGGGCGGGGGGAACACGAAGGGGCCGCCGTGCCCATCACGGCCCTGCGCGAGCTGCACGATCTGCGGGGCGGCGGAATCCTCCACACCGTCCTGCGCGAGCACGACCGGCACCACCTGCGCCGCTTCCGCAGCACCTCGGCCGCCGGCGGCGGCTGGACCAGGGCGCAGGCCGACCTGCGCAAGGGAGCCCCCGGGTTCCTGCCGGCCGCGCGCGCACACCTCTTCGGCCGGTTCGCCGAACTGCCGCCGCCCACCGGGCCGGGCGAGGTCATGGTTCTCGTGGACGACGTCAAACGCCGTGTCCTGCACAGCGATTACCAGTCACCCATCGAGCACGACCCGCGCACCTGGCGCGACGGCGTCGGACTGCTGCACGACCTTCGGGGCAGGGACAGCGGTCACGACCTCGACGTCGACGCGGTGCTGCTGTACGCCGCCAAGGTCGTCAGGCACCTTGCCGAGCAGGCCCGGAGCCGGGCCCGGGCGGACGGTCCCCGGCGGGCCGCTCCCGGCGAGCTCGGCGGGCTGGACGAGCTCGCCGAGTGGATCACCACGCAGGGCGAGTCAGCGCACCAGGCGATCCGCGAAGAGATCGCGCAGGTGCTGGACTTTCGTGAAGCGGCCACCCCCGCCCCGGAGTTCGAGGTCCAGTTCGTACGGGAAAGGCCGGCCGGCCACGCCCGCGCCGACGTGCTCGTCGAGATCGACCCGGTCCACTACGGCGACCGCTACCCGTGGCGCGTCAAGCTCCTCTACGAGGGGCGCACCGTCAGCCCGTTGTCCGGCGACGACCGCGGTGTGCGCCGCGCCGACCTGCGCGAGACCTTGCGCGAACCGCTCGCCGACGCCCTGCGCCGCGGCGACAGCGGGGAGCACCTCGCGGCGATCGAGGCGCTGCTGCCGCGCGAACTGTTCGACGAACCCCTCGACACCTGGCGGCTCTCGCCCGAGGACGACCTCTTCGACGAGCACAGCATGGCGCTGGGGGAGCGCCGCATCGTCGTCATACGGGACCGCAGGCGCCGCGACCGCCCGGCGAGCCCCGAATGGCGCCGCCGCTGGCAGGCCGCCGTCCGCGGGCCGCTCGCCGTCGTACCGCTGCGCGGCGAAGTCCCCGAGTCCGGGCACGGCCCCGGTGTCCGCCGGGAGTCCCGCAGGGCCACGTACGCCAGGCTGTCCGACGCCGAGGACGGCACCGTGCCCGTGTACTGCGGGCCGGTCGGCAGTGGTGACGGACTCGACGCCATGGCCGCCGCCATCGCCGCCGGACACCCGCTCGCGCTGTGGCGCAGATGCGGCCAGGACCACAGCGACTGCCGGGAGTTCCACGTACGCGCCGACGAGCTGCTGGCGCGCGCCGACGGCATGGACGGGCTGCACCGGCACATACGTTCCCTGCGCATCATCTCGATGGATCCCGACGTGACACCCGACACGGTGTCGGAAGCGGCCTGGGCCGCCTCCGTCGCCGTACTCTTCGATCCGCCCGACCGTCCGCCGTACGACGGTGTGCCCCTTCAGGTGCCCCCGCAGCTCTCCGGGCCGAGCGCATGACGGCCCGTCAGGAGGTGGGTGGCAAGGCGCGCCGAAAAATGCGTCGAATGCCTGGCCAAATCCCGGGAACCGGTCCTGAATCAGGGTCGGCAGACAGGGACTTGAACGGTAACGTCAGCCCCCGGACCACCTACCCGCGAGGTGAAACTCAGTGACAGACTGGCGGATCTATCGCGGCGCGGGACTGCCGCACGACGGCGTGCAGCGGTTACCCGGCCCGCCTCCCTGGCGTGATTTCGCCGCAGTGGGCCCAGACCCCGACGGCACAGCGGGCCCCGACGGCACGCAGGGCCCCGACGCCACCGACCCGAGCGCCGCCCGCAGGCTCGGCGTACAGCGCCGGCTGGTGGAGAACCACCACCCCAGACCCGCCGAGGTCGACGCGGTCAACGCGGCCCTGTACCTGCGCCGGCCGCTGCTCGTGACCGGCAACCCGGGCACCGGAAAATCCACTCTCGCTCAGGCTGTCGCGCACGAACTCGGCCTCGGACGCGTCCTGCGCTGGCCGATCGTCAGCCGGTCCGCCCTCCAGGACGGGCTCTACCGCTACGACGCCATCGGCCGCCTCCAGGACGTACAGCTGGAGCGGGCACAGGGCGGGACCGGTGCGGCTGCCTCAGGACCCTCAACGCCCTCGGCCATTGGCTCGTACGTACGCCTCGGACCGCTCGGCACCGCGCTGCTGCCGTCCGAACAGCCGCGCGTGCTGCTCGTCGACGAGCTCGACAAGAGCGACCTCGACCTGCCGAACGACCTGCTGAACGCCCTGGAGGAGGGCGAGTTCGCCATCCCCGAGCTGGAGCGCATCGCCGACCGCGAGCCGGTCGTCGACGTCCTGACCGACGACGGCCGCAAGGTGCCGGTACGCGGCGGCCGCGTCCGCTGCACCACCTTCCCGTTCATCGTCCTCACCTCCAACGGCGAGCGGGACTTCCCCGCCGCGCTGCTGCGCCGCTGCATTCAGCTGGAGCTCGAACCGCCCGGCGAGGAGCAGCTCACCGCCATGGTCGAGGCGCACCTGGGCAGTGACGCCGCGATCGAGGGGCGGGACCTGATCGAGCGGTTCCTCGGCCGCGAACCCGGCGAGATCATCGCCGCCGACCAGTTGCTCAACGCCCTCTACCTCACCCAGCACACCCCGCGCGCGGAGCGCGTCACGCGCGAACGCATCGCCGAAATGCTCATGCGACCACTCGACCGCCCGAGGTGAGTGCCGGATGGACCTGGGGGAACTTGTCGGCAGGCTGAGGAGCGGCGGCCTCGACCCCACGGCCGAGGAGGTCGCGGACGCCGTCTGGCTGGCTCAGTGGCTGCCTTCGGGCCGTACGCCGACGGGCGGGTCCGGCGACCCCCGGGAGCCGGGAGAGGCCACCGCCCCGGGCCGGGAGACCGGCCGTAAGACGGATACGGATGGTGACACGAACAGTGGTGGGCGCGCGGTCCGTCCCCCGGCGGGTGACGCGGGCTCCGACGCATCCGACGCATCCGACGCCGACGTGCCCGGGTCTTCTCCGGCGGCCGGCCCCGTATCGCTCTACGCACCCGGCGGCCGGGGGAACCGGGGCGCGGGAGGCTCCGCGAGCTCTGCGGGCGCCGCCGGGGCTGCCTTCCCCGTACGGGCTCCGGCGGCTGCCGCGCTGCCCGGGCTGCTCGGCCTGCAACGCGCCCTGCGCCCCCTGCGCCACTACACCGCCACCGCCGCGCGGCCGGCCGCCGACGGGCGCCTCGACGAGGACGCCACGGCCGAGCGCAGCGCCATGTCCGGCGTCATCACCCCGGTGCTGCGGCCCTCCGAGCGCCCCCGCGTGGACATCCAGCTGCTCATGGACACCGGACCCGCGATGGCCGTCTGGGAGCGGATGGTCGAGGAGCTGCGGCAGGCCTGCCAGCAGTCCGGGGTCTTCCGTGACGTGCAGGTGCACCAGCTGTACGACGCCGGGGACGGCGCGGCGCCCCGCATCGGTACGACGACGGGTCCCGGCGGGCACACGCGGATGCGCCCCGCCGACCAGTTCCACGACCCGACGGGGCGAAGGCTCACCCTCGTCGTCAGCGACTGCGTCGGCCCGCTGTGGCAGCAGGGCCGCGCGCAGCGGCTCATCCGCCAGTGGCCGAGGAGCTCACCGCTGGCCGTAGTGCAGCCGCTGCCGCCGCGCCTGTGGGCCCGTACCGCACTGCCCGCCGAGCCGGGGCTGCTGGTCCGGTCGGCGGCGTCCGGCGGCCGTACGGCCTTCGTCCCCGACGAGGAGCCGTGGGAGCCCGTGGAGGCGACGGCCAGGCCCGTGCCCGTACTCCCGCCGACCCCCGAGGCGTTCGCGTCCTGGGCGCGGCTGCTGTCCGACCACGGCGGCAGCACGGTGCGCGGCTGGGCGGCCTGGTCCGACAACGCCCCCGCCCACGAGCTCCCGGACCACATCGGGTCCGCCCCGCCACCACCCCTGCCACCCGACCGCAGCGCCGACGAACTGCTGCGCGCCTTCCGCGCGAACGCGTCGCCCGGCGGTGTCCGCCTCGCCGTCCACCTCGCGGCGGCGCCCCTCACGCTGCCCGTGATGCAGCTCGTACAGCGCGCGATGCTGCCCGACACCGGACCGATGGAGCTCGCCGAGGTGCTGCTCGGCGGGCTGCTCAGGCAGCTGCCGGGACCGGACTCCAGGTCACCCTGCTACGTGTACGCGGACGGGGTGCAGGAGCTGCTGCTGAACTCGCTGGGCCAGGACGCGGCGGCGCTGGTGCTCAAGCACTGTTCTTCGTACGTGGAACGCCACTTCGGCAGGGGCGCCCGCAACTTCTCGGCGCTCGCCGCGGCCAGGCTCTCCGAACGCGGCGTCGCGACGGCTCCCGACCTCCAGTGGGAACGGGGCTCCGACGGGGAGGCAGGGGCGGCCGAGGCGGACGACGGAACCGGAGCCGGAGCCGGCGGCGAGCCCGAACTGTTCGCCGAGATCCCCGCCCGGGTGCTCCGCTTCTACCAGCCCGACCTCATCACCCCCGTACCGCTGGCCGAGGCCGAACGCCTCCTGGGCCAGTGGCACTCCCAGGGTGACCCGTCCCTGCTCCGCCGCGCCCGCGAACGCGCCGAGGCCGCACTGAGCGGCGGCGACGGCCCGGACGCCGCCGGGGCGCCCGAGAGCGGGACCGGGGTCGTGCGCGCCGGCGTGGTGCTCGGCCGGGTGCTGCTGGCGGAGGCGGGGGCCGGGGCGGTGCGCGGCACCGAGCGGGGGCGCGAACTGCTCCTGCGCGCGGCCCGCACCCTCGCCGAAGCACGCGACCGCGCCCCCGAAGGCAGCCAGGGCCGGGCCGACGCCTGCCTCGAACTCGCCGCCGCGCACCACGCCCTGTGGCGGGAGACGCGCGACGCACAGCACCTCGCCGCGGGCCTGGACGCGCTCCGGGGTGACGCCTCGGCGTGGCCGGCGGCGTCCCGCCGGGCGCTGCACCTGCGCCGGGGGCGGCTCCTGCTCGCGCGGCACCAGGCCGAAGAGGCGGTACGTGAACTCCGCACGGGATGTGACCTGCTGGACACCGAAGACGCCCCCGACAGCAGCCGCTGCCCCGCGCTCCTCGACCTCGCCGACGCCCTGCGCGCGGCCGGCGCCCCGCACGCCGGCACCGCCGAGATCCTGGCCCGCGCCGAACAGGCCGCCGGTGAAGACCCGGCACTGCGCCTGCGCTGCCTGACCGCCCAGGCCCGCCTGCACGACGCGGCGGACGACCACCCGGCCGCCGACCGGGCGTACGAGGCAGCCGCCGGGGCCGCCCCGCCGGACAGCGCGAAACGGTGCGGACTGCTCACCGAATGGGGCGAGTCGCTGCTGCGCCGCGCCGCCGCCGAGGACGGGCCCGCCGGGGAGGACGCCGTGGGCCGGGCGGAGAGCGTCCTGCGCGAGGCGCTCGCCGGGATGCCCGCCCGCTCACCGTCCCGCAGCAGACTGCACCTGCTCCTCGGCAGCGCGCTGGCGCTCCGCTTCCAGCGGGTCGGCTTCCTGCCGGACCTGTACGAGGGCCGCCACCTGCTGGAGGAGGCCGCGAAGCGGCTGACGGACGGCGCACTACGGGCCGAGGCATGGCTGACGCTCGGCCGGACCAGGTTCGAACTCGCCCACGTGTCCGCCGCGACGCTGCTTTCGGACGCACTCCAGGCGTACGAGAACGCGCAGCGCGACGCCGACGCCGCCCACGGGGACCGGCCGGGCTCCGTCACGGCGGCACGGGCGGTGTACGCACAGGGCTGCACGCTGGAGTTCATGGGCCGCACCGGAGCCGCGCGCCGGGCGTTCGAGCAGGCGCACGAGCGCTGGCAGCGGTTGATCTCGTCACTCACCGAGGTGGACTGGCGCGAGTCGGGGGCACCCCGGGAGCGGATCGCACGTCTCGCGGAGGCGGCCCGGGGGAGAGCGGCCCGTGCGGACGATCAACGGCTGGCCGAGCCGGACCGGCGGCAACTGGCACCACCGTGGTGGCCGTTGACCGAGGTGAGTGCCGGTTGACCGGAGTGAAGTCGAACATGTTTCTGTTTCACCGGTGTCGGGAAGAACTGGGCAGCCGCTGCGGCCGTGCGGGACGGGTGCCGGCAGGAGGGAGTCGGGCGTGTCGCACAGGAACACCGTGGTTGCCGGCCAGGACCAGGACGCCGGACGGCCGCCGCCCGTGCCCGATCTCACCCACGTCGACCTGCGGACTTTGCGCACCATGGATGATCCGGGACTTACCGAGGCGGTCGATCAGGTGCTCGGGCGGTCCCTGGAGCTCACCGAGGCGTGGTGGGCGACTGCCGACCCGGGAAACCGCTGAGCTGCGGCACTTTCCGGTCAGATGGGTGGCGTGGGCAATCGGCACCGGACACCACCACGGTGCCAAGTCCGGCGAGAGGGGGCCCGGGTGACCGTGGCTCCCTTACCCTGCGCCCTCTTCACCTGGCTCGCCCGCACCAGGCCCGACCCCGCCTGCACCGTCACGCTGCGCAACGGGCTGCACGCCCGCCGGCTCCTGCTGCTCAAGTCGTTGCTGACGCGCCTCGAACGGCAACAAAGCTCCATCGATCCGGCCGTACGGGAACGCTTCCGCCGCCACTGGGCGTTGCTGGAACACGCGGAGCGGCGCGACCCCGCCGCCGTCCGCGACGTAGTCGACTACCCACTGACGGGCGCCTGGCTGGCCGGGGCCCTGACCCTCCCCGAAGGGCCGGCCCTCGACCGGCGGCTCGCACACTTCGGCGGTATCGCGACCACCGCGGCCCTGCGGGCGGGCTGCGACCTGCGCCTCACTCTCGACGCTCCCACCGGTCTGCTCGGCCTCCCGGGCCTGGGCACCCTCCACTGCCCCGACCGCCGGGCCGAACTGCACGCGCGCGGCCGGACCGTACGGATCACCGGCGGCCGCAGCCGCGCCCTGCTCCTGCGGCGCGGCGACGCCGGCCCGCACCGGCCCGTCGGGGCCGGTCCGGGATGGAAGGCACTGCGCCCGCTGCCCGGAGGCACCGCCGTCCTGGACGACCTCGACCCGTACCGGGTCCCCACCGGTGGCATCGGCGCCGTAACCCTGCCCGCCGCGGACCGGGCCACAGTCGCCCACGAACCCTGGGCACGGCTGTGGCAGCAGGCCATCGCGCTGATCGACGGCACAGACCCCGGGCGGGCCGCCGAGATACTCGCGGTGCAGCGGGTGGTCGTGCCGCTCGCCCCCGCCGACCCGGCCGCGTACGACGGACGCCGCCCGATGAGCGCGACGCTGCGGGCGGCCCCCGGCAGCGTACTGATGTCCCTTCCCGCCGGACCCCATGAATTGGCCGAGGTGCTGGTCCACGAGACGCACCACACCAAGCTGGCCGCACTCCACGAACGTGTGTCGCTGTACCGGCCGGGTGACGGGGGGCTGCACCGGGTCGGCTGGCGCCCCGACCCGAGGCCTGTGGCCGGCGTCTTCCAGGGTGCGTACGCCCATCTGGCCCTCACCGATCTGTGGCGGCGGGCGGCGACCGGCGCCGACATCCCGGCAGGCTGGCGGCGCAGAGCCGCCGAGCAGTTCGGGCAGCACCGCGGACAGGTCGCGCAAGCATTGTCCGTACTGCTTGAATCCGATGAACTGACCATTGCTGGAAGGGAGTTCGCACAGGGGATGCGAGATCACCACGCGAGCCTCGGTACGGCTCGGCAGTCCTTCGGGTGAGTGACACTGTGTTAATAGATCGTGACAATGGGTCGACGGGCACTGGCGGCGTAAGACAGGGAGACGTGCAGATGGTGGATCAGCGGCGCTCGGGCGGGGCCGGTGCGGCGGACCGTAGCGGCCAGGACGGGCCCGAACACTTCCTCGTCGTCTTTCCCGGCTACCACCGGCCCTGGGCGAACTGGATCGGGCAGCGCCTGGAAGCCCACGGCCAGCGGGTCACCCTCCAGCGCTGGGACCCGCCCCGCGAGGTGCCGCTGGAGGAGTCGCTCGCCGACCTGCTGCTGTCCACCGGGCGCGTCCTACTCGTCCTCAACGACTGGTTCTTCGAGCTGGGGCCCCGAGCCGCCGGCGAGTGGAACGACGTCCTGCGGGGGTACGTCGCCGAGAACGCCGAACGGTTCGCCGCCGTCAACCTCACCAACCGCCAGCTGCCGCCCGCCACCGCCGTACTGGAACCGGTCAGCCTGTGGAGCACGGGCGAGCAGGAAGCCGAGGAACGACTGCTCGGCAGACTCGGCATCGACTTCCGGCGCACCTCCGGCCGTCGCCCCGCGGTCAGCGGCTCGCGCTTCCCGAACACACCTCCCGAGATCTGGGGCGAAGTGCCCCGCCGCAACGGCCGTTTCACCGGCCGCGACGACCTCCTGACCGAACTCCAGGAACGCCTGACCGAGGCCGAACGCGGCAACTCCGCCTGCACGCTCCTTGGCATGTCCGGCATCGGCAAGACCCAGCTCGCCGCGGAGTACGCCCACCGCTTCAGCACCGACTACGACGTCATCTGGTGGGTCAACTCTGACGACCGCAACATCCAGCGCGACCGCTTCGGAGAACTCGCCGTCGAACTGGGTCTGCACAGCGGCAGCGAACCCGGTGAGCGCATCCGCGCCGTGCGCGAGGCGCTGCGGCGCGGCGAACCGTACGGCCGCTGGCTCGTCATCTTCGATGGCTGGGACGACACCGACGGTGCGAGCGTCATGCTGCCGCACGGCCCCGGACACGTCATCGTGACCTCTCGGAACAGGGGCTGGGGCGACTACACCGACGTACTGGAAGTGCCCAGTTTCGACCGCGCCGAGTCCACCGGCTATCTGATGCGCCGCGCCCCGCACGTCACCTCGGAGCAGGCCGACGAAGTCGCCGCCGAATTCGGCGACGTACCCCTGCCGCTCGTGCAGGCCGCCTCCTGGCTGGGCGAGTCCCGGATGGAGGTTCCCGAGTACCTGCGCATGGTCCGTGAGGGCAGGCTGTCCACCGTCGAGGAGCCCGCCGGGGACGGCTTCCCGCACTCCTCGCTCACTTCCTGGTCGATCCTCATCAACCGGCTCAGGCGCACCCAGCCGCAGGCGGTCGAGGTACTCAGCCTCTGCGCCTCCTTCGCCCCCGGCCGCATTCCCCTCGGCCTGGCCCGCGCCTACCCGCA
This sequence comes from Streptomyces sp. NPDC002994, assembly GCF_040611155.1. Taxonomy (NCBI): domain Bacteria; kingdom Bacillati; phylum Actinomycetota; class Actinomycetes; order Kitasatosporales; family Streptomycetaceae; genus Streptomyces; species Streptomyces sp. NPDC002994. The sequence goes on from NZ_JBEXNQ010000033.1 coordinate 85,426, forward strand.
GGCCGACCTGCCCGAGGACCTGCGGTGGATGAGCACCGATCTGCCCGCCTGGACCCGGGCGCTGGACACGCTGGTGAACTACTCGGTGCTCACCAGGGAGAGCCGCGGCCCCGTCAATGCCGAGATGGGCCCGCACCAGGAGTCCGTGCACATGCACCGGCTCGTCCACGACATCGTGTCCCGGCTCACCAGCGACGAGCGCCGTGACATTCACCGCAAGGCCGTTCGTACGCTGCTGGCCGAGGCCGACCCCGGCAACCCGCTCGACAGCAGGCAGTGGCCCCGGTACGCCGAACTTCTGCCCCACCTGGAACCGTCCGGCGCGCTCAGCAGCTCCAACAGCAGGGTCCAGGCCGCCGTACTGAACTGTCTCCGGTACTGCGTCCGCAGCGGGGAGTCCACGGCCGGCACCCGGCTCGCCGAGAAGATCCGGAGCTCCTGGACGACGTTCATGGACCCCCTGGCCCAGCACATGCTGGATCTGACCACCCAGCAGTGCAACCTGCTTCTCGCCTCGGGCAGTTTTCGCGAGTCGTACGAACTGGGGCGTGCCCTGCGGGACCGGCTGCTCGCCGCCGATGTGCGCGACGAACTCGGCGAACTCAACGTCAACGGCAGCCTCGCCAGCAGCCTGCGCCGCCTGGGCCGGTACGGCGAAGCACTGGACCTCCAGGCGAAGGTCCTCCAGGACGCGGAACGGCTGCTCGGTGAGAACGAGCTGACGTCCCTCAACGCCCGGCACAACCTCGGCGTCGGACTGCGTCTGCTGGGCCGCTACAAGGAGGCGTACGAACTCGACCTGGAGACCCTCAGCCGACGCGAGACCGTCCTGCGTGCCCGTCACATCACCACTCTCAACTCCGGGAACGCGGTGGCACACGGACTGCGGCTGCTCGGCCAGTACCGCGACTGCGTGGCCCGGCAGGAGCCGGTGGTGCGCCTCCATGTGCAGGTGCTCGGCCCGTTGCACCCGCAGACCCTGGCCGCTCGCACCTACCTGGCCCTCGCGCGGCGGCGCGAGGGCGGCTTCCAGCAGGACATCGCGCCGCTGATGGACAGCCTGATGGAACAGCTGGAGCAGGTACACGGCAGGACTCACTTCAGCACGCTGTCGTTCATCAACGACTACGGGAACTTCCAGCGCGAGCACGGTGATCTGGGCAACGCCAAGGACCTGATCGCCGAGGCGGAGGCCGGATACCGGGCGCTGCTCGGTCCCGCCCACCCCGTGGCGACCGGCATGCTGACCAACACCGGTCTGGTGATGCAGGCATCGGGTGACCGCAGTGAGGCCATGTCGATGTTCGAATCGGCGCTCGCCGGCCTGACGGCAACGCTCGGCGCCGACCATCCGTGGGTGCTGGGCTGCGCCCTCAACGCGGCCGGCGGGCGGAACTTCAACGGCCGGGTCGCGGACGCGGCGGAGCTGAGCCGGGACACGCTGCGCAGGTCCCGGCAGGCCCTGGGGGACGAACACCCGCTCACCCTCTCGTGCCAGACCGCGCTAGCTGCCGATCTGCGGGGGCTGCGCGAGCACGAGGAGGCCGACAAGGTCGAGGCGGACGCGTTGCTGAGCCTCACCCGCATCTTCGGCGCGCAGCACCCGCACACGCTCTCCGCGCGCCAGCGCAACCGCCCGTACTGGGACTTCGAGGCGTACCTCGGCTGATTTCCCGAGCACGTACGCCGGAGGGCCCGGCACCGCATCGCTGCGGTGCCGGGCCCTGTGTGGGGCGTACAGGCGCTGATCAGGCCTCGAAGACCTCGTTCAGCAGCTGCTGCTGCTCCGCCTGGTGGCGCTTGGCCGAGCCGACCGCCGGGGACGAGCCGTGCGGGCGCGAGATGCGCCGCAGGCGCTCGCCGTGCGGGATGTCGGCGCCGACCGCCAGGTCGAGGTGGTCGATCAGGTTGAGCGCGATGAACGGCCACGCACCCTGGTTCGCCGGCTCTTCCTGCGTCCACAGGTACTTCTCGGCGTTCGGGTACTTCGCGATCTCCTGCTGGAGCTCCTTGCCCGGCAGCGGGTACAGGCGCTCCAGACGGATGATCGCCGTGTCCGTGTTGCCGCGCTTCTGACGCTCGGCCTCAAGGTCGTAGTAGACCTTGCCCGCGCAGAAGACGACCTTGCGGACGGCGGCCGGCTCGACGGTCGTGTCGCCGATCACCGGGCGGAAGCCGCCGGTGGTGAACTCCTCCGCCTTCGACGCCGCCGCCTTCAGACGCAGCATCGACTTCGGGGTGAAGACGATGAGCGGCTTGTGGTGCGGGTTGTGGACCTGCCAGCGCAGCAGGTGGAAGTAGTTCGACGGCAGGGTCGGCATGGCGACCGTCATGTTGTCCTGGGCGCACATCTGGAGGAAGCGCTCGGGACGGGCGGACGAGTGGTCCGGGCCCTGGCCCTCGTAACCGTGCGGCAGCAGGAGCGTGACGCCGGACGTCTGGCCCCACTTCTGCTCGGCCGAGGAGATGAACTCGTCGACGACGGTCTGCGCGCCGTTGACGAAGTCACCGAACTGGGCCTCCCACATGACCAGCGACTCGGGCCGGGCGAGCGAGTAGCCGTACTCGAAGCCCATGCACGCGTACTCGGAGAGCAGCGAGTCGTAGACGTTGTAGCGGGCCTGGTCCTCGGAGAGGTACTGGAGCGGGGTGTAGTCCTCGCCGGTGTTCTGGTCGACGAGCACCGCGTGGCGCTGGCCGAACGTACCGCGGCGGGTGTCCTGGCCGGACAGCCGGACCGGGACGCCTTCCATCAGCAGCGAGCCGATGGCGAGGGTCTCGCCCATGCCCCAGTCGATCGTGCCGTCCTCCACCGAGGCCGCGCGGCGCTGCATCTGCGGCATCAGGCGGGGGTGGACGGTGATCCGGTCGGGGATGTTGACCTGGGACTCGGCGATCCGCTTGACGACCTCCTGGGAGACCGCCGTGTCGATGGCCACCGGGAACTCGGCCTGGACCTCCGGGATGTGGGCGGGAGCCGGGGCCGAGGTGGCCTCGCGGACCTCCGCGAAGACCTTCTCCAGCTGGCCCTGGAAGTCCTGGAGCGCCTGCTCCGCCTCTTCCAGCGTGATGTCGCCGCGACCGATGAGCGACTCGGTGTAGAGCTTGCGCACCGAGCGCTTCTTGTCGATCAGCGTCACCATCTGCGGGTTGGTGAACTGCGGGTTGTCGCCCTCGTTGTGACCGCGGCGGCGGTAGCAGATGAGGTCGATCACGACGTCCTTGTTGAAGGACTGGCGGAACTCGAAGGCGAGCCGCGCGACGCGGACCACGGCCTCCGGGTCGTCGCCGTTCACGTGGAAGATCGGCGCCTCGATCATGCGGGCCACGTCGGTCGCGTACATCGAGGAACGCGAGGACTCCGGGGCGGCGGTGAAGCCGACCTGGTTGTTGATGACGATGTGGACCGTGCCGCCGGTGCGGTAACCCCGCAGCTGAGACATGTTGAGCGTCTCGGCGACGACACCCTGGCCGGCGAAGGCCGCGTCGCCGTGGAGCGCGACGGGCAGGACCGTGAAGTCCGTACCGCCCTTGTTGATGACGTCCTGCTTGGCGCGGGCGACACCCTCCAGGACCGGGTCGACCGCCTCCAGGTGCGAGGGGTTGGCGACGAGCGAGACCTTGATCTGCTCGCCGTCGAGACCGGTGAAGGTGCCCTCGGCGCCCAGGTGGTACTTGACGTCGCCGGAGCCGTGCATCGACTTCGGGTCGAGGTTGCCCTCGAACTCCCGGAAGATCTGCGCGTACGACTTGCCGACGATGTTCGCCAGGACGTTCAGGCGGCCGCGGTGGGCCATGCCGATGACGACCTCGTCCAGGCGCGACTCGGCGGCGCTGTCGATGACCGCGTCGAGCAGCGGGATGACGGACTCGCCGCCTTCGAGGGAGAAGCGCTTCTGGCCGACGTACTTCGTCTGCAGGAAGGTCTCGAACGCCTCGGCGGCGTTCAGGCGGCGCAGGATGCGCAGCTGCTCCTCGCGCTCCGGCTTGGCGTGCGGGCGCTCCACGCGGTCCTGGATCCACTTGCGCTGCTTCGGGTCCTGGATGTGCATGAACTCGACGCCGACGGTCCGGACGTACGAGTCGCGCAGGACACCGAGGATGTCGCGCAGCTTCATCATCGACTTGCCGGCGAAACCGCCGACGGCGAACTCGCGCTCCAGGTCCCAGAGCGTGAGGCCGTGCTCGTTGATGTCCAGGTCGGGGTGCTTGCGCTGCTTGTACTCCAGCGGGTCGGTGTCGGCCATGACGTGGCCGCGGACCCGGTAGGAGTGGATCAGCTCGAAGACGCGGGCGGCCTTGGTGACGTCGTCGTCGTGGGAGACGTCGATGTCCTTGAGCCAGCGGACCGGCTCGTACGGGATCCGCAGCGCTTCGAAGATCTGGTCGTAGAAGTCGCTCTCGCCGAGCAGCATGTTGGCGAGGATGCGCAGGAACTCGCCGGAGGCGGCGCCCTGGATGACCCGGTGGTCGTACGTCGAGGTCAGGGTCATGACCTTGGAGATGCCGAGCTTGTTCAGGGTGTCCTGCGACGTGCCCTGGAACTCGGCGGGGTAGTCCATCGCGCCGACGCCCATGATGAGGCCCTGTCCGGGCATCAGGCGGGGCACGGAGTGGACGGTGCCGATGCCGCCCGGGTTCGTCAGCGACGCCGTTACGCCGGTGAAGTCGTCCATCGTCAGCTTGTTCGCGCGGGCGCGGCGGACGATGTCCTCGTACGCCTGCCAGAACTCGAAGAAGTTGAGCGTCTCGGCCTTCTTGATGGCCGCGACGACGAGCTGGCGGTCACCGTTGGGCTTGACCAGGTCGATGGCCAGGCCCAGGTTGACGTGCGGGGGCTTGACCAGGGTCGGCTTGCCGTCCTTCTCCGCGAAGGAGTAGTTCATCGACGGCATGGCCTTGAGGGCCTGCACCATCGCGAACCCGATGAGGTGCGTGAAGGAGACCTTCCCGCCCCGGGCGCGCTTGAGGTGGTTGTTGATGACGATGCGGTTGTCGAACAGCAGCTTCACGGGGACGGCGCGCACGGACGTGGCCGTGGGCAGTTCCAGTGAGGCGTTCATGTTCTTGGCGACCGCCGCGGACGGGCCGCGCAGCGTGACGTACTCGGGGCCCGCGGGGGCCTCGGTGGCGGGCTGGTCCTTGGGCTCGGCCTTCGCCGTCGCGCCGGCCTGCTGTGCGGCGGCCGGTGCGGGGGCGGAGGCGGGCTTGGCGGCCGGAGCTGCCGGTGGGGCGGCCGGTGCGGCCGTCGCGGGGGCCGGGGCCTGGGCCGCGGGCGTTGCCGCAGCGGGTGCGGCAGGCGCGGCGGGGGCCGGCTGGTTGGCCGCGGGCGTCGCCGGGGTGGCGGGCGCGGCGGGTGCCGGAGTGGCCTGGGCCGGCTGTGCGGCGGCCCCGGTCACGTCTTCGGCTTCGGGGGTGGCGGACTTCTCCGCCGCCGGGGTGGATCCGGGCTTGTAGTCGGCGAAGAAGTCCCACCAGGCGCGGTCGACCGAATTCGGGTCCTGGAGGTACTGCTGGTAGATCTCGTCGACGAGCCACTCATTGGGACCAAAGGCAGCGGCAGGGTTCTTCCCTTGCCCGTCTTGGTCGGTCGAGACGCTCGGGCTACTGGGGGACTGAGACGACACGGCGTTAACCGCCCTCTTCCGCTTCGCAAGGTGATGGACAGCGGAAATAAAGGCTACGCCTGTCCGGCCGAGAGGTGCAGGCCGGGCGGGCCTTCCGTCGCGTAAGTCACATCGGAGTGCTGGTTTCGCCGCATGAAATGGCGGGAAACAAGTGTGGTTCCGGTGTGGTCCGCTGTGGTCCGGGTAGGACGGACCGTGGTTACGGCCCACTTTGGGCCGCACCCCCAATGGATGACACGCAGAACGTGTGCTTCCGGTTCGACCCTACGTCAACTCGTCGGCCGGGGGCTTCCCGGAAGAGTGACCTGGATCCGGCAGCCACGTGCGGATTCGGCCACTCCGATCCGCCCGCCGTGCAGATCCACCGCCCAGCGCGCGATCGCGAGCCCCAGGCCCGTACCGCCGTCGCTGCCCGGTCCGTGCGGCGCCGGCAGGCTGCCGCGGTTGAAACGCTCGAAGACCCGGTGCCACTCGGACTCCGGTATCCCCGGCCCCTCGTCCAGGATCTCCAGGTCCAGGCTCTCCGGCTGCGTACCGCGCCGGGCACGCACAGTGACGCGCCCGTGCGGCGGGCTGTGCTTGACCGCGTTGTCGAGGAGATTGGCGACGACCTGGTGCAGCCGCTCGATGTCCGCGTGCGCGGTCAGCTCGGGCGGCGAGACATCGAGGTGCAGATGCACATCGGTACGCGTATGACTGCCGGACCCGGAGGCGAGAGAGCGCTGCGAGGCGATCACATTGGCCTCCTTGAGCACGCCGGAGAGGTACGGCCAGACCTCGAAGCGGTGGGCCTTGAGCGGTACGACGCCGTTGTCGAGGCGGGACAGGTCGAGCAGCGTCTCGACGAGCCTGCCGAGCCGCTCGGTCTGTTTCAGCGCCGTACGCATCGTCTCGGGATCCGCGGCGGACACTCCGTCCACGACGTTCTCCAGCACGGCTCTCAGCCCCGCGATGGGGGTTCTGAGCTCGTGCGAGACATTGGCGACCAATTCCTTGCGGTGCCGGTCCACGGCCTCCAGATCGTCCGCCATGCGGTTGATCGTGGCGGCCAGGTCACCCAGCTCGTCCCGGCGGCCCGCACCGCGCACCCGCCGGGTGTAGTCACCGTGCGCGATGGACCTGGCCACCGTCGTCATCTCGTCGAGAGGTGACGTCAGGCTGTGGGCCACGAACTGCGTGATCAGCATCGACGCGATGACGGAGAAGACCGTGATGAAGCGCAGCTCTGTCTTGGTGCGCAGCGCGACGAGGATGAGCCCGGTGGTGATGAAGACCGAGACAACGACGAGTGTGCCGAGCTTGGTCTTGATCGAGAAGGGACGCAGCCCGTTCCCCTGCCTGGTCCCGGTCCCCTGCCTGGTCATGCGGGTGGAGTCTCCAGGGCGTACCCCACACCGTGCACGGTACGGATGCGCTCCGCGCCGATCTTCCGCCGCAGCGCCTTGATGTGGCTGTCGACGGTCCTGGTGCCCGACGCGTCCGCCCAGTCCCACACCTCGGCGAGCAGCTGCTCGCGCGAGAGCACGGCGCGCGGCGTGTTCGCCAGGCACACCAGCAGGTCGAACTCGGTCGGAGTGAGGTGTACGTCGTCACCGCGCACCCGGACGCGGCGCTGCGCGTGGTCGATCTCCAGCTCGCCGAGGCGCAGGATGCCGCTGCGCGGCGTCGAGGCGGCGAGCGTGGCCCGCTCGACCCGGCGCAGCAGGACGTGCACCCGGGCCGCGAGTTCGCGCATGGAGAACGGTTTGGTCATGTAGTCGTCGGCGCCCACGCCGAGCCCGACCAGCATGTCGGTCTCGTCGTCGCGCGCCGTCAGCATCAGGACCGGCACGGGCCGCTGCGCCTGGACGCGGCGGCAGACCTCAAGTCCGTCGAAGCCCGGCAGCATGATGTCGAGAACCATCAGATCGGGCTGCCACGCCTCGGCGGCGTCCACCGCGGCGGGTCCGTCGACGGCCGTCTGCACCTGAAAGCCCTCGGCGCGAAGTCGCGCGGCAATGGCGTCGACGATGGTCGCGTCGTCCTCGACGACCAGCACCCGGCGCTGAGCGCCCGGAGTGGCCGCGAGGCCGTTGTGGCTGGTGTGTGTCTGCTGCTCCATTGCCCCGCCCCTGGGAGTTCTCTTCTATCCCACGTGTAGGGCAGCAGCGTAGATGCACTGACAGCGTCCCGGCTACGCAGGGCGAACCGCGAGATGGACCACGTCAGGAACGCCCCGGGCAACTTGGATCTCTTCCGTCCTAACCAAGTTGAATCCGGCATTCCGCAACGCATCCTCGAATGCGGGGGACGGTTTGGCCGACCAGACGGCGAGGATTCCCTCTGGTCTCAGCCGTCTCATGCACCCCGCGAGCCCCTGCGGGGAGTAGAGATTGGCGTTGTCGTCGGTCACGGTCCAGTCGGGCCCGTTGTCGATGTCGAGGCACAGCGCGTCGTACCTGTCTTGGTACGTACCAACGCTGCCGATCCGGTTTTCGCAAACGTAATCCACCAGATCGGTGTGAATGATCTCGCATCGCGGATCGGCGAGCGCGTCGCCGGAGATCCGTGCCAGTGGTCCCTCGCGGTGCCAGTCGATAATCGCCTGCTCACGCTCGATAACCGTGATCCGCCCCCAGCGGGACTGCGCGGCGGCGCGGGCGAGCGAGAAGCCGACGCCGAGGCCACCGATGAGGAGGGCGGGGGCGGGGCGGTCGGCGAGCTGTTCCGCTTCGGCCGGGAGTGCGTCGAGGGCGGCGTCGATGAGCAGTCGCTCGGAGCGGCCGTCGGAGGTGTCCATCAGGAAGCAGCCGTTGGCGATGATCTCGAAGTGCGCTCCGCGCTCCCGCAGAACGACTTCGCCGTACGGACCCTCGCGCCGATCGATGGTGGCGGCGATGGCGGTGGCGGTGGCAGTTGCGGTGGCGTACGGAGACGGGGTGGCCATGGGGGAACCTCCTGGGGACGGTTCGGTGCTTCCTTCGGTCGTCGGGGGCCATCCTGGCGTCGCGACGACGGCGTGAACAAACCATTTCGGCCAGGGGACCCGGACGGATTACGGGCCTTCCGTACGTCAGGCGCGTGCCTCAGGCATGTCCGTCAACGGGGCGCGCTCCACGCCGTACATACAGCGCCACTCCCGTCACGAACGCCACACCCGCCACCACCCAGGCGGCCACCTGCGGCCCCGGCTGCATCCACCACGCCCACACGGCGGCCGCGCCGCCGGGGGTGCGCGGGGCGGCCAAGTACACCGCGCCCCCGTACAACGTCATCGGCAGCCAGCTCAGCCGCGCCCCGAGCAGCACGCCGGCGAGAACTGCGGCGCGGCCACCAGGGGCGTACGGAGGTGCGGTCCAGTTCCTCGGTGTGCCCCGAGGGCCGCATCAGTCTCACGTTCTCTCTATCGCTCGCGTGGGTGCGAACGGTTCAGGACGTCGTTGACCTCAAGCGGAGTTGAGGTCATAGCTTCGGGAGTTATGACACTCTCCGATGCCGAACTGGCGCAGCAGCCGATCGCTTACTGGACGGATGTGGCACACAAGGAAATCCTTGCTTTCATACGCCGCGAGCTGGCGGGGCTGGGCATTTCCCAGCCCCAGTACTGGACGCTGCGCCATCTTTCCGTCAACGACCTGTCCGAGGACGGCGAGGGTCGTACCGTCGAGGAACTGACGGAGGCGATGCGGGACTACCTGGAGCCGCAGGACGACCTCGTACCGGAGACTGAAGAGTTGTTGGTACGTGGCTGGCTGACCCGTGACGACACGACCGGCCGCCTGACGATCACCGAGGCGGGCGAGGCGGGGCGGGGGCGGGTCAAGGATCACGTACCGGCTGTGCGGGCCAGAATCCACGACGGCATCGACGCGGCGGACTACGTCACCACGATCAAGGTCCTGCGCCGGATGATGCGCAACGTGGGGGGCGCCGGGAGGGCGGAGTGAGTGAGGTGGGGAGGGCGGCGGAGGCGGGGCTTCGTGCGCCCCGGGGCGTTGGTTGCTTCTGCGATGGGGGCCGCCACATGTAAGTGTGGCGGCGGAGGCCCGCCCCTCAAGGGCGCTCCTGCGTCGCGTCGCCTACGGCGATTGCGCTG
>NZ_JBEXNQ010000034.1:0-54738 GCF_040611155.1 Streptomyces sp. NPDC002994
GGCTGAGATTTGCCGCTGCGCGGCAAATCTCAGCCCCGCCCGGCAATTCCAGCCCGTCCGGCGTTTGAGGACACGCCCGGAGGGCGTCCAGGGGCCCGCACCCGTCAGCTCACGCGCCGCACCACATACGCCACGCCCCGCTCGGCCGGCCGCTCCCCGACGTACTCCTGCCCCCGCATCCCGCACCACGCCGGAATGTCCAGCCGAGCCGCCTCGTCGTCCGACAGCACAGTCACCGTCCCCCCGACCGGCACATCGCCGATCACCTTCGCCAGCTCGATCACCGGGATCGGGCACCGCTTGCCGAGCGAGTCCACGACCAGCGACTCCACATCGGCCGGCCCCGCAGCCTCGACCGGCGCCCCCAGCCGCTCCCGCACCCCCGCCACCGCCCCCGGCAGCACCTCCAGGAAGCGGTCCACGTCCTCCGCCGCCGTCCCGGGCGGGAGCGAAATCCGGACGTTGCCTTCCGTCAGCACCCCCATCGCCCGCAGCACATGGCTCGGCGTGAGCGTGCTGCTCGTGCAGGACGAACCTGACGATACGGAGAAACCGGCCAGGTCCAGCTCGTGCAGCAGCGTCTCCCCGTCGACGTACAGACACGAGAAGGTGACCACGTGCGGCAGCCGCCGCACCGGATCGCCGACCACCTCCACATCCGGTACGAGCTCCGGCACCCGGGCCCGGATCCGGTCCACCAGTGCCCGCAGCCGCGCCGCCTCGGCGGCCGCCTCCGTCCGTACGGCCCGGAGCGACGCGGCCGCCGCCACGATCGCCGGCAGGTTCTCGAAGCCGGCCGCCCGCCCGGACTCCCGCTCGTCGGCGGGCCCTTGCGCGGCGAACCGCACGCCCTTGCGCACGACCAGCAGCCCGACGCCCGCCGGCCCACCCCATTTGTGGGCACTTGCCGTAAGCAGCGACCAGTCGCCCTCCACCGGTCCCCACGCCAGCGACTGCGCCGCGTCCACCAGCAGCGGCACACCCACCGCCCGGCACTGCTGTGCGATTTCCGTCACCGGCTGCTCGGTGCCGACCTCGTGGTTGGCGGACTGCAGGCAGGCCAGCGCGGTGTCGTCGCGAAGAGCTCGCGCGTACGCCGCGGGGTCCACCCGGCCCGCCCGGTCCACCGGGACCTCGGTCGTCGTACCGCCCGCCGCCTCGTGCTCGGCGGCCGAGTGCAGCACCGAGGAGTGCTCTACGGCGGAGACGACCAGGTGGCGGCCGACACGCCGACGGGCGGCGAGTGCGCCGGAGACTCCGGAGTGCACCGCGCGAGTGCCGGAAGAAGTGAATACGAGCTCGTCGGGGCGGCAGCCCACCGCTTCCGCCGCCGCCTCCCTCGCCGCGTCGAGCAGCATCCTGGCGCGCCGCCCCTCGCGGTAGAGACGGGAAGGGTCGGCCCATCCCTCGTCGAGCGAGGCCAGCAGGGCCTGCCGGGCGACGGGGTGCAGCGGGGCTGAGGAGGCGGCGTCGAAGTAGGGCACACTGCCACGCTAATCCCCCATCCGCGCCGCACCGGTACGGCCCCTCGGATGGCCGGTCAGATGGCGGGCGGAGGCCGGGATTCCACCGATAAGCCATCCCTTCGTGGAGGGGTACGGCGCGTTGGGCACCCTCCCCGCGCGACCCCAAATAGCGTCCAGTAGGGTTTGGTCCGCATAAACATCCAAACCCCTGCCCGCGTCAGGGCCGGCGACCGACCAGTGAGACGGCCGCAACCAACCGCGCGGGCGAGACTCTCGGGAAGGCGCTACGTGAGTCCCAACGGCTCCGACCGCTCGTCGCGGCGCCCGATGCGGCGGAAGCTGCTCCAGGTGCTGACCGCGGGCGTGGTCCTGGCGACCGCCTCTGGTTGCTCGTACACATGGGAAGACTTCCCCCGCCTCGGGATGCCTACCCCGGTCACCGAAGAGGCTCCCATCATTCTGTCCCTCTGGCAGGGCTCGTGGGCGGCAGCGCTCGTCACGGGCGTCCTGGTATGGGGTCTGATCGTGTGGAGCGTCATCTTCCACCGGCGTAGCCGCACCAAGATCGAAGTACCTCCGCAGACCCGGTACAACATGCCCATCGAGGCGCTGTACACCGTGGTTCCGCTGATCATCGTCTCGGTCCTCTTCTACTTCACCGCGCGCGACGAGTCGAAGCTCCTCGCGCTCTCGGACAAGCCGGCCCACACCGTCAACGTGGTCGGCTTCCAGTGGAGCTGGGGCTTCAACTACGTGGAGAACGTGGACGGCGACGCCGCCACGGGCGTCAAGCCCCCCAAGGAGCTCGACGCCATCCCGGACATGTACACCAAGCAGTTCCCGGCAGGCGCCGAAGGCGTCTACGCGGTCGGTACTCCGGGCGAGGAGAACCCGCAGAACGGCAACCCGGGTCCGACCCTGTGGCTGCCGAAGGGCGAGAAGGTCCGCTTCGTCCTGACTTCGCGTGACGTCATCCACTCCTTCTGGGTGGTGCCGTTCCTGATGAAGCAGGACGTCATTCCCGGCCACACCAACGTCTTCGAGGTGACCCCCACGCGTGAGGGCACCTTCAAGGGCAAGTGTGCCGAGCTCTGCGGTGTCGACCACTCCCGGATGCTCTTCAACGTGAAGGTCGTCTCCCCGGAGCGTTACCAGCAGCACCTCAAGGAGCTGGCGGAGAAGGGCCAGACCGGCTACATCCCGGCCGGTATCGAGCAGACCGACCCGGCCAGGAATGCGGAGACGAACAAACTGTGAGCATCCTCAACGAACCCAAGGGTGCCGCGGCGGCAGACGGCTCGTACTACGAGAACCAACTGCCGGTACGGCGCAAGCAGCCGGGAAATGTCGTCATCAAGTGGCTGACCACCACTGACCACAAGACCATCGGCTCGCTCTACCTGATCACGTCGTTCATGTTCTTCTGCGTCGGCGGCGTAATGGCGCTCTTCATGCGCGCCGAACTCGCCCGTCCCGGCACGCAGATCATGTCGAACGAGCAGTTCAATCAGGCGTTCACGATGCACGGCACGATCATGCTGCTGATGTTCGCGACGCCGCTGTTCGCCGGATTCGCGAACTGGATCATGCCGCTGCAGATCGGCGCGCCCGATGTGGCGTTCCCGCGGCTGAACATGTTCGCGTACTGGCTGTACCTCTTCGGCTCGCTCATCGCGGTGGCCGGCTTCCTCACCCCGCAGGGTGCGGCGGACTTCGGCTGGTTCGCCTACGCCCCGCTGTCGGACGCGGTCCGTTCGCCGGGCATCGGCGCCGACATGTGGATCATGGGTCTGGCCTTCTCCGGCTTCGGCACGATCCTCGGTTCGGTCAACTTCATCACCACGATCATCTGCATGCGCGCGCCCGGCATGACGATGTTCCGTATGCCGATCTTCACCTGGAACGTGCTGCTGACCGGTGTCCTGGTCCTGCTCGCCTTCCCGGTGCTGGCTGCCGCGCTCTTCGCGCTGGAGGCGGACCGTAAATTCGGTGCGCACATCTTCGACGCGGCCAACGGCGGATCGCTTCTGTGGCAGCACTTGTTCTGGTTCTTCGGGCATCCCGAGGTCTACATCATCGCGCTGCCGTTCTTCGGAATCGTTTCCGAGATCATCCCGGTCTTCAGCCGCAAGCCGATGTTCGGTTACATCGGTCTGATCGCCGCGACGATCGCGATCGCGGGCCTCTCGGTCACGGTCTGGGCGCACCACATGTACGTCACGGGCGGCGTGCTACTGCCGTTCTTCTCGTTCATGACCTTCCTTATCGCGGTACCGACCGGTGTGAAGTTCTTCAACTGGATCGGCACCATGTGGAAGGGATCGTTGTCCTTCGAGACACCGATGCTCTGGACGGTCGGCTTCCTGATCACCTTCGCCTTCGGTGGTCTGACCGGTGTCATCCTGGCGTCGCCCCCGATGGACTTCCACGTCTCCGACTCGTACTTCGTCGTGGCGCACTTCCACTACGTCGTCTTCGGCACCGTGGTCTTCGCGATGTTCGCCGGATTCCACTTCTGGTGGCCGAAGTTCACCGGCAAGATGCTGGACGAGCGCCTCGGCAAGATGACCTTCTGGACGCTGTTCGTGGGCTTCCACGGCACGTTCCTGGTGCAGCACTGGCTCGGCGCCGAGGGCATGCCCCGTCGTTACGCCGACTACCTCGCGGCCGACGGTTTCACCCTGCTGAACACGATCTCGACGATCGCCTCGTTCGTGCTGGGCCTGTCGATCCTTCCGTTCTTCTACAACGTCTGGAAGACCGCGAGGTACGGCGAGAAGATCGAGGTCGACGACCCGTGGGGCTACGGGCGTTCGCTGGAGTGGGCGACCTCCTGCCCGCCCCCGCGGCACAACTTCCTCACGCTGCCGCGGATCCGTTCCGAATCCCCGGCATTCGACCTGCACCACCCTGAGATCGCCGCTCTCGACCAGCTCGAGAACGTCGGCCACAAGGACACCGCGCTGCTCGGCGGCAAGGAGGCCGGCAAGTGAAGATCCAGGGCAACATGTTCATCTGGCTGGGTGTCTTCATCCTCGCCATGGCGATCGTCTACGGCGTGTGGTCGAAGGAGCCCGCCGGAACCACGGCGCTCTTCCTGGCCTTCGGCCTGAGCATCATGATCGGCTACTACCTGGCCTTCACGGCCAAGCGTGTGGACGCCATGGCTCAGGACAACAAGGAGGCCGACGTGGCGGACGAGGCCGGCGATGTCGGCTTCTTCTCGCCGCACAGCTGGCAGCCGCTCTCGCTGGCCATCGGTGGCGCGTTCGCCTTCCTGGGCGTCGCCCTCGGCTGGTGGCTGCTGTTCTTCTCGCTGCCGCTGATCCTCATCGGCCTCTTCGGCTGGGTCTTCGAGTACTACCGCGGTGAGAACCAGAACCAGTAGAACCAGCACAAGCAGTCGCAACACGCCCGAGGGACCCGCCCACCTGTACGTCAGGTGGGCGGGTCCCTCGTTTGGCTACTCCCGGCGCGCCGTACGCGTGAAATCTTCCTAATGTGTGATCATGACCCACGCACTTCGCCCCCGGACGGTTCTGAGCTGCTCCTTGCTGGTCGCGTCCCTCGCGGCGGCCGGGACGGCGTGCAGCGGAGCCGGCGGGGGACACCCGCTCTCCGCGGCACCGTACGACGCCGCGGACCAGGTCTCCTTCAATACGGACACCGGAACGTCCAAGGTGGATCCCGAGAAGCCCCTGGAGATCACCGCCAGGAACAGCGACAACCGGATCACGGATGTGACGGCCTCCGACGCCGCAGGACGCTATCTGGCGGGCGAGCTCTCCGCCGACGGCTCCCGCTGGCACAGCACCGCCCCACTGGCGGCAGGAGCGCGCTACACGGTCAAGGTCGCCACCGAGGACGAGGACGGCGAGCCCGGTGCGCGCACCCTCGCCTTCGAGACGTCCGTCCCCCCGCAGAAGCGCCTGCAGGTCACCTTCGGCCCCAAGGCCGGCAAGTACGGCGTCGGCCAGCCCGTCACCGCCGAACTCAGCGCGCCCGTAAAGGGCGAGGCGGCCAGAGCGGTCGTCGAGCGGGCCCTGAAGGTGCGCTCCCAGCCCGCCGTGCAGGGTTCCTGGCACTGGGTGGACGACAAGAAACTGCACTTCCGTCCGAAGGAGTACTGGCCCGCCAACGCCACCATCACGGTGCGCAGCACCCTCGAAGGCATCAAGGTGGCCGACAGGCTCTACGGAGGCCCCGCGAAGCCGTTGCGGCTCACCACCGGGGACCGGCTGGAGGCCATCACGGACGCCGGCTCGCACCAGATGACGGTGAAGCGCAACGGCAAGGTGATCAACACCATTCCGGTGACCACGGGCAAGCCCGGCTTCTCCACCCGCAACGGCGTCAAGGTCGTACTGGGCAAGGAGTACTTCGTACGGATGCGCGGTACGACCGTCGGCATCGCGGAGGGCTCAGCGGACTCGTACGACCTGCCCGTCTACTACGCGACGCGGGTCACCTGGAGCGGCGAGTACGTCCATGCCGCGCCCTGGTCGGTCGGCTCGCAGGGGTCCGCCAACGTCAGCCACGGCTGCACCGGCATGAGCACGAGCAACGCCGAGTGGTTCTTCAAAACCGTCCGCGAGGGCGACATCGTGCAAGTGGTCAACAGCTCGGGCGACATGATGGACCCGTTCGGCAACGGCTTCGGCGACTGGAACGTGCCCTGGGACAAGTGGCGCAAGGGCAGCGCCGTGCTGGCCGGCATCGGGGAAGGCGCGAGCCCCGTCGACGCGGCCAGGCTGCGGCCGGAGGTGTGACGGGGCCTCGCGCGGGTGTCCGC
Source organism: Streptomyces sp. NPDC002994 (assembly GCF_040611155.1). Lineage (NCBI taxonomy): Bacteria > Bacillati > Actinomycetota > Actinomycetes > Kitasatosporales > Streptomycetaceae > Streptomyces > Streptomyces sp. NPDC002994. Next base: position 6,259 of record NZ_JBEXNQ010000034.1, read on the forward strand.
CCGGGTGTCACGCCTCGACGGTGAGCCTGCCACGCAACAGGGCGGCCAGTGCGTCCGCGAACTCCACGGGGTCGACCGGAAGGGTCACAGCCCTCTCGGCGCGGCTCCAGGTGGCCAGCCAGGAGTCCTGCGGGCGCCCGATCAGCAGCAGTACGGGCGGGCAGTTGAAGACCTCGTCCTTGATCTGCCGGCATACGCCCATACCGCCCGCCGGCACCGCCTCGCCGTCGAGCACACAGACGTCGATACCGCCCTTGTCCAGCGCCTTGAGAACGGCCGGCAGCGTGGCGCACTCGAGGAACTCGACCGGCGGCACGTCCGCGGCGGGCCTGCGACCCGCCGCCAGCCGCACCTGTTCGCGGGTGTTCGCGTTGTCGCTGTAGACCAGGACCGTGGCGGTCATTGTTCCTCCATGCATCGAGGAGCCCTCGAAGGCTCGGTGTTGGATCAGGAACCGATGCGCGGATGCTACTCCGTCCGACAGCCGGTCAGCAGGGGTTCGTATCTGCCTTCGACGGTACTCCCGATGGGCCGTTCGGCTCAGGTCACAGGGCCTTCTCAGAGCATGGACACACCGAATGGCACCCCCGGGAGTGAGGGCGGGATAAGCGACCGACATAATGTCGGTCGTGGCGACAGCAACGACAGTAGACAAAGGGCTCGCGCACCCGTCGGTCAATCGACCGAACCTCACCAGCGTCGGAACCATCATCTGGTTGAGTTCCGAGCTGATGTTCTTCGCGGCCCTCTTCGCGATGTACTTCACCCTGCGATCGGTGACGGGTCCCGACTTCTGGAAGACACAGGCAGCACACCTGAACTTCCCGTTCTCGGCGACGAACACCACCATCCTGGTGCTCTCCTCCCTCACCTGCCAGCTCGGCGTCTTCGCCGCCGAGCGCGGGGACGTGAAGAAGCTCCGGGCGTGGTTCATCATCACGTTCGTGATGGGTGCGATCTTCATCGGAGGCCAGGTCCTCGAGTACACCGAGCTGGTGAAGGACGCGGGCCTCTCGCTCTCGTCCGACCCGTACGGCTCGGTGTTCTACCTGACGACCGGCTTCCACGGACTGCATGTGACGGGCGGACTCATCGCCTTCCTGCTGGTCCTCGGCCGTACCTACGCGGCCAAGAGATTCACCCACGAGCAGGCAACCGCCGCCATCGTCGTGTCCTACTACTGGCACTTCGTCGATGTCGTCTGGATCGGCCTCTTCGCCACGATCTACATGATCAAGTAGGTCGGGTCCGAAACCCGGCCCACATCCAGCACCCATCGACGCAGAAGATCCTGACACCGGGGTAATCCGTGAAAAAGCTCTCCGCACGACGACGCCATCCGCTGGCGGCGGTCGTCGTACTACTCCTCGCGCTGGCGGCCACCGGGGGGCTGTACGCCGCGTTCGCGCCCGCGGGCAAGGCCCAGGCCGATGAAACCGCCCAGTCCCTCGCCATCGAGGAGGGCAAGAAGCTCTACGCCGTCGGCTGCTCCAGCTGCCACGGCACCGGCGGTCAGGGCAGCTCCGACGGCCCGTCCCTGGTGGGCGTCGGCTCTGCCGCAGTGGACTTCCAGGTCGGCACCGGACGTATGCCGGCGCAGCAGCCCGGCGCCCAGGTGCCGGAGAAGCCGAAGGTCTACTCGCAGGCCGAGATCGACCAGCTCGCCGCGTACGTCGCTTCTCTCGGCGCCGGCCCGATCACGCCGACCGAGAAGCAGTACAGCCCCGAGGGTGCGGACATCGCCAAGGGTGGCGACCTGTTCCGTACCAACTGCGCCCAGTGCCACAACTTCACGGGCGAGGGCGGTGCCCTGACGAACGGCAAGTACGCCCCGAGTCTTGAAGACGTGAGCCCGAAGCACCTCTACGAGGCCATGCAGACCGGCCCGCAGAACATGCCGTCCTTCCCCGACACGACGCTGCCGGAGCAGCAGAAGAAGGACATCATCGCGTACGTCAAGACCGTGAACGGCGAGGAGACGGAGACGCCCGGCGGCTTCGCGCTGGGTGGCCTCGGCCCCGTCAGCGAGGGCCTCTTCGGCTGGATCTTCGGTCTCGGTTCGCTGATCGCTATCGCCGTCTGGGTCGCGGCCCACACCGCTAAGGCCAAGAAGTCATGAGTAGCCAAGAGATTCCAGAGAAGAACCTGCCCAGTGAGCAGGACACCGCGCACGGCGCGGTAGCCGTGGCGGAAGACCCGTTCGCGGACCCGGGGCTGCCGCCCCACAAGCCGCGTATCCAGGACATCGACGAGCGGGCCGCCAAGCGCTCCGAGCGCACAGTCGCCCTGCTGTTCACGCTTTCGATGCTGTCCACGATCGGCTTCATCGCCTCGTTCGTGGCGTTCCCGGTCGACAAGATCGTGTACGTCTGGCCGCTCGGGCACGTGAGCGCGCTGAACCTGTCGCTGGGTCTGACCCTCGGCCTCGCGCTCTTCTGCATCGGCGCGGGCGCGGTCCACTGGGCCCGCACCCTGATGTCCGACCACGAGGTCGCCGACGAGCGTCACCCCATCTCGGCCGAGCCCGAGGTCAAGGCCAAGGTCATGGCCGACTTCAAGGCAGGCGCCGAGGAGTCCGTGATCGGCCGCCGCAAGCTGATCCGCACCACGATGTTCGGCGCGCTGGCCATGGTGCCGCTCTCCGGTGTGGTGCTGCTGCGCGACCTGGGTCCGCTGCCCGAGGAGAAGCTGCGCCACACCCTGTGGGGCGCGGGCAAGCAGCTCATCAACATGAACACGAACGAGCCGCTGCGTCCCGAGGACGTCGCGGTCGGTTCGCTGACCTTCGCCAAGCCGGAAGGCCTGGAGGAGGACGACCACGAGTTCAACAACGAGATCGCCAAGGCGGCCCTGATGATCGTCCGGCTCCAGCCGGCGGACATCAAGGACAAGCGCGAACTCGACTGGTCCCACCAGGGCATCGTGGCGTTCTCGAAGATCTGCACCCACGTCGGCTGCCCGATCAGCCTGTACGAGCAGCAGACGCATCACGTGCTCTGCCCGTGCCACCAGTCCACTTTCGACCTCTCCGACGGTGCCCGCGTCATCTTCGGCCCGGCCGGTCACGCCCTCCCGCAGCTGCGGATCGGTGTGAATGACGAAGGTTTCCTCGAAGCGCTCAGCGACTTCGAAGAGCCCGTCGGTCCTAGTTTCTGGGAGCGCGGATGAGCACCGTGAGCGACGACGACAAGCGCAAGGACGCGCCCGCGGGTGAGCGGGTCGCCGACTGGGCGGACGGCCGGCTGGGCATCTACAGCCTCGCCAAGGCCAACATGCGCAAGATCTTCCCGGACCACTGGTCCTTCATGCTGGGTGAGATCTGCCTCTACAGCTTCATCATCATCATCCTCACGGGTGTGTATCTGACGCTGTTCTTCCACCCGAGCATGAACGAGGTCGTGTACCACGGCTCGTACGTGCCGATGCAGGGCATCCGGATGACGGAGGCCTACGCGTCGACCCTGGAGATCAGCTTCGACGTCCGTGGCGGTCTGCTCATCCGGCAGATCCACCACTGGGCCGCGCTGATCTTCCTCGCGGGCATGTTCGTGCACATGATGCGCGTGTTCTTCACGGGCGCGTTCCGCAAGCCGCGTGAGATCAACTGGCTGTTCGGCTTCCTGCTGTTCGTCCTGGGCATGTTCACCGGTTTCACCGGCTACTCGCTCCCGGACGACCTGCTCTCCGGCACCGGTGTCCGCTTCACGCAGGGCGCGATCCTGGCGACGCCCGTCGTCGGCACGTACATCTCGTTCTTCCTGTTCGGCGGGGAGTTCCCCGGCCACGACATGGTGGCCAGGTTCTACTCCATCCACATCCTGCTGCTGCCGGGCATCATGCTCGGCCTCGTGGTGGCGCACCTGATCCTGGTCTTCTACCACAAGCACACGCAGTTCGCGGGCCCCGGCCGTACGAACAAGAACGTCGTCGGCATGCCGCTGCTGCCGGTCTACATGGCCAAGGCCGGAGGTTTCTTCTTCCTGGTCTTCGGTGTCATCGCGGCCATCTCGGCGCTGTTCACGATCAACCCGGTCTGGGCGCTCGGCCCGTACCGTCCGGACCAGGTGTCGACCGGCGCCCAGCCCGACTGGTACATGGGCTTCGCCGAAGGCCTGATCCGTGTCATGCCCGGCTGGGAGATCAACTTCTGGGGCCACACGCTCGCCCTGGGCGTGTTCATCCCGCTGACCGTCTTCGGTCTGGTCCTCGTCGCGATCGCGGTCTACCCGTTCATCGAGTCGTGGATCACCGGCGACAAGCGCGAGCACCACATCCTGGACCGGCCGCGCAACGCGCCGACCAGGACCGGTCTGGGCGTCGCCTGGATCACCGGGTACATGATCATGCTGCTCGGTGGTGGCAACGACATCTTCGCCACCCACTTCCACATGTCGCTCAACGCGATCACCTGGTTCGTGCGGATCTCCTACTTCGTGGGACCGGTCCTCGCGTTCATCATCACCAGGCGGATCTGCCTCGGCCTTCAGCGGCGCGACAAGGACAAGGTGCTGCACGGACGCGAGTCCGGCATCATCAAGCGTCTGCCGCACGGTGAGTTCGTGGAGATCCACGAGCCGATCAGCCAGGCGCAGCTGCACGGCCTCACGGCGCACGAGCAGTACGCGCCGGTCGAGATCGGCCCGGAGGTCGACGAGAACGGTGTCAAGCGCAAGGTGACGCGTGGCCAGAAGCTGCGGGCCAAGCTCAGCAAGGGCTACTTCGGCGAGGGGAACCAGATCCCCAAGCCGACCGCCGACGAGTACCAGGAGATCACCAGCGGCCACGGCCACCACTGATCTCTGACCTGACACACAGGTCGCCACAGCAGGAGCCCCGTCCAATCGTCGGACGGGGCTCTTCGCTGTCCGCCCGGCTGGATAGGGTAGGAGGCATCCTTACTGGCTGTGGACCCTGGAGCGGACCATGAACGTTGTGACCCCGGTTGGCGGCGACAGCGTGGCGGCCGGCTCCTGGCCGGGTGTGCTGAACGCCCTGCTGCGCGGCGAGAATCTCTCCGCGGACGACACCGCCTGGGCCATGGACCGCATCATGAGCGGCGAGGCGACGGACGCCCAGATCGCGGGTTTCGCGGTCGCGCTGCGCGCCAAGGGTGAGACGGTCGACGAGGTCACCGGTCTCGTACGGGCGATGTACGCGCACGCCAACACCATCGAGGTGCCGGGCCGTACGGTCGACATCGTGGGTACGGGCGGCGACCTCGCCAAGACGGTCAACATCTCCACGATGTCCGCGATCGTCGTGGCCGGCACCGGCGCCAAGGTCGTCAAGCACGGCAACCGGGCCGCCTCGTCCGCGAGCGGGGCCTCGGACGTCCTGGAGAAGCTCGGCGTCAATCTGGAGCTGACGCCGCAGCGCGTCGCCCAGGTCGCGGAGGAAGCGGGCATCACCTTCTGCTTCGCGGTGAAGTTCCACCCCGCCCTGCGGTACGCCGCGAAGGCGCGCAAGGAGCTGGGCGCGCAGACGACGTTCAACATCCTCGGCCCGCTGACCAACCCGGCGCGGGTGAAGGCGCAGGCGGTCGGTGTCGCGGATGCCCGGATGGCCCCCATCGTGGCGGGTGTGCTCGCCGAACGGGGGAATTCCGCGCTCGTCTTCCGGGGCGACGACGGTCTCGACGAGCTGACCACGACCGCGACTTCGCGGGTGTGGATCGTACGGAACGGGGCGGTCACGGAGCAGGCCTTCGACCCGCGCGACGTGGGCCTGGAGATCGTGCCCGTCGAGGCGCTGCGCGGCGCGGACGCGTCGTACAACGCGGATGTCGCGAGGCGGCTGCTGGGCGGCGAGACCGGTCCGGTGCGCGATGCGGTGCTGCTGAACACGGCGGCGGCGCTGGTCGCGCTGGACCCGACGGACGCGTCCCTGAACGACCAGCTCGCCGCGGGGATCGCCAAGGCCGCCGAGGCGATCGACTCGGGGGCGGCGCGGGCGGCGCTGGAGCGCTGGGTGGCTGCCAGCAACAGCTGAGCGCGAATGGTGTGTGACGCAAGGCGTAGTCCAGCCCCTTTGGTCTCAAACAGTGGACTACGCCTTGCGTCTTCTTGATCGTGTGGCAAGATGCTTGGCAGGTCATGAGTGACAGCGTTTTGGCCCCGGCTTGCTGTCCGGCAACCCTCCGTCCGTGGCGGGGTGCCCCGGGTGAAGACCAGGTCGTAGACAGAAAGGTCTACGGCAAGCGCGGACCCCTCGAAGACTTGGGGTCCTGGTTCTCAGGGAGCCTCTTGTGAGCAAGCGAATGCGATAGGGCCTTTCGCCCCTTCTTCGCACACCCCTTTTTCTTTTCTCCTCCAGCGCTGCCGCGTATCCGCCGGCGCGGGGAATTCGCCTGCCTTTTTCGGGAGTTCGCCATGTCTGTCTCCACCGTTGCCGCCGACCAGACGCTTTGTGCGCCGTTGCCCGTTCTCGGGCGAGATGTCCTCGTGCCGCTCGTGACGGGTGGGGAGGTCACGTACGCCGCTCTCGACTACGCGGCCAGCGCCCCGGCCCTCCAGCGCGTGTGGGACGACGTCGCGGCGTACGCCCCGTACTACGGCAGCGTGCACCGCGGCGCCGGGTACCTCTCGCAGCTGTCGACGGACCTCTTCGAGAACAGCCGCGCCACCGTCGCCGAGTTCCTCGGCTGCCGCGAGAGCGACCAGGTCGTCTTCACCCGATCCACCACCGACTCGCTCAACCTGCTGGCCGCGGCCCTGCCCGCCGACTGCCAGGTGTTCGTCTTCGAGACCGAGCACCACGCCTCGCTGCTGCCCTGGCGGGGCGCCGAGGTCAACTTCCTGAACGCGCCCCGCACTCCGGCCCAGGCCGTCGAGACCCTGGAGCGCGCCCTGGCCGACCGTGACCCGTACGGTCCTGCTCTTGTCTGCGTCACGGGCGCTTCGAACGTCACCGGTGAGCTGTGGCCGGTGAAGGAGCTCGCCGCCGCCGCCCACGCCCACGGCGCGCGGATCGTGCTCGACGCCGCGCAGCTCGCGCCCCACCACCCCCTGGACATCGCGGAGTTGGACGTCGACTGGGTCGCCTTCTCCGGGCACAAGCTGTACGCGCCGTTCGGCTCCGGCGTACTCGCGGGCCGCGCCGACTGGCTGCAGAGCGCCGAGCCGTACCTCGCGGGCGGCGGCGCCTCGCGCAAGGTCGCCCGCCGCGCCGACGGCGGCGTGGACGTCGAGTGGCACACCACGGCCGCCCGCCACGAGGCCGGTTCACCCAACGTCATCGGCGTGTACTCGATCGCCTCCGCCTGCAAGGCCCTGACGGAGGCGGGCTTCGACTCGCTGGTCGAGCGCGAGCAGCAGCTGGTGACGAAGGTGCTGGACGGCCTGGCCGAGGTTGACGCGGTGAGGGTGCTGTCCCTCTTCGGGGACGACGCCCCGCGCGTCGGCGTCATCTCCTTCGTCGTCGAGGGCTGGAACAGCTCGCACTTCGCCGCCGCGCTCTCCGCCGAGTACGGAATCGGCGTACGGGACGGCCTCTTCTGCGCTCACCCGCTGGTCCGCACCCTGCTCGGCAGCGACCCGCAGGACCCGGGCGAGTGCGGTGCGCCGGAGGCCGAGCCGGGCGAGCGTTCGCTGAACGCGATCCGCGTGAGCTTCGGCGCCGGTACGCCCGACGAGCACGTCGAGCGGTTCGTGGGCGCGGTGAAGGAGCTCGTGAAGGACGGTGCGAAGTGGAATTACCGTACCGAGGAAGGTCGTTGCGTCCCGGCGGTCTGAGTCGTCCTCGCTCCGAGGAGGATCATCCGCAGGGCCCGCTCGGTCGCGTCGGTAAGGAACTCAGCCCCACGGCCGAGCGCTTCGGTCAGTGACATCGGCGCGGGCAGGATCGAGCTGTACGCGTCCACGCCCGCCGCCCGTACTTCGTGCGCGCCCTCTCCGATCGTGCCCGCCAGCGCGAGCACGGGGCGGCCGGACAGCTTGGCGCGGCGGGCCACTTCGGCCGGGATCTTGCCGCGCGAGCTCTGGTGGTCCAGGGCGCCCTCGGCCGTGACGACCAGGTCGGCCCGGGCCAGGCGGGCGTCCAGGCCGACGTGGTCCAGGAGCACGTCGAAGCGCGGGAGCAGCCGGGCACCCAACGCGGCGAGCCCGGCGCCGAGGCCGCCGGAAGCGCCGGTGCCGGCGCCGAAGCGCAGGTCGGTGGAGGCGGGGCCGAGGGCGCGTTCCAGGACGTACGCCCACTGGTCGAGGGCGGCGGCGAGCTCCTCCACCTGAGCGGGGGTCGCGCCTTTCTGGGGGCCGAAGACGCGGGCTACACCGCGGGGGCCGCAGAGGATGTTGTACGGGTTGCAGGCGACCAGGATGTCGACGTCCTTGAGGCGCGGGTCGAGGCGGGTCGCGTCGATGCCGTGGAGTCGCGTCAATGCCCTTCCACCCGGCGGGAGTTCATGTCCGTCCGCGTCCAGCAGGCGGGCGCCGAGGGCCTGGAGGGCGCCGGCGCCCCCGTCCACGTACCGGAGTGCGAGTCCGGCGCCGAGAGCGATGTAGGTGTCGTCCACGGGGGTGGCGATCCAGGCGCGGGCCCAGCTTCTTGCGCAGTGCGCGGACGTACACGTCCACGATGTTCGAGCCGGGGTCGAAGTCGTACCGTTCCTTATCAGTGAGCATGAGCGAGTCCGTGGTCACTGCGCGCGTCCCGAACGGTGCTGGACGCGCTGGGTCTCCGCTTTCGCGTCCCGCTCGGCGACGGCCCTCCAGGGGGCCGGTCCGTGGCGGGTGGGCGGTTTCCCTCACGCCCAGGGGCGTCCGCTGCGGCCTGGGCGGTCCGATGCCCGCTGCGATCACTCTGGTCACAGCGGGGCGGTGCCGTCCGTCGCCGGATCGGGTATCCCTGGGCACGTCGCCCGATCGCGATGCCTGCGGCATCGTGCCGGGACGTTTCACGGCGGGGTGTCGTCAGCGGTTTTTGCCAGTGCTGGGCACCCCACCTGCTGGTGTAGGCCGGGTCGACCGCGACGATTGCCACATTCTGCTCGGCGGCCATGGAGACGAGCCGGGCGCGGAGTTTCGCGGTCGGGAAGCGGGAGATCAGGCGGCGGAAGCGTTTGCTCCGGCCGTGCTTCTCCCGTGTCTTGTCCTGGCTGAAGTCGAGGTTCTCGACGGCGATCGCTACCGCGCCGCAGCGCCGGGTGAAGTGCAGCAGCCGGCTCAGCGCGTGGCGGATCTGGGCGTCCCGGTGGGCGGCGTTGCCCGACAGGTCGTAGAAGAACCGCTGCGGTTCGCCGGTCGGGTTGCCGTGCGGGTCGAGGTGCCATGCGGCGAGGTGGTCGTCGTTCACGTCCACACCCACCAACCCCCGCACCAGGGTTGCGTCCAGCGGGAGGGTGGGGGCGCAGGTGCGCTGCCAGGACGCGGTCACGTACCACCGTCCCCGCTCCACGTCGTGGTGGATGCGGTACGCGACCGCCCGGTTCATGCCGATCCGGTCACGCCACTCCGCACCCCGATGCGGGAAGGTCACCGTGGCGTCCAGGATGTACCGGCCGTGCGGCGCGTTCGCCAAATGTGCCAGCGGGGTGGGGAGTCTGACCGCGACCTGTCCGGTGACGGTGATGCGGATCGTCTCGTTACCGAAACGCTTCCCGGACTCCCCGTCCGCAGCCAGGAACATCCGCGCCGCCGCCCAGCGTGCCTGCCACTCCGGAAGATCGAGACCGGCCTCCGCGAGGTGGTGGCGGGAGTTCGCCAGCCCCTTCCCGCCGCGCACGACATGGACGCGGCCCGCGTCCCGCTCCGTCTCCACGCCAGCGAGGCGCGTCTTGAGGGTGTGCAGGCGGCGGCACTTGGCATGCCACTCGCGACGCGAGCCATACCCGCGTGGGGTGCCTTCCTTCTTGTTCGCCTTCGCTCCCAACGGCTGGGCCAGCCGCGCCTCGATCGCAGCAATCCCCGCCCGTAGCGTGGTGACGTGGGCCGCCTGGCCCCGCCGGGCCAGCGCCCACAGGTCATGGGTGGCCTTGGTGATACTCCCCGCCCACCGCGACGACGAACGGCCCGTCAGCTCCCGCTTCCGCGATGTCCACGACGATCCGTCGTGCTCCAGGCCCTGCCGGGCGCGGGCCGCGAGATCCCCCGAGGCCAGCGCGCCGAGGAACATCCCCACCTCGCTCAGCACACGCTTATCCGCATCCGAGACCCGCAACCGGTCCCGGATGGCCACCCCCGAAGGGCCCGGCACCACGAACGAAGCCGCCAACTCCCGCACCCCGCCCCCCTTCCGGCCTCGTCGCAAGGGGCTCTGCCACCCCGCCCAACGAGCCACCCAGCACAAGGTCACGCATTCGGCTCGCAAACCCCAGTTCCCCACCGACCACACACTCCCGGATCTCAACGCACAGCAACGAGCCCCCGGACGCGGCCACAGGAGAAGGAGCAGTCATCGCCTGTCACCAGAACGCACTAAAACTCCGGTCGCCGTCATCGTCGGCGTCGGCGTCGGTGGCCGTCGGGCCCGGGACCACCGCGTCGCTCGGGGTGGTGCTCGGCGTAGTAGGTGGCGTCGGCGGCCGGGTGCCCGGAGCCGTGCTCTCCAGCTCGACCCTGGGCGGCACCTTCGGCGCCTGGGGGGTGTCGGTCAGGGCGTAGCTGGTCGCGGCGATGCCGAGCGGTATCGCGACGACCGCCGCGAGCGTCGCCAGACGGTGGGAGAAGGCCATGACAGCCATCGTGCCGCCGGCGCGTGGAGCCTTGATGAGGCCCTGATGAAGAATCCTTCATGTCGCCGGGAGCCGCGCGCCCGGTAGCCGCGTCAGGCGTCGAGGCCGATCGCGAAGGCCGCTTCCAGGTCGTGCTGCGAGTACGTACGGAACGCGACATGCGTGTCCGTGCCCTCGACGCCCGGGATCTTGCTGATCCGGCCGGGGATGACGTCCGCCAGGTCGTCGTGCCTGGCGACCCGGACCATGGCGATCAGGTCGTACGTACCGGTGACCGAGAAGACTTCGCTGACGCTGTCCAGCGCGGCGATCGACTCGGCGATCTCGGGGATCCGGTCCACGCTGGTCTTGATGAGCACGATCGCGGTGATCACGGTTGGCTTTCTCCCTCGGTGGCCGGCGGCGCTGAAGTCCTCACTCTAGTCGTACGGCGACTACGCCCCCAGGCGTAGAGGAAGCCCGCGCAGAACCCCGCCACATGCGCGAGATACGCCACCCCGGGCCCCGAACCGGCGCTCCGCGCCGCCAGCCATTGCAGGACGAACCAGAAGATCAGCACGATCCAGGCGGGGAAGCGCAGCGGCAGGAAGAAGAGGAAGGGGAACAGACTCGTGACGCGCGCTCGGGGAAAGAGATAGAGGAAGGCCCCGAGCACGGCCGAGATCGCTCCCGAAGCCCCCACCAGCGTCTGGTCCGAGCCGGCATGCGCGACGGCGTACACGACGAGGGCCAGGTAGCCGCAGCCCACGTAGAACAGGGCGAACTGCATGCGGCCCATCCGTTCCTCGGCCATCGCCCCGAAGACGAACAGGAAGAGCATGTTGCCCAGCAGATGCAGCCAGCTGCCGTGTACGAACAGGGCGGTGAGCGGCGTGACGAGCGCGGCCGGGGCGCCGCTCAGCAGTTCGCTCGGGATGACCCCCCAGCGCTCGAAATATCCGCTCTGCGCGGCGAGGAGGAAGTCGCCCGTGCCGTAGACCGCATTGAGCCCGGAGAGGGGACCGATGACGAAGATCAGGCAGCACAGACCGATCGCGCCGTACGTCACCACGGGTCCCCGCGCCGCTTCCCGCCAATTGATCATGCCCGGATCATCCCGTAACGGGACCGGACAGGACAGACCGCCTCGCCGGGCCCCGTCCCGCACCGTGGACGGTCCGCCGCAGGGGGTACCTGCGAGGCCGTAGGGTTACGGGCAGTAGGCACGACGAAAGAGGACGCACGATGACCACGGTTCCCCTGCCGACTGCCGAGACCCGGTGGCGCTGCGCCCTGTGCGGCAATCTCACGCGTTTCGATGTGACCCGCTCGTCGAAGGTGATCGAGTACGTCCACCTCGACCTGGCCGGAGAGTCGAAGGTCGAAGAACGCGAGGTGGTCAGTGAGACCATCGAGTCCGTGCGCTGCCGCTGGTGCAACGCGGTGGACCAGATCGAACTGGTGGACAGGCCGGGCGCCGGCTCCTGAGCGGACCGGCCCGAAAGGGTAGTGGGGTGACGGATTGTGGAGCATGCAAGCGGCGCTGAACCGGCCGGACCGGCCGGGGACGCCGCCGAGGTGCTCGACCGCCCGCTGCCCGAAGGCGTACGGCACAAGGTCGTCGCACTGGTCTCGGACGCGTTCGGCGGCCTCACCGTCGCTGAACTTCCGTCCCAGCTGAGGCAGTACGCCCGATTTACCCCGACCCGGCGCGCCAAGTTCGCGGGCAACGCGATGGCGGCGGCCCTGGAGGGCGACCCGCTGTTCCGCCAGCGCATCGGCGAGAAGCTGCGCGAGGCGCAGCCCGAGCTCTCGCGCGCGCTGGAGTCCGGCTCTCCGCCGGCCGCCGCCGACCCGGTCGATGTGGCCGCCGCCGCGTACGTGCTGCGCCCCGCCGGCTGGGTCAAGCTGGTGGCCGCCGCGGGCGAGGAGGCTCTGCGGGCGGACGCCGAGCGCGCCGACGAGGCCGCCCAGCGGGAGCTGGAGCGGCTGCGCGAGGAGCTCGCGCACGCGCGCGAGCACACGAAGAGCGAGACGGAACGGCTCCGCACGGAGCTGGAGGCCGCCCGCAAGGAAGCCGACGTACTCAGCCGGAAACTGCGCAGCGCGCTGAGTGATGTGAAGCGCGGCGAGGCCGCCTTGCGGCGTACGAACGCCGAGACCGAGGCACTCAAGTCCGATGCCGCCGCCCGGGTCACCGCCGCCGAGAGCGAGTCCCGGCGGCTGCGGACCCGCCTCGGTGAGGCGGAGGCCTCCGTCGAGGCCAGCCGCAGGGCGGTGCGCGAGGGCCGCAGCATCGAGGACATGCGGGTGCGGCTGCTGCTCGACACGGTGCTGGAGGCCGCCCAGGGGCTGCGCCGCGAGCTGGCCCTGCCGCCCGCGTCCGTGCATCCCGCCGACACGGTGGACGCCGTCGAGCCGGGCCGTATGACCCCCAAGGACATCGCGGCCAGGGCGCTCTCCGAGACCGACCCGGCGCTGCTCGACCAGCTCCTCGAACTGCCGCAGTGCCATCTGGTCGTGGACGGCTACAACGTCACCAAGACGGGCTATCCGCAGATGCCGCTCGACAAGCAGCGGCTGCGGCTCCTCGGCGGCCTGTCGATGCTCGCGGCGCAGACGGGCGCCGAGGTGACGTGCGTCTTCGACGGCGCGGAACTGTTGGCGCCGGTGCTGCTCGCGCCGCCGCGCGGCGTGCGGGTGCTGTTCAGCAAGGCGGGGGTGACCGCCGACGAGCTCATCAGGCAGCTCGTACGGGCGGAACCGCCGGGGCGGCCTGTCGTGGTGGTGTCCACGGACCGCGAAGTGGCCGACGGAGTCGCCAAATCGGGCGCGAGGCCCGTCGCGTCCCTCTTGTTGCTGAAGAGGCTTTCGCGCGTCTAATAACTTCTCGGCGTAATGCCCGAATTGGGGAAACGCAACGTCAAGTGGCCATTACTGCCAGTGTGATGTAAGTAAAGATTGTGACCACTGGGTGAGTTTTTACACCTGAGGATTTGAACTGATCACAAGAAGGTCACTAAGGTCTGCCCTCGAACCTTCGAACGGTTGATCACCCATCCGGGGTGTCAGCGAAGGTACCGCCGAGTCCACTCAATTCGGTCCAATTTCCGCGGGGGAACCGAATCGTGGAGCCGGGGATCACGTCCCCGACCCCGGTAGGCGGCTCGAGGAAGAAGGAGCTCGCCTTCGTGGCGTCCCACCGTCGTCCCAAGCAGCCGAGCCGCACTCGTGTGACTGTGCTCACCGCGACCGCAGCCGCAGCTGTCGCTCTCACGTCCCAGACCGCTCAGGCCGACCCCAAGCCGACCAAGAGCGAGGTCAAGGCCAAGGTCGACAAGCTCTACCACGAGGCAGAAGCCGCGACGGAGAAGTACAACCTGTCCAAGGAGCGGCAGGACAAGCTCAAGGAAGAGGTCGACAACCTCCAGGACAAGGTCGCCCGCGGCCAGGAGGACCTCAACGACCTGCGTGGCGAGCTCGGTTCGGTGGCCAGCGCGCAGTACCGCTCCGGCGGCATCGACCCCTCCGTGCAGCTCTTCCTCTCCGCCGACCCGGACAGCTACCTCGACAAGGCCGGCGCGATCGACCAGTTGAGCGCCAAGCAGGCCGAGTCGCTCCAGAAGATCCAGGCGAAGCAGCGCACCCTCGCACAGCAGCGGGCCGAGGCGACGGACAAGCTCGACGACCTCGAGGACGTACGCAAGGAACTCGGCGAGAAGAAGAAGAAGTTCCAGGGCAAGCTCGCCGAGGCGCAGCGGCTCCTGAACACGCTCACCGCCGCCGAGCGTGAAGAGCTGCGGGAGAAGGAGCAGCGCGCCAGCCGCGCGGCCAGCGAGCGCGTGAACCTCGGCAACGAGAAGCCGGCCTCCGGCCGGGGCGCCGCCGCGCTGAGCGCCGCGGCCACCCAGATCGGCAAGCCGTACATCTCCGGCGCGACCGGGCCCAACGCGTACGACTGCTCCGGGCTGACCCAGTGGGCGTTCGCCCAGGCCGGTGTCTCCATCTCCCGGACCACGTTCACCCAGCACAACGACGGCCAGAAGCTGTACAGCAAGAGCCAGCTCCAGCCGGGCGACATGGTGTTCTTCAACAACCTGGCGCACGTCGGCTTCTACGCCGGCAACAACCAGATCCTGCACGCGCCGAAGCCGGGCACCGTTGTGCGCTACGAGTCGATGGACTACATGGGCACGTTCCAGTTCGGCGTGCGTGTCTGACAAACGCCAATCACAACGGCCGTTGCCGACACCGCCCATTCGGGCGAATTCCGGCAACTCCCGCTGACTGTCCGCCCCGCCGGTGACCTGCTTCTCCGGCGGGGCGCCGCTGTTTGCGCCCGGTCCGCGCCCGGCGAGATCTTTGGCCGCCGCGTGATCGCACCGCTACTGTCTGCTCGCGCAGCTCCCCGGTCCATTGGTCCGCCCGTCCGGGCGGCAGGGGGCTGCACGCAGTGGAAGGAGTGCGGCTTCCTGTGGCGACCCACCGGCGTTCCTCACAGTCCGGCCTCACGCAGAGCGCCCGGGTCACAGTTCTGTCCGCTGCCGCGGCGACGGCGGCGGCGGCGCTCATCACGTCCCCGGCGAGCGCAGATCCCCATGACACCTCGGCCACCTCGGCCACCTCGGCCACCTCGGCCACCTCGGCCACGTCCTCGGCCACCGCCACGTCCACCCAGGCGCGGGTCGACCGGCTCTTCGAGCAAGCCGAGCAGGCGACCGAGCGGTTCAACAAGGCCGACGAGCTCGCGGACGAGCTGCGCGAACAGGTCGGCCAGGCCCAGGACATGGTCGCGCGCGGCCAGGAGCGCATCAACCACATGCGGGGTGCGCTCGGTGCGGTCGCGGGCGCCCAGTACCGGGCGGGCGGCCTGGATCCGGCCCTCGCCCTGCTGTTGTCCGAGAACCCCGACAGCTACCTCTCCAAGGCCGCGGCGCTCGACCGCATCGGCGCACGCCAGGTGAGCGCCCTGAGCCAACTCAAGGACGCGCAGCGCAAGCTGGGCCAGCAGCGCGCCGAGGCCTCCGCCAAGCTCGGCGAGCTGGAGCGCAGCCGGGCCGCCGTCGCCCGCCACAAGCGCACCGTTGAGCGCAAGCTCGCCGCGGCGCGGCGACTGCTCAACTCGCTGCCGAAGGCCGAGCGGGAGGAGTACGACGACCGGTCCTCGCGTTCCGGCGACCGCGGCGGGGCCCCGCCCGCGCTGGGCGGCGCACCCGCCTCCGGGCGCGCCGGGGCCGCCGTGCTGGCGGCGCAGCAGGCGGTGGGCAAACCGTATATCTGGGGCGCGAACGGTCCTTCGGGCTTCGACTGTTCGGGCCTCACCCAGTGGTCGTACGCGCAGGCGGGCGTCTCCCTGCCGCGCACCTCGCAGGCGCAGCGGTACGCCGGACGGCAGGTCTCCCTCGACCAGGCGCAGCCCGGGGACCTCGTGGCGTACCGCGACGACGCGAGCCACATCGGGATGTACGTGGGCAACGGCCAGGTGGTGCACGCGCCCTACCCCGGCGCCCCGGTGCGCTACGACCCGGTCGGCATGATGCCGGTCTCGTCGGTGACCCGGGTCTGAGCCGAGCCTGTCGCTCTGCCCGTACGATCGGCCAGATGGCAGGCCGGCGGTGCGGGACTCGGTGGAAGCGGTGGGCGGGACCCGGTCTCGCCGCGCTGCTGCTGGCGTCCGCGTCCGTTTCCGCGTGCACGACGCCCGGCAGGCCGGCGGACACCGCTGCCCGGGACATCCAGCGGACGCTGGACCGCAGGGCGGCCGCCGTCGTCGACCGCGACGAGGCGGCCTATCTGGCGGAGCTCGACCCGGAGTCGACGCGGCTGCGGGCGGCCGAGCGCGAGGAGTTCGCGAACCTCGCGCAGGTGCCGCTGCGCTCCTGGGAGTACCGGCTGACCGGCCTCGACCGTACGGGCACGGGGCGCGCCACCGCCCTGGTCGAGCTGCGGTACCGGTTCGACGGGTACGACGAGGCCCCCGTGAAGGCCGCCGAGCGGCTGGACCTGACGCGACGCGGCGGGCGCTGGTACGTCGCCGCCGAGCGCCCGGACCGGAGCGGCGGGCGTCAGCTCTGGGAGCAGGGCAAGGTCACGGTCGTACGCGGCGCGCACAGCCTGGTCCTCGGCGCCGGCCAGGACGAGAAGCGGCTGCGCGCCATAGCGGACGCCGCCGACCGTGCGGTGCCGGCGGTCGACCGGGCCTGGCCGGGCCGGTGGGCGCGTCGGCTGCTGATCCTGGTGCCGACGTCGCTCGACGGCATGGGCTCGCTGCTGGGCGCTCCGGCGGCCGGGTACCGGGGCATCGCGGCGGTCACTACGGGGGAGGCGGGCGGCGCGGGCCGTTCGGGTGCGGCGCCGGCGGACCGGGTGGTCGTCAATCCGGAGGCGTACGCGGTGCTGGGCGAGTTCGGGCAGCAGGTCGTCCTCACCCACGAGTCCACGCATGTCGCCACCCGCGCCCACACCTCGGCCGCCACGCCGATGTGGCTCTCGGAGGGCTTTGCGGACTGGGCGGCGTACCGGGGGACGGGGCGCACGGCTGCTCAGGCAGCCCCTGAGCTCGAACGGTCCGTACGGGCGGGGGACGCGCCCGCGGCTCTGCCGACCGACGAGGACTTCGGCTTCGGCGGGGACGCGGGGGCGTTGGGGCGGGCGTACGAGGGTGGGTGGCTGGCGTGTGCGCTGATCGCGCAGGAGTGGGGGGAGGGGCGGCTGAGGGCGTTCTACCGTGCGGTGGGCGAGGGCGCGGTGGAGCAGGCGATGCGCGAGGTGCTCGGCACGACGCCGGAGGATTTCACGGTGCGGTGGCGGGAGTACGTGCGGCAGCAGCTGGCGTGAGGTTTCTTTTCCCCGACCCGCCCCTTCCCGCGACTGGGGCTCCGCCCCAGACCCCGCTCCTCAAACGCCGGAGGGGCTGAGAGTTGCCGCTGCGCGGCAAGCCCAGCCCGTCCGGAGCTCGGGAAGGGGCGGGTCGGGGAAAAGCTCCGCAGGACACGATCGGCCGCGCCGTCCTACGACGCCAGTTGCTTCGGCTTCTCGGCGGCTTCGCCGCGCTGCGCCGGCAGCGGGCTCGCATCGGGGTCGCGCGGCCCGGACACCGTGTCCTGCCACAGCCGACGGCAAGCCATCAGCGTCGCGGCCACCAGCAGCCCATTACGCACCACGAGCAGCAGCAGGCCGAGCGCGTCGCTCGTCACGACGTGCGAGAACCACACCGGGAACTCCAGCAGGGTGACCGCCGTCGCGGCCAGGACCAACTGCGCCGGCCGGTCCATCCGGCTGCCCCGGAAGACCAGGCAGGCGGCGGCCAGGCCGACCAGCCACAGCAGATACTGCGGGCTGATCACCCGGCTGGTCGTCGTGAACAGCAGGACGGCGGCGAAGGCCGCGTCGCACGGCGTCGACGCCCGGAACCGCCCCGCCCGCAGCCGCCACAGCAGCAGCCAGCCGAACGCGAGGGCCGTCAGCCCCATCGCGGCCGTGCTGACCACCGGGACGTACGGGCCGACGAACTCCACCGATCCGTAGTTCAGCAGCACCTCGCCCTCCCAGCCGAAGTGCCGGGCGACATGGAACACGAGCGCGCCCAGCGACTCGACCTCCGTGCCTCGGTCGCGCTGGAAGGTGAGGAAGGCGAGCGCCCCCGGCATCGTGGCGCAGAACACCACCACGAGGCCGGCCCCGGCCGCTGTCGCCGCCGTCCACGCGGCGCGGGTCCCGCGCCCCCGTACCGTGCCGACGAGCAGCAGGACGGGCCACACCTTCAGGAGCGCTCCGAAGCCCGCGAGCGCCCCCATGACACGCGGATGGCGCGCCCCCGCCAGCAGCGCGGCGACGGCGACCGCGGTGACCATCACGTCGTATCTGGCATACGCCGTCGGGCCGAGCAGCGGCACGCCGGCCACCCACACCCACGCGCCGGCGAGCCGCTTTCCGGGGCGCTGCCCGGCGTACAGCAGCAGGCCCATGACCAGGGCGTCCGCCAGGCACGCCAGTACGAAGAAGGCCGTCGCGTAGCCGAGGAACGGCAGCACGGCGGGAGAGAGGATCGCCAGGGCGGCCGCGGGCGGGTACTGCCAGGTGATGTCGTCCAGCGGGAAGGTGCCGGTCCGCAGGACCTCGTACCAGCCCTGGTAGATCACCGAGACGTCACTGGTGACGTCCGGGCCGGGCACCTCGATCACTTTGAAGACACACAGCAGCAGCAAGCTTCTGGTGAGTACCCACACCGCGATGGGCTTCGCGCTGCCTGCGCCCGTCATGACCACCTCATATGTTTCCCGTACAGCTGCCGGAGACATGATGCAGGGCCCGGCTGTGCGAGCCAAGGAGCTGGGCCGTTCGGTACTGTCTGCGGCGATGCACAAGACCCTGATCGTGACCAATGACTTTCCGCCCCGCCCCGGCGGCATCCAGGCGTTCCTGCACAATATGGCGCTGCGCCTGGACCCCGAGCAGCTCGTCGTCTACGCCTCCACCTGGAAGCGCGGCAGCGAGGGCGCGGAAGCCACCGCCGCCTTCGACGCCGAGCAGCCGTTCACCGTCGTACGCGACCGGACGACGATGCTGCTGCCGACGCCGCGCGTCACCCGGCAGGCCGCCGGGCTGCTGCGCGAACACGGCTGTACGTCGGTGTGGTTCGGGGCGGCCGCCCCGCTCGCCCTGATGGCTCCCGCCCTGCGCAAGGCGGGGGCGCGGCGGATCGTCGCCACCACGCACGGCCACGAGGCGGGCTGGGCCCAGCTGCCCGCCGCCCGGCAGCTGCTGCGCAGGATCGGCGAGGGTACGGACACGATCACCTATCTCGGTGAGTACACGCGCTCGCGGATCGCCGCCGCGCTCACGCCGGAGGCCGCCGCACGCATGGTCCAGCTGCCGCCCGGCGTGAACGAGAAGACGTTCCACCCCGGCTCCGGCGGCGACGAGGTCCGCGAGCGGCTCGGGCTCGCCGACCGGCCCGTGGTGGTGTGCGTGTCCCGCCTGGTGCCCCGCAAGGGCCAGGACACGCTGATCCTGGCGATGCCCCGCATCCTGCGCGGGGTGCCGGACGCCGTGCTGCTCATCGTGGGCGGCGGACCGTACGCCAAGGAGCTGAAGAAGCTGGCCGCCGAGACCGGCGTCACGGACTCGGTGCGCTTCACCGGGCCCGTGCCCTGGGCACAGCTGCCGGCGCACTTCGGCGCGGGTGACGTCTTCGCGATGCCGTGCCGTACGCGCCGGGGCGGGCTCGACGTCGAAGGGCTCGGCATCGTCTACCTGGAGGCGTCCGCGACCGGACTGCCGGTGGTGGCGGGCGACTCGGGCGGGGCGCCCGACGCCGTACTGGACGGGCAGACCGGGTGGGTGGTGCGCGGCGGGCCCGCGGCCGTCGCAGCCGACGAGTCCGCCGACCGGATCGTCGCACTGCTCCAGGATCCGGAGCTGCGGCGCCGGATGGGTGAGCGGGGCCGGGAGTGGGTCGAGGAGAAGTGGCGCTGGGATCTGCTCGCGGAGAAGCTCAAGACGCTGCTGTGACGGCGGGGGCGCCACGGGGGCACTACTGCCGGCGCGGCGAGGCACGACGGGTCTGCGGGGACCGGGTCACCCCGGGCGAAGGCCTCTTGGCCGGCGTGCTGCGGGCCGTCGTCTGCGTCGTCTGCGCGGCATTCGCCGGGTGGGGCGGCCTCGCCGTCGTGGCGGCCCTCCTCGTGGCGCTCGTCGTCGGTGGCGCTGCCGTGACGGGGCTGCGCCGCCACCGCGCGTGGTGCGCGATGACGGCGGGCCTGCGGGCTCCGGTCCGGCTGATGGACCACGTCACGCCGTGACGGCTCGTCAGCCCTGGTAGATCGCTTCGATCTCGTCGGCGAAGTCCTTCGCCACCACATTGCGCTTCAGCTTGAGCGAGGGCGTGATGTGACCGGCCTCTTCGGTGAACTGGGCCGGCAGGACGCGGAACTTCCGCACCGACTCGGCCTTCGACACCGCCGAGTTGCCGTCGTTCACCGCCTGCTGGACGACCGCCAGCAGCTCCGCGTCGTCGCGCAGCGACGCCGCCGTCGAACCGGCCGGCTTGCCGTTCTCGGCGGCCCAGCGGCCCAGGAATTCCTCGTCGAGGGTGACCAGCGCGGCGACGAACGGCCGCCCGTCGCCGACCACCATGCACTCCGCGACCAGCGCGTGCGCCCGGATACGGTCCTCGATCACGGCGGGAGCGACGTTCTTGCCGCCCGCCGTGACGATGATCTCCTTCTTGCGGCCGGTGATGGCGAGGTAGCCGTCCTCGTCGAGCGTGCCGATGTCACCGGTGTGGAACCAGCCGTCGGTCAGCGCCTCGGCGGTGGCCGCCTCGTTGTTCCAGTACCCCGAGAAGAGATGCTCGCCGTGCAGCAGCACCTCGCCGTCGTCCGCGATCCGCACGACCGACCCGGGCAGCGGCTGGCCGACCGTACCGATCTTCTGCCGGTCCCACGGATTGAACGCGGTGGCCGCGCACGACTCCGTCAGGCCGTACCCCTCGAGCACCGTGAAGCCGATGCCCCGGAAGAAGTGGCCCAGGCGCTCGCCCAGCGGGGCGCCACCGGAGATCGCGTACTCGCCGCGGCCGCCGAGCACCGCGCGCAGCTTGCTGTAGACCAGCTTGTCGAAGACCTTGTGCTTGAGCTTCAGGCCGAGGGACGCGCCCTGCGGGCTGCCGATCGCGCGGCTGTAGGCGATCGCGGTGTCCGCGGCCTTGTCGAAGATCTTGCCCTTGCCGTCCGCCTGCGCCTTGGCCCGCGCCGAGTTGTAGACCTTCTCGAAGACGCGCGGCACACCCAGGATGAGGGTCGGCCGGAAGGCGGCGAGCTCGTCGGTGAGGTTCTTGATGTCGGGTACGCAGCCGAGCTTGATCGGCGCCATGACCGACGCCACCTCGACCAGCCGGCCGAAGACGTGCGCGGCCGGCAGGAAGAGCAGCACCGAACACTCGCCCGTACGGAACAGCGGCTTCAGGCGCTCGACGACATTGCCGCACTCCGCGAAGAAGCTGCGGTGCGTCAGCATGCAGCCCTTGGGGCGGCCCGTCGTGCCGGAGGTGTAGACGATCGTGGCCGGGTCGTCGGCCTTGGCGCTCGTGCTGCGCTCGTCGACCGTCTCTTCCGTGACCTCGGCGCCCGAGGTGCGCAGCTGCTCCACCGCTCCCTGGTCGAACTGCCAGACGTGCCGCAGAGCGGGC
Source organism: Streptomyces sp. NPDC002994 (assembly GCF_040611155.1). Classification (NCBI taxonomy): domain Bacteria; kingdom Bacillati; phylum Actinomycetota; class Actinomycetes; order Kitasatosporales; family Streptomycetaceae; genus Streptomyces; species Streptomyces sp. NPDC002994. Next base: position 28,095 of record NZ_JBEXNQ010000034.1, read on the forward strand.
AGCCGGTCGCGTACGGACTCGACGGCGGCGGCGTGTGCCTCACTCTCGACGATCACGGCGACCGCGCCGGAATCACCCAGGATCCACTGCACCTGCTCGGCGGAGCTGGTCTCGTACACCGGCACGGTCACCGCGCCGGCGCTCCAGATCGCGAAGTCCATCTGCACCCACTCGTAGCGGGTACGGGACATCAGGGCGACCCGGTCGCCCGGCTGGACGCCGGCTGCGATCAGGCCTTTGGCGGCGGCGCGGACCTCGGCGAGGAACTCGGTGGCGGTGACATCCGTCCAGGCGCCCGCGACCTTGCGGCTCATGACCGCCACATCGGGATGCTGAGTGGCGTTGCGGCGGATGAGATCTGTCAGGTTGCCGTCCGAGGGGACCTCGTACAGGGCCGGAAGGCTGAACTCGCGCAAGACTGCTGCTCCTCATCGGGCGCCGGCGCCACGTCGGTGTGCGCGTCGGCTGCGGTCCAAGACCGGGCAGGTGCTCATGTGGGGTGAGCACGTTGAACTGCTGGACTGCCCGGACGTTACCCACCAGTACTCGGTTCCCGATAGGGGGTTCCGGCCAGATGTTCGCTGCGTCACACGCCGTGGCGGTGCTCCCGGCAGACTAGTCCAACCATGCCGGGACCCGGAAGTAACCGCAGGTCCGGCCCCCTCTACCCAGGCGGGACCCAGGCGTCCTAGGGTGATCGTCATGCGAGTGCATGTGGTCAGCGACGTACACGGGAACGCCAAGGATCTGGCCAGGGCGGGGGACGGCGCGGACGCGCTCGTCTGCCTCGGTGACCTGGTGCTCTTCCTCGACTACGCGGACCACTCGCGCGGCATCTTCCCCGAACTCTTCGGCATCGAGAACGCCGACCTGATCGTCGAACTGCGCACCGCCCGCCGCTTCGAGGAGGCCAGGGAGCTCGGCCGCAGGCTGTGGGCGGGCCTCGACCGGGCGGCCGCCACCGAGGCGGCGGTGCGCAGGCAGTACGCCGAACTCTTCGCGGCGTTCCCGACTCCGACATACGCGACGTACGGCAACGTCGACATGCCGCCGCTGTGGCCCGAGTACGCCCGGCCGGGCACCACCGTCCTCGACGGCGAGCGCGTCGAGATCGGCGGCCGCGTGTTCGGCTTCGTCGGCGGCGGGCTCAGGACCGCGATGCGTACGCCCTACGAGATCGACGACGAGGAGTACGCCGCCAAGGTCGAGGCCCTGGGTGGGGTCGACGTGCTGTGCTCGCACATCCCGCCCGAGGTTCCCGAGCTCGTGTACGACACCGTCGCCCGCCGGTTCGAGCGCGGCAGCCGGGCGCTGCTGGAAGCGATCCGGCGTACCCGCCCCAAGTACGCGCTCTTCGGGCACGTCCACCAGCCGCAGGTCCAGCGGATGCGCGTCGGCGCCACGGAATGCGTGAACGTCGGTCACTTCGCCTCCTCCGGCCGCCCGTGGGTGCTGGAGTGGTGACGGGCGGCCCGGACGGTCGCGGTAGCCTTCACGCGGACGTGTCCCCCGAGATACGGGCCCCCTGACCGGAACCGCACTGGAGGAGCCACAGCGATGGCGGAACACACCAGCTCGAGCATCACGATCGAGGCGGCACCGGCCGACGTGATGGGCGTGATCGCCGACTTCGCGCGCTACCCGGAGTGGACCGGCGAGGTGAAGGAGGCCGAGGTCCTGGCCACCGACGCCAAGGGCCGCGCCGAGCAGGTACGCCTGCTGCTGGACGCCGGCGCGATCAAGGACGACCACACCCTCGCGTACACCTGGACCGGCGACCACGAGGTCAGCTGGACGCTGGTCAAGTCGCAGATGCTGCGGGCCATCGACGGCTCGTACAGCCTCGCGGCAGTGGGCGGCGGCGACCGTACCCAGGTCACCTACCAACTGACCGTCGACGTCAAGATCCCGATGCTCGGCATGATCAAGCGCAAGGCCGAGAAGGTCATCATCGACCGCGCTCTGGCGGGCCTGAAGAAGCGCGTCGAGAGCAACCCGAGCCGGCCGAAGGCCTGATGTCCTGATGCGTACGGTCCTCGTCACCGGCCCCGGCGGCGCGGGCCGCACCACCGTCGCCGCGGCGACCGCCCTGGCGGCCGCGCGGCGCGGGCAGCACGTCCTGGTCCTGTCCACCGATCCGGCGGACACCCTGGGCGCGGCCCTGGGTATAACCACCGGCTCCGCACCGGCCGAGGCCGCGCCGGGCCTGTGGGCCGCGCGGGTCGACTCCGGCGCCCACTTCCGCGCCGAACTCCTCGCCCTCCAGGAGCGTGCCGGCTCCGTACTCGACCTGCTCGGCGCCAACCGCCTGGCCGCCGAGGAACTGACCGAACTGCCCGGCAGCGAACCATTCGCACTGCTCCGCGCACTGCGCACGTGCGGTGAAGGCGCTGGGGGTGGTTCCGGGGCGTACGACCTCGTCGTCGTCGACCTGCCGCCGCTGCACGCCGCCCTTGACGCCCTCGCGCTCCCCGAGCAGCTGCGCCGCTACCTGCGCCGGCTGCTTCCGCCCGAGCGCCAGGCGGCCCGTGCGCTGCGGCCCATGCTCGCCCAGCTCGCGGGCGTCCCGATGCCCGCACAGTGGCTGTACGAGACGGCCGCCCGCTGGGACGGGGAGCTGGCCGCCGTGGAGGCGCTGCTCGCGGACCCCGGCACGACCGTACGGCTGGTCGCCGAGCCCGGACCCGCCGGAGCCGACGCCCTGCGCACCGCCCGCACCGGACTGGCCCTCTTCGGCCTCCGCGTCGAGACCGTCACCGCGAACCGGACCCTGCCGCAGGACTCCCCGGACACCTGGCTCGCGACGCTCGCCGCCCAGCAGCAGAAGTGCCTGGCCGAGTGGCACGGCGAGTGGCGGCCCATGGCGCCGGTCCGCGAGGTGCGCCACCTCGGCGGTGACCCGCGCGGCCTCGACGACCTGGACGCGCTGGCCGCCGACGGGGCCCTGGCGCTGGAGCCGGGGAGCGAGGACGCGGCGGACCCCTGGCCCGTGGAGGACCGGCTCGCCGAGGATGGCGTACTCGTGTGGCACCTGCCGCTCCCCGGGGCCGTCAAGGAAGAGCTCGGCCTGGTCCGCCGAGGCGACGAACTCGTACTCGACGCGGGTGGGTTCCGCCGGATCCTGACCCTGCCGTCCGCCCTGCGCCGCTGCGACGTCTCGGGCGCGGGACTGACCGGCGGCGTACTGAGGGTGCGGTTCACGCCGGACCCGCAGCTGTGGCCGCAGACCAAGTGAACCGCGTGCCGCCGTTCGGGTAACGTCGGTGGTACGAGGCGTACGTGCCGTACGAACCGCCGTCCTGCCGCAGGAGTCCGCCATGAGCGATGTCACCGAGGGCCCGTCGCCCGAGCCCGCCGAGGCCCCCGACGCCGACGCGTGGGCGAAGGCATGCGCCGAGGACCTCGCCGCCGAGAAGGCCCGCCGTCGCGCCGAGAGCGGCAGCGGTGGGGCGCAGCCCGGGTCCGCCGCCGAGGAGCTGCGCAAGCTCCTCGACGCCGTCGCCGACAAGGTCACCTCGCTCCAGTCGGCTCTGCCCGGCATGGCCGCGCAGGGCACGGTCAACCAGTTGATCAACCAGGCGAAGTCCGCCGTCGAGCCGGTCATAGAGCGCAACCCCGAGGTCTTCGACCACCTGGCCGCCGCCGGCAACGAACTGCTCGCCGCCTACCGCTCCGCCGTACAGGGTCAGGAGGGCCGCTGGACCCGCGGCCCCGCGCAGCCGACGGACCGTAAGAACGACGGCGACGACGGCCCCGAAGGCCCCTCGTCCAGCACGCACATCGACCTGGACTGAGCTGCGCCTCGGGTACGGTTGGCCCTAGCGGGGCTCGACCGAAAACTGAGGGACACATGGGACTCACCATCGGCGTCGACATCGGCGGCACGAAGATCGCGGCAGGCGTGGTCGACGAAGAGGGCACCATTCTCGACACGCACAAGGTGCCCACGCCGCCGACCGCCGAAGGCATCGTCGACGCGATCTGCGCGGCTGTCTCCGAGGCCGGCAAGGGCCACCAGATCGAGGCGGTCGGCATCGGCGCCGCCGGGTACGTCGACGACAAGCGTGCCACCGTCCTCTTCGCGCCGAACATCAACTGGCGGCACGAGCCGCTGAAGGACAAGGTCGAGCAGCGCGTCGGGCTGCCGGTCGTCGTCGAGAACGACGCGAACGCGGCGGCCTGGGGCGAGTACAAGTTCGGCGCCGGCCAGGGCCACGAAGACGTCATCTGCATCACTCTCGGCACCGGCCTCGGCGGCGGCATCATCATCGGCAACAAGCTCCGGCGCGGACGCTTCGGCGTGGCCGCCGAGTTCGGCCACATCCGGGTCGTCCCCGACGGCCTGCTGTGCGGCTGCGGAAGCCAGGGCTGCTGGGAGCAGTACGCGTCCGGGCGAGCCCTCGTCCGCTACGCCAAGCAGCGCGCCAACGCGACCCCCGAGAACGCCCAGATCCTCCTCGCCCTCGGCGACGGTACGGTCGGCGGCATCGAGGGCAAGCACATCAGCGCCGCCGCCCGCCAGGGCTGCCCGGTGGCCGTCGACGCGTTCCGCGAGCTGGCCCGCTGGGCGGGCGCGGGCCTGGCCGACCTGGCCTCGCTCTTCGACCCGTCGGCGTTCATCGTCGGCGGCGGCGTCTCGGACGAGGGCGAGCTCGTTCTCGACCCGATCCGCAAGTCCTTCCGGCGCTGGCTGATCGGCGGCCAGTGGCGTCCGCACGCGCAGGTGCTCGCCGCTCAGCTGGGCGGCAAGGCCGGGCTGGTCGGCGCGGCGGACCTGGCGCGCCAGGGCTGACGCCGTTGCCTGTGTGCCCGCCGTGCCCCCTTGGGGTGCGGCGGGCATTTCCGTATCGTGATCCACATGGCGACGAGCCCGATCAGTACGCTGCCCGAGTCCCGTACCGAGCCTGACGGTTCGGCCGTGATCCGTGTTCTCAGCTACAACATCCGCTCGATGCGCGACGACCGCGAGGCGCTGGCCCGGGTGATCAGTGCCTGTGAGCCCGACCTTGTGCTCGTGCAGGAGGCGCCGCGGTTCTTCCGCTGGCGAAAGCACGCGGCGTGGCTGGCCGCCCACAGCGACCTGGTGACGCTCGGCGGCGGAGCGACCGCTGCGGGCCCGCTGCTGCTGAGTTCGCTGCGGGTGACAGTGGAGCGTACGGAGGATGTGCTGCTTCCGCGTACGCCGGGGCTGCACCGGCGGGGGTTCGCGACGGCGGTGGTGCGGATCGGGGGCGCGAGGCTCGGCGTACTGAGCTGTCACCTGAGCCTCCAGCGGGAGGAGCGGTACGCGCAGGGCGGGATGCTGCTCGACCGGCTGCAGCAGATGGACGTACCGCACGCGGTGGCGGGCGGCGACCTCAACGAACGCCCCGACGGCCGGACGTTCCGCCGGCTGGCGGGGGAGCTCCAGGACTGCTGGGCGGTGAAGCCGTGGGGCGGCGAGTACACGTCGACCCCGGAGAACCCTCACCAGCGTATCGACGCGGTCTTCGCGACGCCGGGGATCGAAGTCCTGGGCTGCGGCGTCCCGTTGGGCCTCCCGGAGGCGGACGTACGCGCGGCCACGGACCACCTGCCGGTACTGGCGGCACTGCGCGTTCCCGCGTCCTAGGCGCGGGGGTGGGGCGGGGCCCGAACTGGGGCTCCGCCCCAGACCCCGCTCCTCAAACGCCGGAGGGGCTGAATAGTGCCGCTGAGCGGGACGCGCTTCAGACGACCGCGCCGCGCCCCGGATCGTCGTCCTCGTCGTCACCGTGCGCCATCCGCGCGACCAGCGTGCCGAATCCGCCCAGGAAGCCGCCGACGCCCAGCGTCGTCATCCACCACGTCATGTCCCACTGCAACAGGACCGCCGTGAGCAGCAGCACCGGACCCCCGATGACCGCGAGCCAGGCGAACCGCGCCGTGGTGTCGGCGGGCGGCAGCGGGGGAGGCTCCGGCGGGACGAAGTGGCCCTCGTCGTTCTCGTCGAGGTCGTCGTCGCCCGGCTCCGCCAGCGAGTAGCTTCGCGGGCCGCTGCCGCCGACGCCGGGCGCGAAGACGACGGAGCTGCCCAGGGGTCTGTCCCGGTCCGGGTCAGGGTCCGCCTCCCCGTCCGCGTCCGGGGCGGCGGCAGGCTCGTCCCCGTCGGCCGCCGCGTCGGCGGCCTCGGCGGCCTCGGCGTCCTTCTTGAGCGACTTCTTCGGGCGGTCGCCGCCCGTGCTGTTGATGTCGTCCTCCGGCAGGAAGAGGTCGTCGATCGACTTGAACGGCTTCGCACCCGGCGGGTCCGGCGGCTCCTCGCCGTACCCGGCGACGATCGCGGCCCACACCGCGTCCTCGTCGACGGACTCCCCGACGGACTCCCCGGCGGACTCGCCGGAGGCGGCAGCCCCGGACGCCCCCGCCGTCTCGTCCGGCTCCCGCTCTTCCTCGCGGCCCGCAGGCTCCGCGTCGTGCTCAGCCACCGGTCGTGCTCCCCTTCTTCCCGACACTCGGAGCGAGGCGGCCGATGAACGCATAACTCTCGTCGAAGATCCGCTCCGCGTCATGGTCCAACGTCGCGACGTGGTAGCTCTGTTCCAGCAGGACCTCGGTAACGTCGGTCGACGAGACCCGGCTGAGGATCCGGGCCGAGTCCGCCGCCGGCACCACATGGTCCTGCGGGCTGTGCAGCAGCAGCATCGGCTGCGTCACCTGGGGCAGCTCCGCGTCGACGAGCCGGAAGAAGTTCCGCACGGAGTGCGCCGCGTGCAGCGGGACGCGGTCGTAACCGACCTCCTCCGCCCCCGCCTTCGCGATGTCGCTCCGCAGCCCCTTTGTCGTACGTACGAGATGGCGCGCGACCGGCAGCGCGTACGCCGACAGGCCGTGCACCTTGTTCGCCGGGTTGACCACGGCGATCCCGGAGATCGCGTCCCCGTGCTTCGCGGCCAGCCGCAGTGTCAGCGCCCCGCCCATCGAGAGCCCGAACACGAAGACCTGGCCGCACTGCTCGCGCAGTACGCGCAGCTCGCGGTCCACCTCCGCGTACCAGTCCTGCCAGCCCGTGAGCTGCATGTCCTCCCAGCGGGTGCCGTGCCCGGGCAGCAGCGGAAGAGAGACGGTCAGGCCGCGCTCGGCCAGATGGTCCGCCCAGGGGCGCAGCGACTGCGGGGAACCGGTGAAGCCGTGACAGAGGAGGACGCCGACCTCTCCGCCCTCGTGGCGGAACGGCTCGGCTCCAGGAAGGACCGGCACCGGGGTCTCCTGTTCATGAGTGTGAGTCCGACTCCGAGTGTGAAGTCCTGGACTGCGAAGGGGGGCGCGAAGATGTACTTCACCGTACGCGACCGGACCGACACCGACCAGGTCCGTCGGGCCGCCTTGTCGGTAGAGAGGGCAGGCCCGCCACGGGTTATGGTCATGTCGACAGACAAGGGAAGGCACTCGGTTGATCTACGGCGCAATGAAGTTCTCCATCGGAGGGTCACTGAAGGTTGCCTTCAGGCCCTGGGTGGAGGGCCTCGAGAACATTCCCGCCGAGGGCCCCGCGATCCTCGCGAGCAACCACCTGTCCTTCTCGGACTCCTTCTTCCTGCCCGCGGTCCTCGACCGCAAGGTCACCTTTATCGCCAAGGCCGAGTACTTCACCTCGCCCGGTGTGAAGGGGAAGCTCACCGCCGCGTTCTTCAAGGGCGTCGGCCAGCTCCCGGTGGACCGCTCGGGTGCTCGCGGCGCGGGTGAGGCGGCGATCAAGGCCGGCATCGACGTCATCAAGGGCGGTGGCCTCTTCGGCATCTACCCGGAGGGCACCCGTTCGCCGGACGGCCGTCTCTACCGCGGCAAGCCGGGCGGCCTGGCCCGCGTGGCGCTTGCCACCGGTGCGCCCGTGATCCCGGTCGCGATGATCGACACCGAGAAGATCCAGCCGCCCGGCAAGGTCGTGCCCAAGCTGATGCGCCCGGGGATCAAGATCGGCAAGCCGCTGGACTTCAGCCGCTATCACGGCATGGACAGCGACCGGTTCATCCTGCGGTCGGTGACCGACGAGGTCATGTACGAAATCATGAAGCTCTCCGGCCAGGAGTACGTCGACATCTACGCGACGGCGGCGAAGCGCCAGATCGCCGACGCGGAGAAGGCCGCCAAGGCGGAGAAGGCGGCCAAGGCCGAGAAGGCGGAACGGGCCGGCGCTTAGCCGCGTCCGTCCGGGGTGGGGGAATGATGGCCAAGGCTCAGCGCGAGCGTGTCGTGCGCATGTCGGTCGAGCAGCCGCTGTGGCGTGCGCTCACCGCCTACCGCGTCCTGACGATGCTCTACGCGGTGCTCCTGTTCGTCTTCACGCGGGAGAACTTCGAGCGCCCGTGGGTGGCCGTCGCATTCCTCGCCGTGATGTTCGTCTGGACCCTCGTCACGCTTCCCAAGGTGGCGAACGCGGCGAGCTGCACCAAGCCCTTCCTCGTCGCCGATCTCACCATCGCCCTCACCGGCGTCATGCTCACCCCGGTCGCCGACTTCCACGCGCAGCAGATCGACGGCCCCACCCTGCCGTCGATATGGACCGCCGGTTCCGTCCTCGCGTTCGCCATCAAGGGCGGCTGGCGCTGGGCGGCCTTCGCCTCCTCCTTCGTCGCCGCCGCCAACATCGTCGAACGCGGCCACCCCAGCCAGGACACCCTCCACAACGTCCTGCTGGTGTGGGTCGCCTCCATCGCGATCGGTTACGTCGTCGAGGTCGCCCGCGCCTCCGAACGCACCCTCGCCCGCGCCCTGGAGATCGAGGCCGCGACCCGCGAGCGCGAACGCCTCGCCCGCGACATCCACGACAGCGTGCTCCAGGTGCTCGCCATGGTGCAGCGGCGCGGCACCGCGCTCGGCGGCGAGGCGGCCGAGCTCGGCAGGATGGCCGGGGAGCAGGAAGTGGCCCTGCGCACCCTGGTGTCGAGCGGGCTTGTACCGGCGACGCGCGCTTCGGAGGATGCGGCGCAGGGTGCGGTGGTCCGTACGGTCGAGGTCGACGACGATGACGACGGCGGTGGGCGCGGCGCGCGCCCCTGCGACCTGCGCTCCCTGCTCGCCCCGCACGCCGGATCGAAGGTCAGCTTCGCCGAGCCGGGCGCTCCGGTGCTGCTGGACGCGGCGGCGGCCATGGAGCTCGCGGCGGCTGTCAGTGCCGCACTGGACAATGTGCGCAGGCACGCCGGGGAAGACGCCCAGGCGTGGATTCTGGTCGAGGACTGGCCGGAAGAAGTGATCGTGACGGTACGGGACGACGGTCCGGGGATTCCGGAAGGGCGGCTCGCGCAGGCCGAGGGGGAGGGGCGCCTGGGCGTCGCCCTGTCGATCCGCGGGCGGCTGCGGGACATCGGCGGCACCGCCGAGCTGATCTCCGTACCGGGTCAGGGCACGGAAGTTGAACTGAAGGTTCCACGGGGGAAGGCAGGACAGGCGCGATGAGCGACGAACAGCAGGCGATCAGGGTCATGGTGGTCGACGACCACCCGATGTGGCGGGACGCGGTCGCCCGCGACCTCGACGCGGCGGGCTTCGACGTGGTCGCCACGGCGGGCGACGGGCCACAGGCGGTACGCCGCGCCCTGGCCGTCGGACCCCAGGTCCTCGTCCTGGACCTCAACCTCCCTGGCATGCCCGGCGTCCAGGTCTGCAAGGAGCTCGTCGGCGCCGACCCGGCCCTGCGTGTCCTGGTGCTGTCCGCGAGTGGCGAGCACGCCGACGTTCTGGAAGCGGTGAAGTCGGGGGCGACGGGCTATCTGCTGAAGTCGGCGGGGCCCGACGAGCTCATCGACGCGGTACGGCGCACGGCCGCCGGCGACCCGGTCTTCACGCCGGGGCTGGCGGGCCTGGTCCTCGGCGAATACCGGCGGCTGGCCTCGGATCCCCTCCCCGCCTCCTCCTCGAACGAGCCGAAGGCGCCGCAGCTCACCGATCGCGAGACCGAGGTGCTGCGGCTGGTCGCCAAGGGCCTGTCGTACAAGCAGATCGCCGAGCGCCTGGTGATCTCGCACCGCACCGTTCAGAACCACGTGCAGAACACCCTCGGCAAGCTCCAGCTGCACAACCGCGTGGAGCTCGTCCGCTACGCGATCGAACGCGGCCTCGACGACGCTTAGTACGAGCCCTGAATTGCCCGACGCCCCATGTCGCTGTGACCTGAGTCACCACTAGCGTGGCGGCGACACGGCACTTCCGCTGAATGTGGCGAAGGGACAATTTCATGCGGGTCGGAGTACTGACCGGGGGTGGCGACTGCCCCGGGCTCAACGCGGTCATCCGCGCCGTCGTCCGCAAGGGCGTCCAGGAGTACGGCTACGACTTCACCGGCTTCCGGGACGGGTGGCGCGGACCGCTCGAAGGCGACACCGTACGGCTCGACATTCCGGCCGTACGCGGCATCCTGCCCCGTGGCGGCACCATCCTCGGCTCCTCGCGCACCAACCCGCTCCAGGCGGAGAACGGCATCCGCCGGGTCAAGGAGAACCTCGCCAAGCACGAGGTCGAGGCGCTCATCGTGATAGGCGGCGAGGACACGCTGGGCGTGGCCACCCGGCTGTCCGACGAGTACGGCATCCAGTGTGTCGGCGTACCGAAGACCATCGACAACGACCTGTCCGCCACCGACTACACCTTCGGCTTCAACACCGCCGTCGGCATCGCGACCGAGGCGATCGACCGCCTCCACACGACCGCCGAATCGCACATGCGCGTCCTGGTCGTCGAGGTCATGGGCCGGCACGCGGGCTGGATCGCCCTGCACTCGGGCCTGGCGGGCGGGGCGAACGTCATCCTCATCCCGGAGCAGCGCTTCGACGTCGAGCGGGTGTGCGGCTGGATCACGTCCCGCTTCAAGGCGTCGTACGCGCCGATCGTCGTGGTCGCGGAAGGCGCGATGCCGCAGGACGGCGAGATGGTGCTCAAGGACGGCACGCTCGACTCGTTCGGGCACGTGCGGCTCTCGGGCGTGGGGGAGTGGCTGGCCAAGGAGATCGAGAAACGGACGGGGAAGGAAGCGCGCACGACCGTGCTGGGGCATGTGCAGCGCGGCGGTACGCCGAGCGCCTTTGACCGGTGGCTGGCGACGCGGTTCGGGCTGCACGCGATCGAGGCCGTGCGGGACGGGGACTTCGGGAAGATGGTCGCGCTGCAGGGGACGGACATCGTGCGGGTGCCGATGGGGGAGGCGACGGCGCGTCTGAAGACGGTGGATCCGGAGCTCTACGCGGAGGTCGGCGTCTTCTTCGGCTGAGCGTGCCGCTGCCGCTGCGCGGGCTTTCCCCGACCCGCCCTTCCCGAATTGGGGGCAAGCCCCCAGACCCCCGGGACGCCCTTCGGGCTGAATGGTTGCCGCAACGCGGCACTATCCAGCCCCTCCGGCGTTTGAGGAGCGGGGTCTGGGGCGGAGCCCCAGTTCGGGAAGGGGCGGGTTGGGGAAAGCCCCGCGCAGCGGCCCAACGGCAGGTCCCTACCGCCGGCCCAGCAGCGACGGCGTCAGCAGGTCCGTGAGCAGGGTCGCGCCGCGCAGCGTCAGCACCGACTCCGGGTGGAACTGTACGGACGCAAAGCCAGGCGCACGGAGCGCGTGCACCTCGCCGGAGTGCTCGTCGCGCGCCACCTCGATCCCGTGCGCCGCCAGCTCCGCCGCCTGCTCCCCGTCGCAGTGAGCGACAAAGCTGTTGTAGAAGCCGACGGTCTCCGGCCGCCCGAAGAGATCGATCCGGGTCTGCGCCCCCTGGTACGGCACCCGCTTACGCACGATCTCCAGCCCCAACTCCGCCGCCAGCAACTCATGCCCCAGGCACACCCCGAGCACTCCGTGGCGATGCCCGCGCACCAGTTCCGCAGCCAGCCCCCGCAGGAACCGCATCTTGGGATCGCCCGCGTCGGACGGGTCACCGGGACCCGGGCCGAGCACCACAGGCCCCTCGTGCGTGAGCGCCGCCTCCCGCAGGCCGGGCTCGTCGTACCGTCGTACGCTCACCTCCAGCCCCGACGACCGCAGCAGATGCGCGAGCATCGCCGTGAAGGTGTCCTCCGCGTCGATCACCAGCGCGTGCCCGCTCAGGGCCGGCGTACGCTCCTGCATCCGCAGCCAGAACGGCGCGAGCGACGCCCGTCGCGAGTCCAGCGCCTCCCGCACGCGCGGATCGTCGGCCAGCTTCGGCCGTACTCCCTCGCCCGCCGGCCTGCCGGGACGCACCCCCAGCGCCGCCAGCACCCCCGCCGCCTTCGCGTGCGTCTCGGCGACCTCGCTGCGCGGGTCCGAGTCGCGCACCAGCGTCGCGCCGACCGGCACCCGCAGCCGGCCGTCGGCCGCGATGTCGGCGCTGCGGATCAGGATCGGCGAGTCCAGGGTCTGGGCCCCGCCCGCGTCACGGCCGATGAGGGCCAGCGCGCCCGCGTAATAGCCCCGGCCCCCGGGCTCGTACCGCTCGATGACCCGGCAGGCGTTCTGCACCGGCGACCCGGTGACCGTCGCCGCGAACATCGTTTCCTTCAGTACCTCGCGCACATCGAGGGAAGACCGGCCCCGCAACTCGTACTCGGTGTGCGCGAGATGGGCCATTTCCTTGAGCCGGGGACCGATCACGACCCCGCCCCTGTCGCCGACGGTGCACATCATCTTGAGCTCTTCGTCGACGACCATCGAGAGCTCGGCGGTCTCCTTGCCGTCGTCGAGGAAGTCCAGCAGACCCTCTGTGCTCGGCCCGTCCGCCGGGTAGCGGTACGTACCGCTGATCGGGTTCATCACGACTGTTCCGCCGCTCATCCGCACGTGCACCTCGGGGCTCGCGCCGACCAGCGTGCGTTCCCCGGTGTGCACGACGAAGGTCCAGTACGCGCCTCGCTCACCGGCGAGCAGTCGCCGGAAGAGCGCCAGTGCGTCCGTTCGCGAGAAGCCCCGGATTTCGCCCTCGAAAGTACGACGGATGACGAAGTTCGCGCCCTCGCCGCGCCCGATCTCGTCCTCGATGACCCGCCGTACGATCCCGGCGTACTCCTCGTCGCCGACGTCGAAGGCCCCGCCCCGCACGCGCACGTCGTGGGTGGGCAGCTGCGCGAGGACGTCGTCGAGCGGCAGCGCGTAGGTCTCGTCGGAGACCAGCACACTCAGTGGCGTCCCGTCGTCGCGTACGTCGAACCCGCGCTCCCTGATCTGCCGGAACGGCACCAGCGCGAGCACGGGCATGTCGTCGGCGCCGGCCGGGATGTCGGCGAGGCGCGCGGCCTCGTGCACGTCGCCGATCAGCAGCTCGACCGTGTCGTGGTCATGGCCGGGGGTCCGCCTGCGCAGCAGCGCGAAGGGGCGGGTGTCGTCGAGGAGGGTGCTGATGAGCATCGGTGGTGTTCCTTCCGGGTGGAGCCCGATGTGGAGTCCGGGTGGAGAGGAACAGCCCCTGGAAACACCAAAGGCCGCCCCTCGGGCGGCCTTCGCGATTCAGTGTGCGCGCGATTGTCAGTGGGCCGCCGGATGAGCGGTCCACCACCAGGTCTGAGTCGTCTGCGCGAACATGCTCCGCACCCTAGCGGAATCGACCAGGCGCGTCACGCGTGTCTCACCGAGGCGTCGGCGTCTCATCAGGGCCTCATCAGGGCGTCGAGCGCCGCGTCCAGGTACGAGGCCAGCTCGTCGCCCTCGGGAAGTACGGAAGGGGCGGCGTGTCCCAGCTGGCTGTGTCCGAGGTAGACGCTGTACGCCAGAAGTCCGCGGCGGCGTGCCTCCGGCTCCGGGAAGCCGAGGTCGGCGAAGAGCCGGGCCACGTAGCCGACCCGGCGCTCGGTCACCCGTCGCAGCGCCGCCGCGACCTGCGGGTGGGAGGCGGTGGCCAGCAGGGAGACCTCCAGGGGGTCTGCGACGGCCGACTTGATGGCCTCGGTGAAGAGCCGGCGGATGCGGGAGGCGGGGTCGGGCTCGGTCTCGATCTCGGCGATGGCCGCCTCGGTGTCGGTCTCGGCCCAGCGGGCGAGCGCGGCCTCGATGAGCGCTTCCCGGTTGGTGAAGTGCCAGTAGAAGCTGCCCTTGGTGGTGCCGAGCCGGGCGGCGAGCGGTTCCACCGCGACGGCCGCGAGACCGCCTTCGCCGATCGCGGTGAGCGCCGCGTCCGCCCAGTCCTGCGCGCTCAGCCGGGGCTTCCTCTGCTGCCGTTGTGCCATGACCGTACGGTACCGTACGGTTGACCATACGCCAGCGTATGGAGGTTCGTCATGAGTGCGATCCGCGATGTCCACGAACGCACCGTCCAGGCCCCCGCGGAAGCGGTGGGCGCCCTGCTCGACCGACTCTCCGCCGAGGGCGACCCGATCTTTCCCACGCCGGCCTGGGAACCGATGCGCTTCGACCGCCCGCTCGCCTTGGGCGCCGTCGGCGGCCACGGTCCCGTCCGCTACAGCGTCTCGGCGTACGAACCGGGCCGCCATGTCCGCTTCACCTTCGCGGCGCCCGACAACGGCTTCCACGAGATGACGGTGGAGCCGCTCGGCCCGGAGCGCTGCGTCGTACGGCACGTGCTGGAGCAGGACCTGCGGGGCGGCAAGTTTCTGCTGTGGCTGACCGTGGTCAAGGCGGTCCACGGCACGGTGGTCGAGGAGGTCTTCGACAACATCGAGCGGGTCGCGGCCGGTGGCGTGGAGCGTCCCGTGCGGTGGTCGCCCTGGGTGCGGCTGCTCAACCGGCTGGCATGGGGCAGGGCGGTCGCGGTCGAGATCCCGGAGAGCGCCCGGCTGATCCGGACGGCCATCGACCGGCCCGGCTATCAGGACGCGTACCGGATGGAGCTGCTGCCCGGAATGCCGCGCGATCCGGACAGTTGGACGGGAATCCTGCGGGACGCCTTCCCCGTCGTGGCGCGCGAGGGCGGCGAGCTGCTGATGAATGTCGACACGGCGGGCGTGCAAGCGCGGGCCTCGATCCTGGTCGACGAGCGGTACGTGACGCTCAGCACGGTGGCGAAGGCCGACACCGTGCGCGGGCGGCTCTACTGGGGTGTCGTGCGCCGGGTGCACCCCCTCATGGCCCGCGCCATGGTGCGCCGCACCCACCGCAGGCTGGCGCTGGCCGCGCCCAGCGCGGGGGAGCGCGCCACGGCTGTCAGGACTGTCGCGTCTGTAACGTCTGTCACGTCTGTCTCATCTGGTGGGCCAGGGCGTGGACAGCGGGGCTGAGGACGTAATGTTGGCGAGGTGACCGTGAACGCTAAGACCACCCCTAACGGTGGCAACACCTGGCGAGACCTTCCCGCGGCGCAGCAGCCTGAGTACCCCGATGCCGAGGCTCTGCGCGATGTGATCGCGGACCTCGAGTCGTATCCGCCGCTCGTCTTCGCGGGCGAGTGCGATCAGCTGCGCGCCCGACTGGGAGCCGTCGCCAAGGGCGAGGCGTTCCTGTTGCAGGGTGGCGACTGTGCCGAGGCCTTCGATGCCGTATCCGCCGACCACATCCGAAACAAGCTCAAGACCCTTCTCCAGATGGGCGCGGTACTGACATACGCCGCCTCCGTGCCCGTCGTGAAGGTGGGCCGGATCGCCGGCCAGTACTCCAAGCCGCGCTCCAAGAACACCGAGACCCGCGACGGCATCACCCTGCCGACCTACCGCGGTGACTCGGTCAACGGCTTCGAGTTCACCGAGAAGGCCCGGATCCCGGACCCCGAGCGGCTGAAGCGGATGTACCACGCGTCCGCCTCGACGCTGAACCTCGTACGCGCCTTCACCACCGGCGGTTACGCGGACCTGCGCCAGGTGCACGCCTGGAACCAGGACTTCGTGAAGTCGTCCCCCTCCGGTCAGCGTTACGAGCAGCTGGCCCGCGAGATCGACAACGCGCTGAACTTCATGAAGGCCGCGGGGACCGACCCCGCCGAGTTCCGCACGGTCGAGTTCTACGCCTCGCACGAAGCGCTGCTCATGGACTACGAGACCGCCCTGACCAGGGTCGACTCGCGTACGGGCCACCTGTACGACGTATCGGGTCACATGCTGTGGATCGGTGAGCGCACCCGCCAGCTCGACGGCGCGCACATCGAGTTCGCGTCGAAGATCCGCAACCCGATCGGTGTGAAGCTCGGCCCGACGACCACGGTCGACGAGGCGCTCAGTTACGTCGACAAGCTCGACCCGGACCGCGAGCCCGGCCGGCTGACCTTCGTCGTCCGGATGGGCGCCGACAAGGTCCGCGACAAGCTCCCCGAGCTGGTCGAGAAGGTCACTGCCTCCGGCGCCGCTGTGGCGTGGGTGACCGACCCGATGCACGGCAACACCTACGAGGCTGCCTCCGGCCACAAGACGCGTCGCTTCGACGACGTGCTCGATGAGGTCAAGGGCTTCTTCGAGGTGCACAAGGGCCTCGGTACGCACCCGGGCGGCATCCACGTCGAGCTGACCGGTGACGACGTCACCGAGTGCGTGGGCGGCGGCGACGAGATCTTCGTCGACGACCTGCACCAGCGTTACGAGACGGCCTGCGACCCGCGGCTCAACCGCAGCCAGTCGCTGGACCTGGCGTTCCTGGTCGCCGAGATGTACCGCGACCAGTAGGCAGTAGCAGCAGAAGCAAGAAACACCTGTGGGGCGCGGATCGAATGTGATCCGCGCCCCACAGTCATATCCGGGGCGGGGCTTTTGCGTGCGGGGGACGGCGGGTAAGGTTAGGTTGACCTTACCGATTAGTCGTCCCCCTGGACCCCTAGACCCGTGTCAGGAGGTGTTCCGCGTGTTCGTCTGCTCTTGCTTCGGCGTAACAGACCGGCAGATCAAGGAGCACGCGGCTGCCGGTGCCTGCACGCCGCGCCAGATAGCGTCGGTGAGCAAGGCGGGGACGGACTGCGGCTCCTGCGTACGCACGATCCAGGGGCTTCTCGGCCGTGGCGCGTGCCCGCGCCGCGCCCTGGTCGACCAGGGCGAGACGGCACTCGCCGAGGCGCCGTTGCAGGAAGCGGCCTGATCAGCGATTGATCAGCTGTCCGGCTGCTCGATCAGCTGGGCGATGTAAAGCGACTCGCCGAGCTTGTTGACGAGCTCCAGCTGGGTGTCGAGATAGTCGATGTGGTGCTCTTCGTCCTTGAGGATGTCCTCGAAGATGTTCGCCGACGTGACGTCCCCCTTCGCCCGCATCACCTCGATGCCGCGCTTCAGGCGGTCGATCGCCTCGACCTCGATCTCCCGGTCGGCCTGGAACATCTCCGTGACGGTCTGGCCCACCCGCACATGGAAGAGCCGCTGGTAATTCGGCAGGCCGTCCAGGAAGAGAATCCGGTCGGTCAGTGTCTCCGCGTGCCTCATCTCGTCGAAGGACTCGGCCCGGGTGTATTTCGCGAGCTTCGTCCAGCCGAAGTTGTCCTGCATCTTGGCGTGCAGGAAGTACTGGTTGATGGCAGTCAGCTCGGCGGTCAGCTGCTCGTTGAGGAATTCGATGACCTCGGGGTCGCCCTGCATCGCAGAGGCTCCTTCCAGGCGTGGTACTGGGCAGGTTTCGCGCATCCTTGCATCGCGGGTGAGAGGCGTCCAGTAAGTGCAGGCTTATTAGGAGTTGCCCTGAATCGGGTCACACCTGGTCATGACCACCCCTCGCCGTCTGTCACCATGGAGTCATGGGTCAGCCGGAAAGCCGGGAACGTCACGAATCAGAGCAGCCCGAGCTTCCGCCCGGACAGCGGCTGCAGCGTGGCTGGCCCGTCACCCACTACGGTCCTGTACCCAAATTCAAGCCGGATCGCTGGGAGTTCCGGATATTTGGCGCGACGGCCGACGGTGACAAGCACTGCTGGAATCACGAGCAGTTTTCGGCGCTCCCGTTCGCCACGGTCGAGGCCGATCTGCACTGCGTGACGAAATTCAGCATGCTTGGGGCCGAATGGGGTGGCGTACTCGCTCGTACGCTCGTCGAACTCGCGCCCCCCGCCCCGAGCGTCACCCATGTCATGGTCTGGGCCGAGTACGGCTTCAGCGCGAATCTGCGGCTCGCCGACTTCACTTCCGAGCGGACCATTTTCGCCACCCACAAGGGCGGTGAACTGCTCACCGCCGAGCACGGCTTTCCGCTGCGCCTGGTCGTACCGCATCTGTACGCCTGGAAGGGGCCCAAGTGGGTCCGGGGCGTCGAGTACATGACGGCGGACCGCCGGGGCTTCTGGGAGGAGCGCGGCTATCACAATGTCGGCGACCCCTGGCGTGAGCAGCGGTACTCGTACCAGGAAGAGCCGGGGGACGGCCCGGAGCTGTAGGTCGTCAGTGGTGGTACTGGTGGACCACCGCGTGGCCCTTGCCGCGGCCGATCATCCACTTGTTGACGGGTGTGGTGATGATGAAGGCCGCGAAGAGCGCGAAGGCCAGTACGCCCCAGAACATGCCGTCGGTCAGGTGCGCGTCCATCGCGCCGGGCCACAGTGCGAGCACGCCGTTGTCGATCAGCTCCATCACGGCGATGGAGAGGGTGTCGGCGGCGAGGGCGACCCGGAAGGCGGTCTTGAAGTCGACGCCGGCCTTGAGGATGCCGCGCAGGGTCAGGGCGTAACCGAAGAAGAACGCCAGGATGATCGCCAGGATCATCGTCTGCATGTTGCCCCACCCGAGCGCGGTGCCGATGACCATGCCCAGCACCTCGCCGATGGCGCAGCCGGTGAGGCAGTGGAGCGTCGCCTGGGCGGCCATGGACCAACTGACCTTGCCATGACCGGCGTGTGCCCCGTGACCGGCGTGGGCCGCGTCAGCGCCATGCGCCCCGTGGCCCCCATGCGCCTCGTGGCCTTCGTGGCCCTCGTGAGTTTCGTGACCCTCCTGCGCCTCGTGCCCGTGGTGCATATCGTGTGTGTGCGCGTCGTGCTGCATGAATCCCCCAGAGTCAGGTAGCGGTCCTGCCGACAGACAGGAACGCTATACCCCCCTGGGGTATTCCTCAAGAGATTTCAGCAGCCCTCAGAAATCACGCAGCTCCTTCAGCCGCGCCACATCGGCCGCATGGCCCTCCTTGCCGCCCGGCGTCTCGATCGTCAGCGGTACGCCCTCGGTCGCCGGGTGCGAGAACAGCTCCCGGAACGGCTCCTCGCCAATGTGTCCGGAGCCGATGTTCTCGTGCCGGTCCTTGTGGGCGCCGACGCCTTCCTTGGAGTCGTTGGCGTGGATCAGCTTGAGCCGGCCCTCGCCGACCGTGTCCACCAGCAGGTCCAGCGTCTGCTTCATCCCGCCGGGCTCCGCGAGATCGTGTCCCGCCGCGTAGATGTGGCACGTGTCGAGGCACACGCCCAGCTTGGGGTGCGCGTCGAGCGCCTCGAAGTACGGGCCGAAGTCCCAGGTGCGCGAGCACAGCGAAGAGCCCTGCCCCGCCGTCGATTCGAGCAGCAGGAACGGGTCGTCGTCGTGCGTCAGCTCGTCCAGCAGTGGCAGCAGGTGGGTGCGTACCTGCGCGAGCGCCTCGGAGCGCGGCCGCCCGCCGGTCGCCGAGCCGGTGTGCACCACCACGCCCAGCGCGCCGATCTCGCGACCGCGGCGCAGCGAGTGCCGCAGCGACTCCACGGACTTCTCGGCGGTCGCCTCGGTGTGCGAGCCGAAGTTGATCAGGTACGGGGCATGGACGTACGCCGGTATCCGTTCGGCGGCGCACGCCGCGCGGAACAGCTCGTCCTGGGCCGGGTTTCCGGAGGGCGTCGCCCAGCCGCGCGGGTTGGCGACGAAGACCTGAACGGCTTCGGCGCCCATTTCACGGGCGTACGCGAGACCGTTGGTGGCGAGGCCGCCGGCCACCGGGACGTGGCCGCCGACGGGGTTTCGGGAGGGGAAAGGTGCGTTGCTCATCGCCGTCAAGCATGCCAGGACGGTGCGTGGCCCCTGTCTCCCTGTCGCCCTGTACCCCTGTCCCCTACAGGCCCTTGGTCCTGATGGTGATGGTGCTGCCCTCCGGAGCCTCGTCGCCCTCCTCGACCGACTGGCTCGCGATCTTGTCGCTGAAGGAGAGGAAGGGGCGGTCGACCTCAACCTCGAAGCCGGCTTCTTCGAGCGTGCTCTTCGCGTCGTCGACGTCGTCACCGACCACATCGGGCACGGGGATCATGCGCGGTCCCTTGGAGACCGTCAGCGTGATGGTGTCGCCCTCGGCGAGCTCCGCGCCCTCGGCGGCGGACTGCCTGGCGACGGATCCTGCCTCCTCCTGGGAGGTGATGCGCCCGGGCGCGACCTTCACGGTGAATCCGGCCTCCTCCAGTGCGGAGGTGGCGTCCTGCACGCTCTCGCCGGTCACGTCGGGGACCTCCACGGGGGAGCCCTTGCTGACGACGACGGCGATCGCGGAGTCCGGGCGCCGCTCGGTGCCGGCGGCCGGGTCCGTACTGACGACAGAGCCCTGCGGGACGTCCTCGCTGAACGTCCTGGTGACGATGCCGGGCGCGAGACCGGCCTTCTTGAGTTCACTCTTGGCCTTGGCCAGCGGCAGGCCCTCGACGTCGGGGACCTTCACGGTCTCGGGGCCGCGTGAGACGACCAGCGTGACCGACCCGTTGTCGCGTATACGGGCGCGGGAGGCCGGGTCGCTGTTCATGACCGTGCCGCGTTCGTACGTCGCGCTGTACTTGCGCTCGACCTTCTTCACGTCGAGACCGGCGGCGGACAGCCGCTTGGCGGCCTCCTTCTCGGTCTGGCCGAGGAGCGAGGGGACGCGGGTGAACTGCCCGGAGTTGATGTACCAGACGCCGGTGCCGCCCCCGAGGAGCAGCAGGACGGCGACGACGGCCGCGAGGACGCCGCGCCGGGGCGGGAGGGCCCGGCGCAGAGGCGCGGGCGGCGGCGCGGGCATCTGGAGCCGGCTGGTGCGATTGAGGCCGGCGGCGTCGCTGTTGCCGTCCCCGTGCCTTTCGCCGTGCCTTGCGGTGATCGCCCGCGGAATGACACTCGTACGGTCCTCCGCGCCGTTGTGCGCCTGGGCGTGGGCCTGCGGCGGCACGGCGTCGAGCTGTTCGTCGCTGAGCGTGGCGCGCGCTTCCCTGGCCTGCGCGAGGAGCGCCACGGCGTCGTACGGACGGATCTCGGGGTTGCGTGCGGTGGCGCCCGCGACCAGCTCGTCGAGCTCGACGGCGAGTCCGGGCACGACGGCGGACGGGGCGGGCACGTCCTCGTGCAGGTGCTGGTAGAGCACCTGCGCGGGGGTGCCGCCGGTGTGCGGTTTGGCACCGGTCAGCATCTCGTACAGCACGACACCGCAGGCGTAGACGTCGGCGCGGGTGTCGGCGGTGCCGTGCTCTATCTGCTCGGGCGCGAGGTAGGAGACGGTGCCGAGGATGGACCCGGTGGTGCTGGTGACGGTGTCCACGGCCCGTACGAGACCGAAGTCGGCGACCTTGACGCGCCCGTCGTCCCCGATGAGGACGTTCTCGGGCTTCATGTCCCGGTGCACGAAGCCGGCGCGGTGCGCGGCGCCGAGCGCGGCCAGTACGGGCTCCAGGATGTCGAGGGCGGCGCGGGGCTGGAGGGCGCCGCGCTCGCGCAGGACGTCGCGCAGGGTGCAGCCGGCGACGTACTCCATCGCGAGGTAGACGTACGACCCGTCCGTGCCCTGGTCGAAGACGCCGACCACGTTCGGGTGCGCGAGGCGGGCGACCGACTTCGCCTCCCGGATGAACCGGTCCACGAAGGAGGCGTCGGCGGCGAGGGTGGGGTGCATCACCTTGAGGGCGAGCACGCGGTCGAGGCGGGTGTCGACGGCCCGGTAGACCGTGGCCATGCCGCCGACGGCGATGCGCGCGTCGATGCGGTAGCGGCCGTCGAGCACGTGCCCGACGAGCGGGTCCTGGAGGGTCGTATCCACGGAGTGGAGTCTACGAGCCGCCGCTGACAGGTCTTGCCGGTGCGGTGAGGTCGGGGCGGTATTGCAGCGCGCCTGTGACAGCGGCCGGGCTGACGCCTGCGGCGGCCCTGTTCCCCACCCCGCCCCTTCCCGAACTGGGGGGCAAGCCCCCCAGGCCCCCTGACGCCCTACGGGCGTGTCCTCAAACGCCGGACGGGCTGGATGGTCGCCGCAACGCGGGCACTATCCAGCCCCTCCGGCGTTTGAGGAGCGGGGTCTGGGGCAGCGCCCCAGTCACGGCCCCGCGCAGCGGTTGGCCGGGGACCGGTCAGAACGCCGGGCGTTCCGGGTCCAGGGTCGCCATGCCCGCCGCAGGCGACGACGCCTCGGCGAAGTGGCGCCGAGGAATCCGGCCGGCCCGATACGCCAGCCGCCCCGCCTCCACCCCGTGCCGCATCGCCTCCGCCATCAGCACCGGGTCCTGCGCCCGCGTAACCGCCGACGCCAGCATCACCGCCGCGCACCCCAGCTCCATCGCCAGCGTCGCGTCCGACGCCGTACCCGCTCCCGCGTCCAGAACGACCGGCACGCGCGCGTGCTCCACGATCAGCTGGAAATTGTGCGGGTTACGGATGCCAAGACCCGACCCGATCGGCGACCCCAGCGGCATGATCGCCGCACACCCCACGTCCTCCAGCTTCCGCGCGAGCACCGGATCGTCGTTCGTGTACGGCAGCACGGTGAAGCCGTCGTCCACCAGCGTCTCCGCCGCCTCCAGCAGCTCGATCGGGTCGGGCAGCAGCGTCCGCTCGTCGGCGACGACCTCCAGCTTCACCCAGTCCGTCCCCAGCGCCTCCCGCGCCAGCCGAGCCGTCAGCACGGCCTCGCCCGCCGTAAAGCACCCCGCCGTATTCGGCAGCACACGTATTCCGAGCTTCTCCAGAACGGAAAGTACCGATCCCTGGACCGTCGGATCGAGCCGCCGCATCGCGACGGTCGTCAGCTCGGTCCCGGACGCGACAAGTGAACGTTCCAGTACGTCGAGGCTCGGCGCCCCGCCCGTTCCCATGATCAGACGTGAGGAGAACGTCGTGTCGCCGATGGTCAGAAGGTCGTCGGCCATGGTTCAGCCTCCCTGGACTGCGGTGAGGACTTCGATACGGTCACCGTCGCCGAGCTCGGTGGCATCCCACTGCCCCCGCGGTACGACGGTTTCGTTGAGGGCTGCGGCGACCCCCGAAGGGGCCTTGGTGAGGGTCGCGACGAGCGCGCCCAGCGTCGTACCGGCGACGACCTCACGGGTCTCGCCGTTCACGGAGATGGTCATGCGGGCTGCTCCTGCGGTACGGAGGCGGGGGTCAAGGCGGACGGTGTCGGCGCGAAACGCAGCGGGCTGAACGCACGTGCCTCTTCAGGCAGCTCCCCGCCCGTCAGCACAGCGGCCATCGCATCGCCCGTGACCGGCGTGAGCAGTACCCCGTTGCGGTAGTGCCCAGTGGCCAGATGAAGCCCCGGAAGTGCGGTCGGCCCCAGCAGCGGCGCGTTGTCCGGGGAGCCGGGCCGCAGCCCCGCGCGGGTCTCCGTGAGGGGCAGCTCGGTGATCCCGGGCACCAGCTCGTGCGCGTCGCGCAGCAGCTCGTACACGCCGCCCGCCGTGACCGTCGTGTCCCAGCCGAGTTCCTCGCTCGTCGCGCCGACGACCAGCTCGCCGTTCTCGCGCGGCACGAGATAAACGTGACTGCCCCGCACCACCGCACGCACCGTCCGGCTCAGGAAGGGTGCGTACGCCGGTGGCACGGCCAGCCGCACCACCTGCCCCTTCACCGGCCGTACCGGCGGCAGCACCTCCTCGGGTACGCCCGCGAGCCTGCCGCTGAGGCTTCCGGCCGCCAGCACCACCTGGCCGGCCGCGAGGTCCGTCCCGTCGGCCAGTACGGCCCCACAGGCCCGTTCCCGTACGACAGAGAGCCGATCCACCCAGCAGCGGTGGAATGCCACTCCGGCCCGCTCGCAGGCCGCCAGGAGGGCAGCGGCGAGCCGCCTCGGATCGACCTGATGGTCGCCGTCCACGCGCAGGCCCCCGCGCACGCCCGGCGCGAGCATCGGCTCCAGGCGGCGGCATTCGCGCCCCGTGAGCCACTCCGACTCCAGGCCGGAACGGCGTTGCAGCCCGTGGAGCTCGCGCAGATGGGCGCGGTCGTCCGTGTCGAGCGCGACCGCGAGCGTGCCGCACGAGCGGTAACCGGTGTCCTGCCCGCTCGCCGCCTCCAGCTCGGCGACGAACGCCGGATAGCGCTCCGCGGACGCGAGATTGAGCCCGAGCAGCGTCTGCTCGCCGTAATGCAGCTCGGTGACGGCGGCGAGCATTCCGGCTGCGACCCACGCGGCCCCGCCGCCCGGCTCCGGATCGGCCACAGCGACGCGCAACCCCCGCTGCGCCGCCCGCCAGGCCGTGACCAGGCCGATGATTCCGCCCCCGATGACGAGGACGTCTGATGTGTCGGATGTATCCGATGTACGCGACATGGGCGTCCAGCCCCTCCCTTCGCCGGCATGACCCGGATCAGGTTCGTACGGTCGGAGGCCGCCCAGCCTCCCTCTCAGCCCGGTACGCCCGGACTCCCGCGAGTGCTTTACCGTGGCCACCCTAATGCCCGGCCCCGACGCGCTGTAAGGGAGCAACTCCAGTGGCCCGCTCGCTCGACGGACTCGTCCTCTCGCCGGTCGCCGACCAGGCCCCCGGTCAGGTGGGCACACAGACCCGATTCACGTATCACCAGCAGGACGGCCGGATCTGGGCGGACTACGCCGGCGGCGACGTCGTACAGGGCCATCTTGTCGGCACGCGCGAGGGCGACGCGCTGGACTTCCGGTACGTACAGCTGAAGCAGGACGGCACCACCTCGTCGGGCCACTGCACGTCCACCGTCGTCGCCCTCCCCGACGGGCGCCTGCGCCTGGAGGAGACCTGGGCGTGGGAGTCCCAGGAGGGCAGCGGGACGAGCGTCGTCGAGGAGCTGCCGTCCCCGCCCGTGTGACGGTGTGTCAGAGATCTCTCCTTCGTGGTCTTGAGAGCAGCGGGACACGCCGCCCTACAGTGACCGGGTGAGCGACCAGAGGCAGAGGCAGACAGCAGAGCGGCGCGTCGTCATCGTCGGCGCGGGAATGGCCGGCGTGCAGACCGCTGTGGCCCTGCGCGAGCAGGGCTGGAACGGCTCCGTCACGCTGATCGGCGCCGAGCCGCATCAGCCGTACGACAGGCCGCCGCTGTCCAAGGCGGTGCTCCTCGGCACGGCCGAGGAGTCGGCCTTCGACGTCGACTTCGAAGCGCTCGGCGTCGAACTCCACCTGGGGCGCGAAGTGACGGGCGTACGCCCCGGGGCGCACGAAATCGACACTCCCTCGGGCCCGGTTCCGTACGACGTACTGGTCCTCGCCACCGGAGCGGTGCCCATCACGCTGCCCGGCAGCGAAGGCATCCAGGGAGTGCATCTCCTGCGCACCCTCGACGACGCCGCCCGGCTGCGGCCCGTGCTCGACCGGAAGCACGACATCGTGGTCGTCGGGGCCGGCTGGATCGGCGCTGAGTTCACCACGGCCGCCCGCGAGGCCGGCTGTGCGGTGACCGTCGTCGAGGCGGCGGACCGGCCGCTCGCCGGCACCATGCCCGCCGAGGTCGCCGCGCCCATGGCCGCCTGGTACGCCGAGAGCGGCGCCGAACTGCTCACCGGCGCGCTCGTCGCGGCGATCGAACCCGGCACGGTCGTCCTCGCCGACGGCAGGCGGCTCGCGGCCGGCGCGGTGGTCGTCGGCATCGGTGCCAGGCCCGCGACGGCCTGGCTCGCCGGTTCCGGCATCGCGCTCGGCCCGGACGGCTCCGTCACCGCCGACGCGCGCCTGCGCACCTCGCAGCCCGACGTGTACGCCGTCGGGGACTGCGCCTCCTTCCCCTCCGCCCGCTACGGCGAACGCCTGCTCGTCCACCACTGGGACAACGCGCTCCAGGGGCCGCGCACGGTCGCGGCGAACATCGTCGCGGCGAACAGCCCCGGCGAGACACCGCAGGACTACGACCCCGTCCCGTACTTCTGGTCCGAGCAGTTCGGCCGCTTCGTGCAATACGCGGGCCACCACGCCCACGCCGACACGACGGTGTGGCGCGGCGACCCGGCCGAGGCCGCCTGGACGGTGTGCTGGCTGCGCGAAGGGGCGCTCGTCGCACTGCTCACCGTGGCTCGGCCGCGCGACCTCGCGCAGGGCCGCAGGTTGATCGCGTCGGGCGTCCGGCTGGACCCGGAGCGGGCCGCGGATCCGGCCGTCCCGCTCAAGTCCGCCACCCTTTAGGCGGTCACCTCGGCCCGGACGGCTGGCCCCGACTACCGGCTGTCAGTCCCAGGTGGCACGCTTGTCCCGTGACCGAGATTGACGCAAAGATCGATGCTCTCGTCCCCGCCTGGCTCCACCTCCCCGACATCGCCGAAATGCTCGGTGTCGAGGTGACGCGCGTCCGGCAGCTGGTCAAGGAAGGCCAGCTGATCGCCGTACGCCGTGGAGAGAACCGGGCGCTTCAGGTGCCTGCCGCCTTCATTGACGGCGACAAGGTGGTCAAGGGTCTCGCAGGGACCCTGACGCTCCTGAGGGACGACGGCTTCTCCGACGAAGAGATGCTCGAGTGGCTCTTCACTCCCGACCCGACCCTGCCCGGTAGCCCGGCGCAGGCGTTGAGTGAGAATCGCGGCACGGAGGTGAAGCGGCGCGCCCAGGCGCTCGCCGTCTGACCTCTGCCGACATAACCGCACGCGGTGCACGGGCCTTCGACATAGAAGGGGATGCCGATGACGTCGGCGGCCCGGCGCGCGTCGCGCGAGTCCTCGATCGTGCAGCAGCCCCGCGCGCCCGTAC
>NZ_JBEXNQ010000034.1:54748-89507 GCF_040611155.1 Streptomyces sp. NPDC002994
ACACCCCCCCGGGGGCCCGGGGCCGCCGCCCCCCCGCCCACCGCCCACCAACGGGGGGACACCACCATGCCCGCGTCCACGAAGCGCGCACTGCTCGCCGATGCCCGGCTGTACCTGTGCACGGACGCGCGAAAGCGTCAGGGCGACCTTCCGGAGTTCCTGGACGCCGTCCTGTCCTCCGGCGTGGACATCGTGCAGCTGCGCGACAAGGGAATGGAGGCCGGCGAGGAGCTGGAGCACCTCCAGGTCTTCGACGATGCCTGCCGCAGGCACGGCAAACTGCTCGCCGTGAACGACCGGGCCGACGTGGCCCACGCCATCGGCGCCGGCGTACTGCACCTGGGACAGGGTGACCTGCCGGTTCCGGCCGCCCGGGCGATCCTCGGCGCCGACGTCCTCGTCGGCCGCTCCACGCACGGTGAGGCGGAGGTCGACGCGGCCGTCGCCGAGCCTGGCGTGGACTACTTCTGCACGGGCCCCTGCTGGCCCACCCCCACCAAGCCCGGCCGTTACGCCCCCGGCCTCGGCCTCGTCCGGTACGCCGCCGGGCTGCGCCAGGACCGGCCGTGGTTCGCGATCGGCGGCATCGACGCGGGCAATCTCGACGAGGTGCTGGACGCGGGTGCCCGCAGGGTCGTGGTCGTACGGGCGATCACCGAGGCCGACGACCCGGCCGCCGCCGCGGCCGCGCTCGCGAAGAGGGTCAGGGCGTACGCCGTATAGCCGTCCCGGGCTGGGCCACGACTGTCCACGGTTGTCCGATAGGTGGACAACAATCTGGCAATACGGACAAAACCCCTGCTTTTGTTGGGGCCACGCCGAGGCCTGGTTAACCTGCGGGTATGGCCCTTGGCACAGCTTCGACCAGGACGGATCACGCACCCACCGTGCGTGAGCTGCTCGCGACCGGCAAAACTTCGTACTCGTTCGAGTTCTTCGCGCCCAGGACCGAAAAGGGTGAGCGGAACCTCTGGAACGCGCTGCGCCGGGTCGAGGCGGTAGCCCCCAGCTTCGTCTCCGTGACGTACGGAGCGGGCGGATCCACCCGCGCCGGAACGGTCGGGGCCACCGAGCAGATCGCCTCCGACTCCACGCTCACCCCGGTCGCGCACCTCACGGCGGTGGACCACTCCGTCGCCGAACTGCGCAACATGATCGGCCAGTACGCGGACGCCGGAATCCGGAACATCCTCGCCGTGCGCGGAGACCCGCCCGGCGACCCGATGGGCGAGTGGGTCGAGCACCCTCAGGGCGTGCGGTACGCCGCCGACCTGGTCCGGCTCATCAAGGAGTCCGGCGACTTCTGCGTGGGCGTCGCGGCCTTCCCCGAGATGCACCCGCGCTCGACCGACTGGGACACCGACATCGGGCACTTCGTGGACAAGTGCCGCGCCGGCGCAGACTACGCGATCACCCAGATGTTCTTCGATCCGGAGAACTATCTGCGGCTGCGCGACTCGGTCGCCGCCGCGGGCTGCGAGACCCCGATCATCCCGGAGGTCATGCCCGTAACGGGTACCAAGCAGTTGGACAGGCTTCCGCAGCTCAGCAACGCGCACTTCCCGGCCGCCGTGAAAGAGCGGATCCTCGCCGTCAAGGACGATCCGGCCGCTGTACGCTCCATTGGCATCGAGTTCGCCACGGAGTTCTGCGCGAGGCTGCTCTCCGAGGGCGTACCCGGATTGCACTTCATCACGCTCAACAACTCCACGGCGACGCTCGAGATCTACGAGAATCTCGGACTGCACGAGCAGTCCTGACCGGCCGTACCCGCCTCCTTTCGCGGGAGCGGCCGTAGGAGAGGGGCGGGCATGGGCTGGGCGGTCCTCTACATCGCGTTCGGAGTTGTCGCACTGTGGCTGCTCGGCGAAGTGCTGCTGCAGTACAAGGCGCGCCTGAGATGGCGGCTGCTTGCCTTCGCCGGCTTCATGGGCGTGGTGCTCGGTGTGCTGATGCCGTCCGTGTTCGTGATCGCGGGCGGCGCGGTCGCCTTCGCGATCGGTCAGACGTACGTCACCCTGTCGTTCCGCCGCGGCTTCTCGACGGGCTGGGCGATCGGCGGCAAGCCGGGTGAGAGCCGCCGCCGCAAGCGCGGCACGCGGCCCGTCGAGCAGGAGCCGACGTTGGAGGTGTCGGACCTCGAGTACGAGCCGGCCGCCGACCCGGCGGAGCCGGTGTACGCACCGGTGCAGCCGCTGCCGGACGAGACGGGGCAGTACGGCGTGTACGACGTGGCGGCGTACGCGGCCGAACAGCAGTCCCGCAGCGACGGGTTCGGCGCCGGGTACGGCACGTACGACACCTACTCCGGCTACGACCAGCCCCACCAGGAGACGTACACCGGCCAGTACGACTACGCGCCCGACCAGCAGCAGTACGCCGCCTACTCCGACCCGTACATCGGCACCCAGCAGTACGGCGGCCAGCAGTACGGCGGCCAGGATTACGGAACGCAGGAGTACGGAACCCCGGAGTACGGCGCTCAGCAGTACAGCGCCCAGCAGTACACCAACGAGACCCCGCCCGGCGGCGTCTGGGTCCCGCAGCAGCGTGACGGCGAGCAGCCCTTCAGCGACGAGCAGCCGGCCCAGGAGCCGTACCAGAACGGCTACGACAACACCGGCTACAACGAGCAGTACCGCTACTGACCAACCGGGACCCAGCCCTGGCCCCCGCCCGCCTTCCTACTGCGAGCCGCGGAAGCCCTCCCCCTCGACGACGAGCCCCGCGACGAGGGCGCCCGACATTCCGGCGTGCGCCAGCCCGCCGCCGGGATGCGCCCAGCCTCCGGCCAGCAGAAGGCCGGGCAGCCGCGTGCTGTTGGCCGGGTGCAGCAGGCGGCCCTCGGCGCCGGCCAGCGAGGGCGGCGGCACCGCACCTCCCGGGGCGCCGGTCGCGGCCGCTGTGTCCGCCGGGGTGCGGACCTCGCGCCAGAGCAGGCGCTCGCGGAGGTCCGGCACGGCCGCGAGCGCGGCCCCGACCACCGCGTCGGCGTACCGCCCGGCCAGCGCTTCGTCCGTCCAGTCGACGGGACCCTGCGCGGCGACGGTCGCCGTGAGCGTGACGGCCTCGTGCGCGTCGTCCGGGCGGGTCAGCGGGTCGTCGGGCCGCAGCACGGTGACGGTGGGACGCTCGGCGTGCTCGCCGGCGAACGCCGCCGACGCCTGTGCGCCGCCGCCGGGGGAGTGGACCACCGTCCGGTGCGCGGCGCCGTCCTGGCGGCCGCCGCGCAGCGCGAGGAACACCGTGAGCCGGCTCGGGGGAACCGGTCCCGGCGCGACGTCGTCAGCGGCCCACACCTCACGCCCCGGTGTCATACCGCCGAGGAGGCGGGGGTCGCCCCCGAAGACCACCGAGTCCGCCGCGGCGACCGTGCCGTCGGCCAGCTCGACGCCCGCCGCGCGGCCGTCCTTCTCCGCGATGGCGACGACCTCGGCGCCGAAGGCGAACTCCACCTTGCGGGCCAGGCACCGCTCGTACAGCGCCCGCGCCAGTTCCCGCATCCCACCGCGCACATACCAGCTGCCGAAGGTTTGCTCCATGTACGGCAGTACGGCGGCCGCCGCGGGTGCGCCGCGCGGATCGAGGCCGTACGCCAGGGCGTAACTGTCCAGCAGCGCGGCCAGCCGGGGGTCAGCCAGCTCCCACGCGCCGATTTCCGCGACCGTCGCCGCCGCGCGGTCGCGCCGCAGCAGCCTGCGTCGGCGCAGCGACGGATACGGGTCA
Organism: Streptomyces sp. NPDC002994; assembly: GCF_040611155.1. Taxonomy (NCBI): domain Bacteria; kingdom Bacillati; phylum Actinomycetota; class Actinomycetes; order Kitasatosporales; family Streptomycetaceae; genus Streptomyces; species Streptomyces sp. NPDC002994. The sequence goes on from NZ_JBEXNQ010000034.1 coordinate 58,475, forward strand.
CGGCCGAGCACCTGCCAGTTGGGCCACAGCGGTTCTTCGAGCAGGGGCCGCCTGGTCCGGTCCCACGCGTCGCGGGCCCGGTTCAGGAAGTCGCCCCAGCGCTCACCCGTTCCGGCGCCGAGCGCCGCGTCCAGCGCGGAAACGACACCGGCGCGCGAGGCGTTGGGCAGCGAGACGTCCGTACCGTCGGCGAAGAGGTGGCGGCTCGCCGGGTCCACGGGGTCGAGACCGACGCACTGCTCCAGGGACTCCTTGCCGGTCTTGGCGAACAGGTCCCGGTACACGGCGGGCAAGTGCAGCAGGCCCGGCCCCGTGTCGAAGACGAAGCCGTCCCGCTCGAACCTGCCCAGCGCGCCGCCGTACGTCGCCGCGCGCTCGTACACCACCACGCGGTGGCCCGCGACGGCCAGCCGGGCGGCGGACGCCATCGCGCCCATCCCGGAGCCGATCACCACAATCCGTGCCATGCCAGGGACTTTAGCGGCCACCACTGACAACCCGGCCGCCACGGGTGGGGAGTACGAACGCGGGCGCGATCGTCACCAGTCGCCGGCCGGCTCGGCTGGGGCTGAGCACGCAGGGGTGAGTATCCGTACCTAGTACAGGAGATGAGTAGCTTCGCGGATGGGCTCCCACCTGCGCAGACGGAAGAGTGGGGACCACGGAAGGGGCGCAGCGCCGATACCGCCGACACGGGGCGGCGGAGCGGCGCGGCTCCCCTGACGGAGCGGGGGTGTACCACGGGGGTCGGGGGACCCGCGGGGGAGGAGAAGGGAAACGCCGGTCCGGCGAGGCTCGGGGGGATCGAGCCTCGAAGGACCGGCGTTTTTCGCTGTTCCCAGCCGCTCTCCAGCCGCTCTCCAGCCGTGCTCCGGCGACGCTCCCTAGCGACGCCCGCTCACCCGGCCGTGCAGCAGCAGCGACAGCGCGGAGTGCACGTCGTCGATCGTCCGCTCGCGCTGGAACGCCTGCCAGTCGAGCGCCGCCACCAGCACCATGCCGACCAGTGCGGCCGCCGTCAGCGGAATGTCGATCTCCTGGCTCAGTTCGCCGTTCTCGACGCCCTCGCGCAGCACCGTCTCGACGACGGCGACGGCTTCCTGCCGCACCACCAGGAGCGTCGACTGCCAGGCCCTGTTGGTGCGCCACAGTTCGGCGACGTACAGCTGGGTGAAGGCCGGATAGCGGTCGATGAAGCCAAGACCGGCCCTGATCATCGCGTCGAGGGCCTCCACCTTGGTGCCGCCGCGCTCGTCCGTTTCGTCGGCTGCCGCCTGCAGCGAGGTGGTGAGCAGTCCTACACCGTGCCGCAGCAGCTCCTCGAAGAGCTCGGTCTTGCTTTTGAAGTTGTAGTAGACCGTGCCCTTGGCGACGCCGGCGCGCTCCGCGATCTCGTCCACCGTCGTCGAGGAGAAGCCCTGCTCCGCGATGAGAGTGACGGCCGCCTCGTAGAGCTTCTGCTTGGTGCCGGAGCGGCGCGTTCTGCTGCTTTCCATGGACACGATTCTCACAGGCTGAGCTCCGGGTGGAGACGATCGAGGGTCCACACCTGCTTGCGCCGCGCCGAGACGGCCGTCAGCGCCAGCGCTCCGACGGTGAAGGCCAGCAGCACGAGGCTGCCTGTCCACACCGGCTCCAGGCCGCCGCCCGTGATGAGCCGGCGCAGGCCCTCCACGACGTAAGTCATCGGCAGGAAGGGGTGGATGGCGTTGAAGAACCCCGGACTGGTCTGTACGGGGTACGTGCCGCCCGCCGAGGTCAGCTGGAGCATCAGAACGGCGAGGACCAGGATGCGTCCCGCCGCGCCGAACCGGGCGTTGAGCCACTGCACGATCGCGGAGAAACAACCCGTCACGAGTACCAGGAAACCGATCGTTCCCGCGGCGCGTTCCATCCGCAGTCCCAGGCCCCAGTGCAGTACGGACATGAGCGCGGCCACTTGCAGCACCCCGAGCGCGGCCACCGGCAGCCAGCCCGCCAGGGCGATCCGCCAGGCGGAGGCTCCCACGGCGAGGGCGCGCCGGTTGAGCGGCTGGATCAGCATGTACGCCACCATCGCGCCGACCCACAGGGACAGCGGGATGAAGTACGGGGCGAATCCGGTGCCGTAATTGGGCGCCTTGTGCATCGACTGGGAGGCGAGCTGGACCGGGTCGGCCATCACGCCGGTGCGCTGGTCACGGTTCTCCTTGTCGTAGTCCGGGATCCGGCCGACGCCCTTGTGCAGGCCGCCGGCGAGTTCGCCGGAGCCGTCGGCGAGCTTGATCAGGCCGCCGTTCAGTTCCCCGGCGCCGGACTGGAGCCTGCCGAGCCCGTTGTCGAGATCGGTGGCGCCGTTCTTGAGCCTTCCGATGCCGTTGTCCAGGTCGCCGGCGCCCGTCTTCGCGGTGGCCAGGCCCGTGTTGAGCTTCGCGGCGCCCTGGGCGACCTTCTTCGCGCCGGCGTTGAGCGCGTTGACCTTGGCGACGGCGCTGTTCAGGTCCTCGTCCAGGTGAGGCGCCCGCTTCGACAGCTCGCGCGCCTGCTGCTGGAGCTTGGCAAGATCCTTGTCCAGCTGGGTCAGGGCGCCGCGCTGGTTCTTGATGAGGTTGTTGACGTCCGAGGCGACGAGAGCCGTCTTGGCGGCCGCCTCGTCGGCCCTCTTCAGCTGCGGGCAAGCGGGGTCGGGGAGAGGCTGGCTCACACAGCGCGCCTCGTAGACGGTGTGCAGGTCGGCGGCGGCCGCACGGGCATCGTCGGCCGCTCCGGGCGCTTCCTTCACGAGGGAGCCGAGTCCGTCGCGGACCCCCTGGGTCGTGTCGGCGACGAGCTTCGCCGTGTCCCCGATCGTCTTGCCGTTGTCCTTGAGGTGCGGCCCGATCGCGTCGGAGATGCCGTTGACCTTGTCGGCGAGGGTCTGCGTTCCGTCAGCGACCTGCTGCGAGCCGCTCTTCAGGTCGCCCGATCCCTTGTGCAGCTTGGTCACGCCGGCGGACAGGTCGCCGCTGCCCTTCTTGGCGTCCTTCAGTCCGTTCTCGAGCCTCTGTGAGCCGGCCTTGGCCGTGTTGAGGCCGCTCTTGAGATCGCCCGAGCCCTTCTGCGCCTTTCCGATCCCGCCCTTGATCTCGTCGGCGCCCTTGGCCGCCTTCTCGGTGGCGTCATGGATGTCGGAGAAGGAGATGAAGATCTTGTCGAGGAACGAACGGGAGGCGTTCTTCGAGGCCGCGGTCCGAACCTCCGAAAAGACCGTTCGCGAGATCTGCCCGACGATGTAGTTGTTCGCGTCGTTGGTACGCACCTGAAGGGCGCTCGTCTCGGGAACGTCGCCCGAGCTGGAAGCGATCCGCTCGCTGAAGTCCGACGGCATGGTCAGGGACAGGTAGTACGCGCCCTCCTCAACCCCCCTGCGGGCCTCCTCGGAACTCACCTCGTGCCATTCGAAGACCTTGCTGTCGCGCAGCTTTCCGGTGATGTCGTCACCCGCGGCGATCTTCTTGCCGTCGGCGGTGGCGCCCTTGTCGTCGTTGACGAGTGCGACGGGTATCCGGTCGAGCCTGCCGTACGGGTCCCAGAAGGACCACAGGTACAGGGCGCCGTACAGCAGGGGAAGCAGCAGCAGCGCGACGAGCGCGGCGCGCGGCAGCCTCCCCCTGCCGAACCGCTTCAGCTCAAGCGCGGCCAGTTTCGGCGAGCGCATCGTCCGCCCCCTCTTCGGTGTCGTTGGAGTTGTCGGTTCCGGTGGTGACGCGCAGCGCGTCGTCGGGCGCCTCACTGCACACCGCGACGACGGTCGTCCCCCCTCGGGCGACGGACCGCAGCAGTTCCCAGGCCTGCGCGCGTTCGGCGTCGGAGAGCTTGAGGTCCATGTCGTCCACGGCGAGCAGCCTGGGGCGGCCCATCAGCGCCAGCCCGACGGACAGGCGCAGCGCCTCCAGGCGCTCCAGGTCCCGTACGGACGTACGCGCCCCCTTGGGCAGCGTGTCCACGTCCAGGCCGGCGGCGTCCAGCGCGGCGTCGATCCTGGCCCGCGCGTCGGCCGCGCGCTCGGCGCGGGGCCGCAGCAGGGCGCGCAGGGAGGCAGGTGAGCCGGCGTAGTGGCGCTGGAGGAGCACGCGCTCCCGCAGGTGCTCGGCGACCGTGAAGGCCGGGTCGAGCTCGCTGACGCCGGTGACCGGGCCGAGCGCGCTCATGCGGCGTACGGCGGCCATCTTCTTCGGCAGGCGCAGGCCGCCGACCTCCGCGTGGCCCTCGGTGGCGCGCATGCGGCCGGTGAGGGCGAGCAGGAGGCAGGTGCGGCCGGAGCCGGACGGGCCCTCGACCGCGACGATCGCGCCGGGCTCCGCCGCGATGCTCACGCCGCGGAACGCCCAGCCGCGCGGGCCCTTCAGTCCGAAGCCCTCCGCGGTGACAGCTGCCCCGTGCGTGCTGCTCGGGCTGTCCACAAGCCCTCCCCTTATTTGAACTGACCAGTCAGTGCAAAAACTATCCCGAACCTGCGATCGAAGCAAAAGGCCAGGTCAGCGCGGATTGTCAGTGGCGCCCTTCACCATGGACACATACGGCTACAGAGCCGTCACGCGACGAAGGAGGCTCGTCATGGCTCACACGTCTTCTCGTACGTCCTCTCGCCCGTCCTCAGACGTCCACCCCGTGCCGCGCAGGGCCGGTGCGCCGCCCGCCGCCCTCGATCTGCTCGCCCAGGCCCGCGGCGGGCTGGACGAGGCCACCGGCCTCGAAGTGCCGAACGAGCGGTACGCCACGGCCCACCTCGCCGCCCTGCGCACCGCCGCCGCCGTCCTCGCGGCCCGCGGCCGGCCGGAGACCGCGCCCCGGCGCCGGCGGATCCGCAGCGCCTGGGAGGTGCTTCCGGAGATCGCCCCGGAACTGACCGAGTGGAGCGCCCTGTTCGCCTCGGGCGCCCGCCGCCGCGCCCGCGCGGAAGCGGGCATACAGGGAGCGGCGAGCACCCGGGACGCCGACGACCTGGTGCGCGACGTGGCGATGTTCCTGAGCCTGGTCGAGCGGCTGCTCGTGCTCGATCCGGTGCTGCCGCTGCCCCGTACCGGGAGTACGGACCACTCGGAGGCGGGATGACGGGTGCGGTTCGCGGAGGCAATAGGGTGGGCAGGGCGTTGAGAGCCTGTGTCTGAGCGCCCCGCACCGTTCACCGCCCCCGCCGCCCGCGGCGGCACCGCGCCGAGGAGTCAACTGCCGTGTCGGACCCGATGCGCCCCCGCGCCTCCCTCCGTACCGCCGTGGTCTGGGAGGTCCTCAAGGACGCTCTCGACCGCAAGGCCGAGGCGGCCGGGAGCGACGCCCTGGACGTCCTCGACACCGGCGGCGGCACGGGCAACTTCGCGGTGCCCGTCGCCCGCCTCGGCCACCGCGTCACCGTCGTCGACCCCAGCCCCAACGCGCTGTTCGCGCTGGAGCGACGGGCCGCCGAGGCAGGCGTCGCCGACCGCGTGCGCGGCGTGCAGGGCGACATCCACGGCCTCTTCGACGTCGTCGACCGCGGCGGGTACGACGCGGTCCTGTGCCACGGCGTCCTCGAATACGTCGACGACCCGGCCGAGGGCGTGCGTAACGCCGTCGACGCCCTCCGCCCCTCCGGCACCCTGAGCCTGCTTGCCGCAGGCCTCGGCGGCGCCGTACTGGCCAGGGCCCTCGCCGGTCACTTCACCGAGGCCAGGCAGGCCCTCGCCGACCCGGCGGGCCGCTGGGGCGAGGGCGACCCGGTGCCACGGCGCTTCACCGCCGATCAGCTCACCGAACTGGTCGCCAAGGCCGGCGTCGAGGTCGGCGCCGTCCACGGTGTACGGGTCTTCGCCGACCTCGTCCCCGGCGCCCTGGTGGACACCGAGCCCGGCGCCCTGGACGCCCTGCTCAAGCTGGAGGCCGCGGCGGCCGAGCTCCCCGCCTTCCACTCCGTCGCGACCCAGTTGCACGTTCTCGGCGAGAAGCAGGGGCCCGGCGAGCGCTGAGGAACGGTCCCAGCGGGCGCGAAAAGCGGCTGATCAGCAACGCAGTGGCAGATGGAGTCCGCCACAGGCCCCCCGATCGGCCGCCTTGCCCCGTATGATCGGAGCACACCGTGCGCATGGCGGATCGGCCCATGGGGAATGTCTTCCTCAGGCAACCGAAACGGCATGGCGGCCCGGATTGTGAATTGGCGTAGAGGGCGGGTTTCACGGGGGCGATTCCCTGCCTATTCTGAAAGGGCCGCAAACGGTCGCCCCCCGCGACCGACGAGTAGGAGGACTCCCGTGCCGCTCTCGGAGCACGAGCAGCGAATGCTCGAGCAGATGGAGCGAGCGCTGTACGCCGAAGATCCCAAGTTCGCGACAGCGCTTGAGGGAAGCGGGCTGCGTACGTACACCCGACGACGGGTCTACCAGGCAGTCGCAGGCTTTCTGGTGGGTATCGCGCTCCTCATGGCCGGAATGGTCGCACAGCAGATCTGGGTCAGCGTGGTGGGCTTCCTTGTGATGCTCGGCTGCGCGGTGCTCGCGGTCACCGGCTGGCGCAAGGCCCCGAAGCCGGGGGAGCAATCGGCTCCCGGCACCGGTACTGGCACGGCTGCTCGCAGCCAGCCTCGGCAGCGACGTTCGGTCATGGACCGGATCGAGCAGCGGTGGCAGCGCCGCCGTGACGAGGGCCAGGGCCACTGACACGCTGACATCGGCCGCGTTCGCTGATCGGACAAGCGATCGATCGCATCCAACACTTGCTTACGAGTGAGGGGTGACCGCTTCCACGCGGTCACCCCTCACTTCGTATTCCCGCCCGTCAGCCGCGCTGCCGGGACGGGCGGCGCCGCAGGGCGACCGCCCACCTCGCCCGGCTCTCGAAGGTCCAGCGACTACCGGCCCACCGGTTCGTCATGGCCGCCCAGCGCCCCGACACGGCCCACACCACCCGGACAGCCGAGCGCGGTGCGAGAACCGCCCGCAGACGCGCTCCCCGACCGGCCGAGGCCCGCAGACCCGCCCGTACCAGCTGCGCCTCCTCGGCGAGACTGCCCGAGACGGCAGGCCGCGGGGAGTAGAGCACCAGCTCCACCGCACCCGCCGCCCGGTGCACCGCATCGGCCGAGGCACCTTCGAGCTCGCCCAGGCGCACCATCCGCGCGGCGGCCTTGCGCGGCGTCTGCGACTCGTCCGGCGCAATGCCGAAGTCCCACGCCGCGTCGGTGATCTCCCGCCAGCCGGCCAGCGTACGAGCGGCCGCATCCGCGGGCGTGCGCCCCCCGGACCCCAGCCGTTGCGCACGTACCCGGCTCCGCCACAGCAGCGGCAGCAGCACCAGGAGCACCACAAGAGCCACGCCCAGGGTCACCAGCAGCACCGGACCGAGCGGGAATCCCGTATCAGTGGGCCCGGCACCGCCCTGCTGCGCGGGCCCGCCGCACTCGCCCTGCCTCCTCATCTGCGGGGGGCAGCTGTCCGTGACGCTCGGCGCCGCCGAAGGCGCGTCCGAGGTGCTCGGCTGCGCCTGCGCGGGGTTGGAGGCGCTGCCCGACGGCGTCTCCTCGCGGGTGTACTCGGGCACCGAGCCACGGGTCGGCGTCGGCTCGAACCGCGTCCACCCCACGCCCTCGAAGTACAGCTCCGGCCAGGCGTGCGCATCGCGCAGGCCGACCGACATGGTGCCGTCGGGCTTCGCGGAGCCGGGCGTGAAGCCCACGGCCACCCGCGCCGGGATCCCCAGCGTCCTGGCCATCGCGGCCATCGAGAAGGAGAAGTGGACGCAGAAGCCTTCCTTGTCCCGGAGGAAGCGGGCGATCGCGGCCGTACCGCTGCCGGACCGCACCTGTGTGTCGTACGTGAAGCCGCCCTTTGAGGCGAACCAGTCCTGGAGCGCGACCGCCCGCTCGTAGTCGTTCGAGGCGTCCTTCGTCACCTCGAGCGCCGTCGACCTGACCACCTCCGGCAGCGAACCGGGGACCTTGGTGTAGTCGCGCAACAGGTCGGCCGGCGGCGCGGCGGCCGCGGCCAGCTGCTCGGGCGTCGGCTGCACTATCAGGCTGCCCGCCGTGTAGCGCACACCCCGGGTGTTCTGGCCCCGGTCGCCGACGAGCGTGCGGCCGGCCGGTTCGTAACGCCAGCGGCCGCCGATGTCCACCCGCGTCGCCGGATAAGGGAGCGGCAGATAGCTCTGCGCGTACCAGCCGGCCGCCGAGACGCTGGAGTTGATCTCCGTCGTACGCACGCCGGGGCTGAGCCCCTGCGGCTGCGGCAGCCGCTCCGGTACGTCCTCGATCCGGCGCTCCGACGACTTCCACGCGGCGCCGTCGAACTGGTCGAGCGAGACGATCCGCAGATAGAGATCCTTCGTGTCGTCCGTGTTCGTGCGGTACCGCAGCACCTCGCGGTCATCGGGCTGGTTGAGGCTGTTCTGCAGCGAGACCAGCGGATTGACCGCCGAAATGGTGCCGCCGCCGGAACCGCCACCGCCCCCGGTGCCCGTGCCGTTCAACAGACCGCCGTCCAGGGCGGGCAGCGCGGCGGGCACGACCAGGGCGACGCCCAGCGCCAGTACGCCGATCCGCCTGCCCGTACGGACCGGGGCGAGCGCGGAACCGCCCGCCGTCTCGAACCCGGCGGCTGTCGTACGGCCCTCGGTGCGCGGCGCACCGCCGAAGACGCGACCCCACTGCGAGAGCCGGTCCCGGCCCTCCGACAGCAGGAGCAGCAGGTAGCCGGAGGCCGCCAGCAGGAACCACAACCAGCTCGCGCCGCCCGGGGAAAGCCCAGCGGCCACCGAGTAGAGCGCGAGCAGCGGCAGCCCGGCCGGGGCCGCGCTGCGGAACGTCACCGCGATCGCGTCCACCGCCAGGGCGATCGCCAGGACCCCGCCGACCAGCATCAGCCTGATGCCCTCGCTCGCCGGCGCCGGGATGGCGAACCGCCCGACATCGTCCGTGCCCGCTTCCAGCAGCCTCGCGAACTCACCGATCGCGTCGGGCCCCGGCAGCACCCCGCCGATCGCCGAGTCCCTGGCGAACACCACGGTCAGCATCACCAGTGCCACCAGGGCCTGGACCGCCACGGTCAGCGTCCGCGCCAGCGGCACCCGCCGGGCGAGCGCTCCCACGCCCGCCTGGACCGAGACCAGCAGTACGGCCGTCAGGAACCAGGACGTCTTGTTGACCAGCGGCAGCAGCGCTCCCGCCGCCATCAAGGTGGCCGCCGTGGCGCACAGCGCCAGCCGTCCGCGACCGCTCATGACCATCCCCCCGTCGTGCGTGGCGCGGCGCCCGCGGGTGAGGCCCCCGAGCCGGCGCGCTGTCGTTCGGCCATCCGCCACAGGTCGGCCAGCGGCATGCCGGGCGGCACGGTCAGCACCGTCCACCCCGCCTCGCGCAGCGGCCGCACCCGTTCCTCGGCCGCGGCCGGAACGCGCGCCATGAGGCCCGCCGCGTCGGCCGCCCGGCCCTGCCCCGGGGCCTTCCCCTGCGTCCAGGTCTCGCTGTCCAGCACGAAGGCGACGGCGGCCCCACCGCGCTGGCGCATGCGCGCCGCCACGGCCGCCTGGTCCTCGTCCAGGTCGCCGAAGAAGGCGACCAGGAGCCCTTCGTTCCCGCCGCGCAGCACGTCGTACGACGCGGAGAGCCCCGCGCTGTCCGAGTGCCCGACGACGGCGAGCGTGTCCATCATCAGCCCGGCGGAGTCGGCCGTCTCCTGAGTGGCTCCGGCGAAGCCGCCGGCCCCCTCCCCGGGCACCGAATTGCCGGTGTCGGTCAACAGCCGTACCGAGAAGCCCCGTTCGAGCATGTGCACCAAGGCGGAAGCCGCCCCCGACACCGCCCACTCGAAGGCCGAGTCGGGCCCGGCCCCCTGGTACGCGACCCGCCGGGTGTCGAGCAGCACCGTGCACCTGGCCCGCTGCGGCTGCTCCTCGCGGCGCACCATCAGCTCGCCGTAGCGCGCGGTGGAGCGCCAGTGCACGCGGCGCAGGTCGTCGCCGTGCCGGTAGCCGCGCGGGATCACATCGTCCTCGCCGGCCAGCGCCAGCGAGCGGTTGCGCCCGTCGCCGTACCCCGACGCCTCGCCGGTCATCCGCACCGCGGGCAGCGCCTCGACGCGCGGGATCACGGTCAGGGTGTCGTACGCGCTGAACGAGCGGGTCAGCTCGCACATGCCGAAGGGGTCCGTCAGCCGCAGCTGGAGCGGCCCGAGCGGATAACGCCCGCGCAGGTCCGACCGGACCCGGTAGGACACCTCACGCCGGCCGCCCGCCTCCACCCGGTCCAGCACGAACCGGGGCCGCGGCCCCAGAACGTACGGCACCCGGTCCTGGAGCATCAGCAGACCGGTGGGCAGCCGCGAGACGTTGTCCAGCCGCAGATGTACGCGCGCCTCCGAGGCCGTCGGTACGCGCGACGGCGTCAGCCGCCGGCTGCCCGAGACCCGGTAACGCGTGCGGTACAGCACGGTCACGCACACCAGCGGCAGCACGGCGAGCAGCAGCCCGACCCGCAGCAGGTCGCCCTGCCCCAGGACGTACGCGCACACCGCGGCGGCCACACCGGCCGCCAGGAACGACCGGCCGCGCGTGGTCAACCCCGACAGCGCGGCCCGCAGACCGCCCTTGCCGTCGTCGTCCCTGCTGGTGTCGCCCCCACCGGTGTCGGCCCCGACGGGTGCGGCACCACCCCCAGGCGCCGGCGCAGCCGCCATCACAGTCGCCGTACGCCGGGCTGCTGAGCGCCGTACATCGGAGCAGCGGCAGGCGGCGTCGCCCTCCGCTCCGCCGTCGGCACGGCGGTGCGCTGGAGGATTTCCAGTACGACCTGCTCAGAGGTACGCCGGTTCAGCTGCGCCTGGGCGGTCGGCAGCAGCCGGTGCGCGAGCACCGCCACCGCGAGCGCCTGTACGTCGTCGGGCAGCGCGTAGTCCCGCCCGCTCAGCGCGGCGGACGCCTTGGCGGCGCGCAGCAGATGCAGCGTGGCACGCGGCGAGGCGCCGAGGCGCAGATCGGGGTGGCTGCGGGTGGCCGACACCAGCTCCACGGCGTACCGCCGCACCGCATCGGCCACGTGGACCGTACGGACCGCGTCGATGAGCTTCAGGATCTCGTGGGCGTGCGCCACCGGCTGGAGGTCGTCGAGCGGCGAGGCCGCGCCGTGCACATCCAGCATCTGGAGCTCGGCCTCGGCGCTCGGGTAGCCGATGGAGACCCGCGCCATGAAGCGGTCGCGCTGGGCCTCGGGCAGTGGGTACGTACCCTCCATCTCCACCGGGTTCTGCGTGGCGACCACCATGAAGGGCGACGGCAGCTCGTACGTCTGTCCGTCGATCGTGACCTGGCGCTCCTCCATCGACTCCAGCAGCGCGGACTGGGTCTTCGGCGACGCGCGGTTGATCTCGTCGCCGATCACGATCTGGGCGAAGATCGCGCCCGGTTTGAATTCGAAGTCACGCCGCTGCTGGTCGTAGATGCTGACGCCGGTGATGTCCGAAGGCAGCAGATCGGGCGTGAACTGAATACGCCGTACCGAACAGTCGATGGATCTCGCGAGCGCCTTCGCGAGCATCGTCTTGCCCACGCCCGGCACGTCTTCGATCAGCAGATGCCCCTCCGCGAGGAGCACGGTCAGCGAAAGGCGTACGACCTCAGGCTTGCCCTCGATCACACCCTCCACCGACCTGCGGACTCGCTCCACTGTGGTGGTCAGATCTGTGAGGCTCGCTCGATCGTCATAGGTCGTCACCCCGGCCCTCCTAGCCCGTTCAACGGGCCGGCGCCACAACGACGGAACGGCCCACCCCGAAATACGGACACCGCGCTCGGACGGTTCCGAGCGAGATGTCACACCCGCATTGTTGTTGCCGTTACCGCTTCGTGTCACTCGCCTGTGGATAACTGAGGGCGGTATGTCGGGGGTTGCCGTGCTTTCACCCGCGTGGCGGGTGCTACTTCACCGGGTCGATCTCCCGCAGCAGCCCGGTGGTCACGTCGAAGACGAAGCCGCGCACATCGTCGGTGTGCGGCAGGAACGGCGATGTCCGCACGCGCTGCATCGACTGGCGAACGTCCCGATCGACATCGCGGAACGCCTCGACGGCCCAGGAGGGACGCTGTCCGACCTCGTCCTCCAGCTCGTGCCTGAAGTCCTCGGTGAGGCCCTCCATGCCGCACTTGGTGTGGTGGATGAGTATGACGCTGCGGGTGCCGAGCGCGCGCTGGCTGATGGCCAGGGAGCGGATCACATCATCGGTGACCACACCGCCCGCGTTGCGGATGGTGTGGCAGTCGCCCAGTTCGAGGCCGAGTGCGGCGTGGGGGTCGAGGCGCGCGTCCATGCAGGCGACCACGGCGACGTGGAGGACGGGGCGCGCGTCCATCCCCGGGTTGTCGAAGCTCGCGGCGTACTGCCGGTTCGCCTCGACGAGGCGGTCGGTGACCGTGCCGCCCGTGAGGGCCTCGGCGGTCTTCGCGGCGTTGGGTTCGGCGGGAAGGTGCGCGGAAGTCGACATGCCTCAGACGTTAATAGGCGCGGCCGGTGCCGGCTCGCTGTGAGAAGGGACAAAGAACGTCAACAGGGCTTGTTGTGAGGTAACCCACAGGCGTCACGAAGCATCCTCCGTACGGGTGAACGTAAGGCCGCGCGACGCGCTGGCCCGTTGATTGACCGGGCGGACGAGTCGACTAAAGTGACGCGAAGTGGGTGGCGTGACGCGTCCCTTACTGCTTTACGGACACATCTCGCACATTTTGAATTACTCCCGCGTGCGCGGCGTACGTACGGCCCGGCCTCCTCCCGCTCGCCGGTCGGCCGACGCCACTTCCCCGGCGCCGGCAGGCCGTCCCCTTTCGAGCGGGTGGGGACCAGGCCGTACGTACACAGCCGCGCCGGTACCTGAGAGGGCGCATTGAGCCAGTCCCGACACGTCCCGGTGATGCTCCAGCGATGCCTGGACCTGTTGGCCCCGGCCCTCGACAAGCCGGGGGCAGTGGTGGCGGACTGCACCCTCGGTCTCGGCGGACACAGCGAGGCCCTGCTCACCGCCTTCCCCGAGGCGCGGCTGATCGCGCTCGACCGGGACAAGGAGGCGCTGCGGCTCTCCGGCGAGCGGCTCGCCCCGTTCGGTGACCGGGCCACCCTGGTGCACGCCGTCTACGACGAGCTGCCCGAGGTCCTGGAGCGGCTCTCCGTCCCGCGCGTCCAGGGCATCCTCTTCGACCTCGGCGTCTCCTCGATGCAGCTCGACGAGCGCGAGCGCGGTTTCGCGTACGCCCACGACGCCCCGCTCGACATGCGCATGGACCAGACGACGGGTGTCAGCGCGGCCGAGGTCCTCAACACCTACCCGCCGGGTGAACTGGTCCGCATCCTGCGCCAGTACGGCGAGGAGAAGCAGGCCAAGAGAATCGTCTCCGCGATCGTGCGCGAGCGCGAGAAGGAGCCCTTCAGCAACAGCGCCCGGCTCGTCGAGCTGATCCGCGACGCACTGCCGCAGGCCGCCAAGCGCACCGGCGGCAACCCTGCCAAGCGCACCTTCCAGGCGCTGCGCATCGAGGTCAACGGTGAGCTCAGCGTCCTGGAGCGGGCCATCCCGGCGGCGGTGAAGACGCTCGCCGTGGACGGCCGGATCGCGGTCCTCTCCTACCACTCGCTGGAAGACCGCCTGGTCAAGCAGGTCTTCGCGGCGGGCGCAGCCAACACGGCGCCGCCCGGCCTCCCCGTCGTACCCGAGCAGTACCAGCCGAGGCTGAAGCTGCTGACGCGCGGCGCGGAACTGCCGACGGACGAAGAGATCGCGGAGAACCGCCGCGCCGCCCCGGCCCGGCTGCGCGGAGCGCAGCGCATCCGGGAGGACGTGCTGTGACCAAGCCGGCCAAGCAGCTGAAGGGGCGGGCCGCGCGGTTGTCGCGGCTGATGCCGTCGGGTCCCGCCCAGGCGGCCAGGACCCCCTTCGTACTGCTGGTCGTGCTGCTGCTCGGCGGCGGGCTCATCACGCTGCTGCTGCTGAACTCCTCGCTCAACGAGGGCTCGTTCAAGCTGAGCGAACTCAAGAAGCGGACCACCGAACTGACCGACAAGGAACAGGAACTCCAGCAGTACGTGGACGACCGGTCCGCGCCCGGCGCCCTGGAGCGCAGGGCCCGCGAACTGGGCATGGTGCCCGGCGGCAGCCCCGCGTTCCTCAACCCCGACGGCTCGGTCCGGGGCGTACCGTCCCGGGCGTCCGCCGGCGCCCCCGCCGCCCGCACCGCGCCGCTGAGCTTCCCCGTGCCGGGCCCGCCCGCCCCGGCGGCCGCCTACCCGCCGGTTTCCGCGCCACCGGCCGCGTCCACCCCGTCCGTCCCGATACAGCCCGCGTCCCAGCCCGCGTCCCAGCCCGCGTCCCCGCCCGCGTCCGCTCCGGCTCCCGTGGGCCCGCCCGCCGCCGTTCCCGTCCCGTAAGCCGCCACAAGCCACCCAACAGCCCGCCAGCAGCCCTCGTCCGCGAAGCCGACCACGACCCCCGGCAGGTGACGCAGTGCCCCCCCAGGAACCACCGCGCCGCCGCGTGCCCGGCCCCGGGCGCCCGCACAGCGGCGGGCGGCCCAGGCCCGCCGCGCGGCCCAAGGCGCGCCCCCCGGTCGGGCGGCCGCGCCCCGCGCCCAGGGCCGGCCGCGCCCTGGTGCTCGGCAGTCCCCGGCCCAGGCTGCGGCTGGTCGGCGTCGGACTGACCCTGGTCATGCTGGCCTTCGTCGTACGACTGCTCCAGGTCCAGGCCGTCGACGCGAGCACGTACACCGCCAAGGCCGAGAAGAACCGGTACTCCAGCGCCACGCTGGCCGCCGAGCGCGGCCAGATCACCGACCGCGGCGGCATCGCGCTGGCCACCAGCGTCGACGCGCACAACATCACGGCCGACCCGTCGATGTTCACCGAGAAGTTCACCAAGACCCCGGACGCTCCCGAGCAGGCCGCGGCGCTCCTCGCGCCGATCCTCCGCAAGGACGCGGGCGACCTGGCGAAGAAGCTGAGGAAGCCCAAGAGCCTGTACGTCCTCCTGGCCCCTCGCCAGACGCCGCAGATCTGGAACCAGATCAAGGACCTGAAGAGCGTCTTCGCCGAGAAGGCCGCGGCGGACAAGGCCAAGGGCGGCAAGGGTGTCAACGTCCTCGCCGGCGTCTTCCAGGAGGCCAGCAGCAAGCGCGTCTACCCCAACGGTGATCTCGCCGCCGGGATACTCGGTTACGTCAACGCCGAGGGCAAGGGCGCGGGCGGCCTGGAGACCCAGCTGGACGAGGAGCTCGCCGGCAAGGACGGGGAGATCAAGTACGCCCAGTCCGGCGGCCGCCGGGTCCCCACCGTCGGCGCCCGCGAGGTCCCCGCCGTGCCCGGCTCCGACATCGAGCTGACCATCGACCGCGACATCCAGTGGGCCGCCCAGGACGCCATCAGCAAGCAGGTGGAGAAGTCCGGGGCGGACCGCGGCTACGTGATAGTCCAGGACACCCGTACCGGCGAGGTCCTCGCCATGGCCAATTCCCCCGGCTTCGACCCCAACGACCTCTCGCAGGCCGACGCCGCCGCCATGGGCAACGCCGCCCTCCAGGACGCGTACGAACCGGGCTCCACCGCCAAGGTCATGTCCATGGCCGCGGTACTGGAGGAGAACGCCGCGGCGCCGGGCACCCACGTCGTCGTACCGAACCGGCTGCACCGGGGCGACCGGCTGTTCAAGGACGACATCGACCACCCCACCTGGTACCTGACGCTCAACGGCGTGCTCGCGAAGTCCAGCAACATCGGCACCATCCTGGCGACCGAGCAGCTCGGCAAGACCCGGCCCGAGGCCAACCGGGTCCTCCACTCCTACCTGCGCAAATTCGGCCTCGGCCGCCCCAGCGGTCTCGGCTATCCCGGCGAGACCTCGGGCATCCTCGCCGCGCCCAAGGACTGGAGCACCTCGCAGCAGTACACGATCCCGTTCGGCCAGGGCCTCTCGCTGAACGCCATGCAGGCGGCCTCGGTCTACTCGACGATCGCCAACGGCGGCGTACGGATCCAGCCAACGCTCATCCGCGGCACCAAGGGCCCCGACGGCCGCTTCACCCCCGCCCCGGCGCCCAAGAAGACCCGCGTGGTCAGCGAGAAGACCGCCAGGACCGTGGCCACCATGCTGGAATCGGTCGTCGACGACGAGGAGGGTACGGGGACCAAGGCCCGTATCCCCGGCTACCGCGTCGGCGGAAAGACCGGCACGTCCAACCGGGTGGATCCGGCCACCGGGCGCTACAAGGGCTACACCGCGTCCTTTGCCGGATTCGCGCCCGCCGACAAGCCGCGGATCACCGTCTACTGCGCCATCCAGAACCCGACCAGGGGCAGCTACTTCGGCGGCCAGATCTGTGGCCCCATCTACAAGAAGGTTATGGAGTTCGCACTGAAGACCCTCCAGGTCGCACCGACCGGCAGCAAGCCCGCCCGGCTGCCGGTGTCCTTCACACCCGGCGAGTGACTCAGGACCACCAGTGACAACCATCACCCGAAACCCCGGGAACTCCGAAGACCCCCACCCCTCGTTTCGCGAGGGGCCGGGTACGCCCGGTACGCTCACCGCCGTGCCACACGCTGATCAGTCCCAAACCACCCAGAAGGACGCCCCGGTGACGTACCCCGGAGCGCCCCGGCCGGTCCAGGTCCGCCCGACACCCCTCGGGGAGCTGGCCGAACGGCTGGGTATCGAGCCCCGAGCCGTGGAAAGCGCGGCCGAGGTCACCGGTATCACGCACGACTCCCGGGCGGTGAGGCCAGGCGATCTGTACGCCGCCCTGCCAGGGGCGCGCCTCCACGGCGCCGACTTCGCCACGCAGGCGGCGGGTCTCGGCGCGGCCGCGATCCTCACCGATCCGGCCGGCGCCGCCCGGGCCGAGGCCACGGGCCTGCCGGCCCTGGTCGTCGACGACCCGCGCGGCCGGATGGGCGAGCTCGCCACCGAGATCTACGGCCACCCGGGCAGCGGCCTCCTCCAGATCGGCATCACCGGCACCTCCGGCAAGACCACCACGGCGTACCTCGTCGAGGGCGGTCTGCAGGCAGCCGGGAAGATGACCGGTCTGATCGGTACGGTCGAGATGCGCATCGGCGAAGAGCGCATCAAGTCCGAGCGCACCACGCCCGAGGCCACCGACCTCCAGGCCCTCTTCGCGGTCATGCGCGAACGCGGGGTCGAGGCGGTCGCCATGGAGGTTTCCAGCCACGCGCTGGTGCTCGGCCGGGTCGACGGCTGCGTCTTCGACGTCGCGGTCTTCAACAACCTGAGCCCCGAGCACATGGAATTCCACTCCGACATGGAGGACTACTTCCAGGCGAAGGCACGTCTCTTCACCCCGGAGCGCAGCAGGACCGGCGTCGTGAACTTCGACGACGAGTACGGCCGCAGGCTCATCACCGAGTCCGGCGTCCCGGTCACCTCCTTCTCCGCCGAGGGCCACCCGGACGCCGACTGGCGCGCCGAGGGCGTCGAGGTCGGCCCCTTCACCAGTACGTTCACGGCCATCGGCCCCAAGGACGAGCGCATCACCGCGACCGCCCCGCTGGCCGGCCCCTTCAACGTCGCCAACACGCTCGCCGCGATCGTCACGCTCGCCGTGGCGGGCGTCGACCCGCAGACCGCCGCCGACGGCATCGCCGCCGTCCCCGGCGTACCGGGCCGCCTGGAGCGCGTGGACGCGGGCCAGCCGTACCTCGCCGTCGTCGACTACGCCCACAAGACGGACGCTGTCGAATCGGTCCTGCGCGCGCTGCGCAAGGTCACCGAGGGCGAGCTGCACATCGTGCTCGGCTGCGGCGGCGACCGCGACAAGCAGAAGCGGCCCTCGATGGGCGCCGCCGCCGCCCGCCTCGCCGACACGGCCGTACTGACCTCCGACAACCCACGTTCCGAGGACCCTCTCGCGATCCTCGCCGCGATGCTCGCCGGCGCCGCCGAGGTGCCCGCGCACGAGCGCGGCGACGTCCTGGTCGACGCCGACCGGGCCTCGGCCATCGCGGCCGCGGTCGCCCGCGCCAAGCCCGGTGACACCGTGCTCGTCGCGGGCAAGGGGCACGAGCAGGGCCAGGACATCGCCGGAGTGGTACGCCCCTTCGACGACCGCCAGGTGCTGCGCGCCGCGATCCGCGCCGCCGCACTGACCCAGGACGGCGGGGTGGCCAAGTGATCGCACTCTCCCTCGCCGAAATCGCCGAGATCACCGGCGGGCAGTCGCACGACATACCGGACAGCGCCCTGCGGGTGACCGGCCCCGTAGTCATCGACTCGCGCGAAGTGAAGCCAGGCAGCCTCTTCGCCGCCTTCGCGGGCGAGAAAGTCGACGGCCACGACTACGCCGAGCGGGCCGTCGCCTCCGGTGCGGCAGCCGTACTGGCCACCCGCCCCGTGGGCGTACCCGCCATCGTCGTGGACGACGTCACCGAGGCACTGGGCGCCCTGGCACGGGCCGTCGTCGAACGGCTCGGCACGAAGGTCGTCGCGCTCACCGGCTCGGCCGGCAAGACGTCCACCAAGGACCTGATCGCCCAGCTGCTCGATCGCAAGGCCCCTACGGTCTGGACGCCCGGCTCCCTCAACAACGAGATCGGCCTCCCGCTCACCGCACTGCGCGCCACCGAGGAAACCGAGCACCTGGTCCTCGAGATGGGCGCGCGCGGCATCGGCCACATCCGGTACCTCACCGGGCTGACCCCGCCGCGCATCGGACTCGTACTGAACGTCGGCACCGCCCACATCGGCGAGTTCGGCGGCCGCGAGCAGATCGCCGAGGCCAAGGGCGAGATGGTCGAGGCGCTGCCGACGGCGGACGCGGGCGGGATCGCCGTGCTCAACGCCGACGATCAGCTCGTACGCGCCATGGCATCCCGCACAAAAGCCCGGGTCGTGCTCTTCGGTGAGGCCGCGGACGCGGACGTACGCGCCGAGAATGTCCGGCTCACGGAGAATGGCCAGCCGGCCTTCAGTCTTCGCACACCCACCGGGTGCAGTGACGTGACCATGCGGCTGTACGGTGAGCACCACGTGTCGAACGCGCTCGCCGCGGCCGCCGTCGCCCATGAGCTGGGCATGTCCGTGGACGAGATCGCCACCGCGCTCTCCGAGGCGGGCACCCTCTCCCGCTGGCGCATGGAGGTCACCGAGCGTCCTGACGGCGTGACGGTCGTCAACGACGCCTACAACGCGAATCCCGAATCCATGCGAGCCGCCCTGCGCGCGCTCGCGGCCATGGGTGTCGGGCGTCGTACGTGGGCGGTGCTCGGTCACATGGCCGAGCTGGGTGACGATTCGCTCGCCGAGCACGACGCGGTCGGACGGCTCGCCGTCCGGCTCAACGTCAGCAAGCTCGTGGCAGTCGGGGGCAGGGAAGCGTCCTGGCTGCAGCTGGGCGCTTACAACGAGGGTTCGTGGGGTGAGGAGTCGGTGCACGTGTCCGACGCGCAAGCGGCGGTCGACCTGTTGCGCAGTGAACTGCGTCCGGGAGACGTCGTGCTGGTGAAGGCTTCCAGGTCGGTCGGTCTCGAGCGAGTCGCGCAGGCGCTCCTCGACCACCGCACCGAGGGCGAGGTCTCCGGCCGATGAGGCAGATCCTCTTCGCGGGAGCCATCGGGCTCTTTCTGACCCTGATCGGCACCCCGCTGCTCATCAAACTGCTGGCCCGCAAGGGATACGGGCAGTTCATCCGGGACGACGGTCCGCGCGGCCACCACGGCAAGCGCGGCACCCCGACCATGGGCGGCATCGCCTTCATCCTGGCCACGCTCATCGCGTACGCCCTGGCGAAGGTGATCACCGGCGAGAAGCCGAGCGTCTCCGGCCTGCTGGTGCTCTTCCTCATGGCGGGCATGGGCCTGGTCGGCTTCCTCGACGACTACATCAAGATCGTCAAGCAGCGTTCGCTGGGCCTGCGGGCCAAGGCGAAGATGGCCGGACAGCTGATCGTCGGCATCGCGTTCGCGGTGCTGGCCCTGCAGTTCAAGGACATCCGCGGCAACGCCCCGGCCTCCACCAGGCTCTCCTTCGTCCAGGACTTCGGCTGGTCGATCGGCCCGGTGCTGTTCGTGGTGTGGGCGCTGTTCATGATCCTGGCGATGTCGAACGGTGTGAACCTCACCGACGGCCTCGACGGACTCGCCACCGGCGCCTCCGTGATGGTCTTCGGCGCGTACACCTTCATCGGCCTGTGGCAGTTCCAGGAGTCCTGCGCCGACGCGCCGAGCCTGACCAATCCGGAAGCCTGTTTCGAGGTACGAGATCCACTCGACCTCGCGGTCGTCGCGGCGGCCCTGATGGGCGCCTGCTTCGGCTTCCTGTGGTGGAACACCTCGCCCGCCAAGATCTTCATGGGTGACACCGGCTCGCTCGCCCTCGGCGGCGCGCTCGCGGGTCTGGCGATCTGCTCGCGCACCGAGTTCCTGATGGCGCTCCTCGGCGGCCTGTTCGTCCTCATCACGATGTCCGTCGTGATCCAGGTCGGCTCGTTCAAGATGACCGGCAAGCGCGTCTTCAAGATGGCGCCGCTCCAGCATCACTTCGAGCTCAAGGGCTGGTCCGAAGTCCTTGTGGTGGTCCGCTTCTGGATCATCCAGGGCATGTGCGTGATCATCGGCCTCGGGCTCTTCTACGCGGGCTGGGCGGCCGACAAGTGACAGAAGTGACCTGGACCGGCAAGCGGGTGACCGTCGCGGGTCTTGGCGTCTCCGGGATCCCCGCGGCACGTGTGCTGCGGGGCCTGGGGGCACACGTCACCGTCGTCAACGACGGTGACGACGAGCGATCCCGCGCCCAGGCGGCCGAACTCGAAGCCCTGGGCGTCACCGTGCGCCTGGGCGACGGCGCGACCCTCCCCGAGGGCACCGAGCTGATCGTCACCGCACCCGGCTGGAAGCCCGACAAACCGCTCTTCCTGGCCGCCGCCGAGGCGGGCGTGGAGATCTGGGGCGACGTCGAGCTGGCCTGGCGGCTCCGGGGGCCGAACGCTGCCCCCTGGCTCGCGGTCACCGGCACCAACGGCAAGACCACGACCGTACGCATGCTGGCCTCCATCCTGGAGGCCGCGGGCCTGCGTACCGCCGCCGTCGGCAACATCGGCGTATCCCTGCTGGACGCCGTCCTCGGCGACGAGCCGTATGACGTACTGGCCGTTGAGCTCTCCAGTTACCAGCTGCACTGGGCGCCCTCGCTGCGCGCCCACTCGGCGGCCGTGCTGAACCTCGCCCCGGATCACCTCGACTGGCACGGCTCGATGGAGGCGTACGTCGCCGACAAGGGCCGGATCTACCAGGGCAACCAGGTCGCCTGCGTCTACAACGTGGCCGACCCGGCGACCGAGGACCTGGTCCGCGAAGCCGACGTCGAGGAGGGCTGCCGCGCGATCGGCTTCACCCTCGGCCCGCCCGCGCCCTCCCAACTCGGCGTCGTCGACGGCATCCTGGTCGACCGCGCCTTCGTCACGAACCGCCAGAAGAACGCCCAGGAGCTGGCCGAGGTGGCGGACGTCAATCCGCCGGCCCCGCACAACATCGCCAACGCCCTGGCGGCCGCGGCCCTGGCCCGTGCCTACGGCGTCGCGCCCGCCGCCGTACGCGACGGACTGCGCGCCTTCCGGCCCGACGCGCACCGCATCGAGCATGTCGCGGACGTCGCCGGTGTCGCGTACGTCGACGACTCCAAGGCCACCAACACCCATGCCGCCGAGGCCTCCCTGGCGGCGTACGACCCGATCGTGTGGATCGCGGGCGGCCTCGCCAAGGGCGCCACCTTCGACGAGCTCGTCGAGAAGTCGGCAAAGCGACTGCGTGGCGTCGTCCTCATCGGCGCCGACCGCGCGCTGATCCGCGAAGCCCTCGCGCGACACGCCCCCGAAGTACCGGTGGTCGACCTCGACCGGACCGACACTGGGGCGATGTCGGCGGCGGTGCGGGAAGCGGCGCGGCTCGCCCGGCCCGGGGACACGGTCCTGCTGGCCCCGGCCTGCGCCTCCATGGACATGTACACCAACTACAACAAGCGCGGCGAGGCGTTCGCCGATGCCGTGCGCGAGTTGGCCGCGGAGCGGGACTAGCGGACCGGTCCCCGCGCCATGGACCGGTCGGCGCAGCTCATGAGTGGAGGGGACGCCGAGATGTTGGCCGACGACAGTGCCCCGCGCGGCCGCACCGCGCTGCGCGGGCGCTCCGGAGCCGGGAGGGCCGGGACGGCAAGGACGCAGCCGGCCGGGACGCGGACTCCCCGCCGTCCGGCCGCCACGCGCCGCCGCGGCACGTTCCTGCCGAGACCGCCCGGTGAGAACGGTCCGCGCCGGCTGTACGAGCAGGCGCGCCGCACCTGGGACCGGCCTCTCACGGCGTACTACCTCATCCTGGGCAGCGCCCTGCTGATCACCGTGCTCGGCCTCGTGATGGTCTACTCGGCGTCGATGATCAAGGCGCTGGAGCTGTCGCTGCCCGCGTCGTACTTCTTCCGCAAGCAGTTCCTCGCCGCGCTCATCGGCACGGCTCTGCTGCTGGCAGCCTCCCGGATGCCCGCCAAGCTGCACCGCGCGCTCTCGTACCCGCTGCTGGCCGTGTCCATCTTCCTGATGGTGCTCGTCCAGATCCCCGGGATAGGAGTGGCGATCGGCGGCAACCAGAACTGGATCTCGCTGGGCGGCCCGTTCATGCTCCAGCCCAGCGAGTTCGGCAAGCTGGCGCTCGTCCTGTGGGGGGCCGACCTGCTCGCCCGCAAGCAGGAGAAGCGGCTGCTGACCCAGTGGAAGCACATGCTGGTGCCGCTGGTTCCCGTGGCCTTCCTGCTGCTCGGCCTGATCATGCTCGGCGGCGACATGGGTACGGCGATCCTCCTCACCGCGATCCTCTTCGGCCTGCTGTGGCTCGCGGGAGCGCCTACCCGGCTCTTCGCCGGCGTGCTCGGCTTCGCGGCCTTCGTCGGCTTCGTCCTCATCAGCAGCAACCCCAACCGGATGTCGCGGCTGGCCTGCACCGGCGCGACCGACCTCGGTCCCAAGGGTGAATGCTGGCAGGCGGTGCATGGAATCTATGCTCTGGCGTCGGGCGGATGGTTCGGTTCCGGGCTGGGTGCAAGTGTGGAGAAATGGGGTCAACTCCCCGAGCCGCACACCGACTTCATCTTTGCCATCACCGGTGAGGAACTGGGTCTGGCGGGGACGCTGTCGGTACTCGCCCTCTTCGCGGCTCTAGGCTATGCGGGTATCCGCGTGGCCGGACGCACGGAGGACCCCTTCGTGAGGTACGCCGCGGGAGGTGTGACCACCTGGATCACGGCTCAGGCCGTGGTCAATATCGGTGCGGTGCTCGGCCTGCTGCCGATCGCCGGGGTCCCGCTCCCGCTGTTCTCCTACGGGGGCTCGTCCCTGTTGCCGACCATGTTCGCCGTAGGGTTGCTGATCGCCTTCGCGCGAGAGGATCCCGCTGCGAAGGCCGCCCTGGCCATGCGAAGGACAGTCCTTGGCAAAGGGGCCGGGGTGAGATGGAAGACGATGAGACGGCGCGTCAAGAAGCGTCCGTCCGGAGAGCGGTGAATTTCGGTGCATGTCGTACTCGCCGGTGGGGGGACCGCCGGCCACATCGAGCCCGCGCTTGCCCTCGCGGACGCACTGCGGAGGCAGGACCCTTCCGTGGGCATCACAGCCCTCGGCACAGAGCGCGGACTTGAGACCAGGCTCGTACCCGAGCGCGGCTACGAACTCGGGCTGATCCCGGCGGTGCCGCTGCCCCGCAGGCCCACCCCCGAACTGATCACCGTTCCCGGGCGGCTGCGCGGCACCATCAAGGCCGCCGAGCAGATCCTGGAGCGTACGAAGGCGGACTGCGTCGTCGGCTTCGGCGGTTACGTCGCCCTGCCCGGCTACCTCGCGGCCAAGCGCCTCGGCGTACCGATCATCGTCCACGAGGCCAACGCCAGGCCGGGTCTGGCCAACAAGATCGGCTCGCGCTACGCGCACGCCGTGGCCGTCTCCACCCCCGACAGCAAGCTGCGCGGCGCCCGCTACATCGGCATCCCGCTGCGCCGCACCATCGCCACCTTGGACCGGGCCCGGGTCCGCCCCGAGGCGCGTGCCGCCTTCGGTCTCGACCCGAACCTGCCGACGCTGCTGGTCTCCGGCGGCTCGCAGGGCGCCAGGCGCCTCAACGAGGTGATCCAGCAGGTCGCGCCGGTGCTCCAGCGCTCCGGCATCCAGATCCTGCACGCGGTCGGCCCCAAGAACGAACTGCCGCGGGTGGACAACATGCCCGGGATGCCGCCGTACATCCCGGTACCGTACGTGGACCGGATGGACCTCGCGTACGCCGCGGCCGACATGATGCTCTGCCGCGCGGGCGCGATGACCGTCGCCGAACTCTCCGCCGTCGGGCTGCCCGCCGCGTACGTCCCGCTGCCCATCGGCAACGGCGAACAGCGGCTCAACGCCCAGCCGGTGGTCAACGCCGGAGGCGGCCTGCTGGTCGACGACGCGCAGCTGACGCCCGAGTGGGTGCAGAGCCAGGTGCTCCCGGTGCTCGCGGACCCGCACCGGCTCTTCGAGATGTCCCGCGCCGCCGCCGAGTTCGGCCGCCGGGACGCCGACGACCTCCTCGTCGGCATGGTGTACGAGGCGATCGCCGCACGCAGGGCCGGCTGAACGGCCCACCGACGCAGGGCCCAGGAGGCGACAGGCAGTGGCCGGACCGACGACCGCCCAGCGCGGTGAACGACAGGCGCAGGGGTCGTCGGCGGCCCGCCCGCCGCACGGCGGGACTGATCGGGGTGGAGCCGGCCGCCGCTTCCGGCTGCCCGGGCGTGGCGTCCTGATCCTGGTGCTCGTCCTGGCGGTGCTGGGTACGGGGGGCGGAATCTGGGTGCTTTACGGCTCTTCCTGGCTGCGCGTGGAGCAGGTGAAGGCGTCGGGCACACAGGTTCTGACGTCCGATGAGGTACTGGACGCCGCGGCCGTCCCGGTCGGGGCGCCACTGATCTCAGTCGACACGGACGACATCGAGGACCGGCTGCGCCGGAAATTGCCCCGTATCGACTCGGTGGAAGTCGTTCGTTCATGGCCGCACGGCATCGGTCTGAAAGTGACCGAGCGAAAGCCGGTACTGCTCATGAAAAAGGGCGCAAACTTCATCGAAGTGGACGAGGAGAGTGTGCGGTTCGCCACGGTCGCCAAGGCGCCCGCGGGCGTGCCGCTGCTGGAATTGGTGTCCGGCGACTCCCCGAGTCTGCGCCGCTTCGGCGCCGACCGGCTGCTCCGTGAGGCGGTACGGGTCACGGGCGACCTGCCGGACGCGGTGTCCTTCGACGTACGCACCATCCAGGTCGGCTCGTACGACTCCATCACCCTGGGGCTCCACGGGGACCGTACTGTCATCTGGGGCAGCGCCGAGCAGGGTGAGGCCAAGGCGCGCGCACTGACGGCGCTCATGAAAGCAGCTCCGGGGGCCGGGCACTTCAATGTGAGTGCGCCCACCGCGCCCGCCGCGTCGGGGAGTTGACGGTCATACGCGCTGGCCAGCACCCTGGTTGGCCAGCGATATGGGTGATCACATAGGGTGAAAAGAAAAACGGGAGGTTCGGCGTGTTCGTTGAACGTGCGCCACTTGTCGACTTAGTGTCCTGTTCGGAGAGTCCAAGGAACAGACACACTGGTAACCCTAAACTTCACCGTTAGGGTTCGGGTCGGCGTTCGGACCGTCCCAATCGGCATCAGTCGTCGCGGCGCTGCAACCCCGCGGCGGCACGTAACTCGAGGCGAGAGGCCTTCGACGTGGCAGCACCGCAGAACTACCTCGCAGTCATCAAGGTCATCGGTGTCGGCGGCGGTGGTGTCAATGCCATCAACCGAATGATCGAGGTCGGTCTCAAGGGCGTCGAGTTCATCGCGATCAACACCGACGCGCAAGCTCTGTTGATGAGCGACGCCGACGTCAAGCTCGACGTCGGACGTGAACTGACCCGCGGCCTCGGCGCCGGAGCCAACCCGGCAGTCGGCCGCAAGGCGGCAGAGGACCACCGCGAGGAGATCGAGGAGGTCCTCAAGGGGGCCGACATGGTCTTCGTCACGGCAGGCGAAGGCGGTGGCACCGGAACCGGTGGCGCACCCGTCGTCGCCAACATCGCGCGCTCGCTCGGCGCCCTCACGATCGGTGTGGTCACCCGCCCGTTCACCTTCGAGGGCCGGCGCCGCGCGAACCAGGCGGAGGACGGCATCGCCGAGCTCCGCGAAGAGGTCGACACCCTCATCGTCATCCCGAACGACCGGCTGCTGTCCATCTCGGACCGTCAGGTCAGCGTGCTGGATGCCTTCAAGTCGGCGGACCAGGTCCTGCTGAGCGGTGTTCAGGGCATCACCGATCTCATTACGACTCCGGGTCTGATCAACCTCGACTTCGCCGACGTCAAGTCGGTCATGTCGGAGGCCGGTTCGGCCCTCATGGGCATCGGGTCGGCGCGCGGCGACGACCGCGCGGTGGCGGCAGCGGAGATGGCGATCTCCTCGCCGCTCCTGGAAGCCTCCATCGACGGCGCCCGTGGCGTGCTGCTCTCCATCTCGGGTGGCTCGGACCTCGGCCTCTTCGAAATCAACGAGGCCGCGCAGCTGGTGAGCGAGGCCGCCCACCCCGAGGCCAACATCATCTTCGGCGCGGTCATCGACGACGCGCTGGGCGACGAGGTACGGGTCACCGTCATCGCCGCGGGCTTCGACGGCGGACAGCCGCCGGCCCGCCGCGAGAACGTGCTGGGCGCCAGCTCGGGGGCGGCCGCCAAGCGCGAGGAGCCCGCACCGTCCCGGCCCGCCGAGACCTCGCGGCCGGCCGGCGGCATCGGTACGGTCCCGCCGCGCGAGCGCGAGGAGCCGGCCCCGGCCCAGGCCGAGGCGGCCCCGGCGCACGAGCTGCCGAGCACGCCGGTCCCGTCGGCGACGCACGTGCCGCCGGCCCGTCCGTACCACCAGGACAGCCAGGCCGAAGAGCTGGATGTCCCGGACTTCTTGAAGTGACAGTGCGGCACGACGCGATACACGTGGGCGGCGCCCACTTCGCCTTCACCGACAGGTGGGGCGGGGTGAGCGCCGTTCCGTACGAAGAGCTCAATCTCGGCGGCGCGGTCGGAGACGACCCCGCCGCCGTGCTCGGCAACCGGGAGCTCGCGGCCAAGTCGCTCGGTCTCGACCCGGACCTGGTCGTCTGGATGAACCAGGTGCACGGGCGGGACGTGGCCGTGGTCGAAGGGCCGTGGGGCGACGCGGGAATTCCTCCCGTCGACGCGGTCGTGACCGCCCGGCGCGGACTCGCGCTCGCCGTACTCACCGCGGACTGCACGCCCGTTCTGCTGGCCGACCCGGTCGCCGGTGTCGCGGCCGCCGCACATGCCGGACGCCCCGGCATGGTCGCGGGGGTCGTTCCCGCCGCCGTCGAGGCGATGATCACACTGGGCGCCGATCCTTCCCGTATCACCGCGCGTACGGGGCCCGCCGTCTGCGGGCGCTGTTACGAAGTACCGGAGCGGATGCGGGCCGAAGTCGCGGAAGCCGTGCCGGCGGCCTGGTCGGAGACCAGCTGGGGGACACCGGCCGTCGACGTGACCGCCGGAGTGCACGCCCAGCTCGAAGCGCTCGGCGTACGCGACCGGTGGCAGTCGCCGGTCTGCACGCTGGAGTCGCGCGACCACTTCTCGTACCGCCGGGACCGCACCACGGGGCGGCTCGCCGGATATGTCTGGCTGGATAGGTAGGACATGACGGACCGTAAGGCTCAACTCGCCGCAAATCTGGCGCAGGTGGAGGAACGTATCTCCGCCGCGTGTGCCGCCGCGGGGCGGGCGCGTGAGGAGGTGACCCTGATCGTGGTCACCAAGACGTACCCGGCGAGCGATGTGCGCCTGCTCGCCGAGCTCGGCGTACGCCATGTCGCGGAGAACAAGGACCAGGAGGCGGCCCCCAAGGCGGCCGAGTCCGCGGACCTGCCGGTCAGCTGGCACTTCGTCGGACAGCTTCAGACCAATAAGGTCCGTTCTGTTGCGAGTTACGCCGATGTTGTGCAGTCAGTCGACCGCGCGAAGCTCGTTACGGCGCTGTCGACGGCGGCGGTGCGGGCCGGGCGCGAACTGGACTGCCTCATTCAGGTCGCCCTCGACGCGGAGTCGGGCGAGCGGGGGGAGCGCGGCGGCGTCGCGCCCGACGGCATCGAGGAGTTGGCCGCGAAGGTGGCCGACGCGCCGGGCCTGAGGCTCGGCGGGCTGATGACGGTCGCGCCGCTCGCCGGACCGTACGCCGGACGCGAACAGGCTGCGTTCGAGCGGCTGATGGAATTCTCATCCAGCCTGCGCGCCGCCCATCCTGCTGCGAACATGGTCTCCGCGGGAATGAGTGCGGACCTTGAGCAGGCCGTGGCCGCCGGAGCGACACATGTACGCGTCGGTACTGCGGTGCTCGGAGTCCGCCCCAGGCTCGGGTAACGTCGCGAAGCAAGTCGGACCACAGCAGAAAATATGGTCATTCCCACTGATAGGTGGGCGGGCCGAGTGGATCGCGGGACTTGGTGACGCTGCGACATTGGCAGCAAGGGCGATCCACCACAGAGCGGAGGACTCAGAGAATGGCCGGCGCGATGCGCAAGATGGCGGTCTACCTCGGCCTCGTGGAGGACGATGGGTACGACGGCCGGGGTTTCGATCCCGATGACGATTTCGAGCCCGAGCCGGAGCCCGAGCGGGAGCACCGCCGGCACCAGCCCGCGCACCAGGAGCGGCACGAAGAGCCGGTCCGCGCGGTGCAGCCGCCCGCGCAGCGCGAACCTGCGCCCCACGTCGCTCCGCTTTCCGCGGAAATCGGACGACCCGCACGTATTGCCCCCGTGGCATCCATCACACCTGAACGACCGAAACTGGAGAAGAACGCACCGGTGATCATGCCCAAGGTTGTGTCCGAGCGGGAGCCCTACCGCATCACCACGCTGCACCCCCGGACCTACAACGAGGCCCGTACCATCGGGGAACACTTCCGCGAGGGCACACCGGTGATCATGAACCTGACCGAGATGGACGACACGGATGCGAAGCGACTTGTCGACTTTGCGGCGGGACTCGTCTTCGGCCTGCATGGCAGCATTGAGCGAGTGACGCAGAAGGTGTTCCTGTTGTCGCCTGCTAACGTCGATGTCACGGCGGAGGACAAGGCCCGTATCGCAGAGGGCGGTTTCTTCAACCAGAGCTGAGACATGACAACGGGAACGAACCCGGCCGGCAGGCCGGAGTTGTGAGAGCACGGGGAGAGGGAAGCACGAGATGAGTGTGGCACTGGACGTGATCTACATCGCGCTGATGTGTTTCCTCATCGTGCTGATCTTCCGGCTGGTCATGGATTACGTCTTCCAGTTCGCCCGCTCATGGGAACCCGGCAAGGCGATGGTGGTCGTTCTGGAGGCCACCTACACTGTCACCGATCCACCGCTCAAGCTTCTGCGGCGGTTCATTCCGCCGCTGCGTCTCGGGGGCGTGGCACTCGACCTGTCCTTCTTCGTTCTGATGATCATCGTCTACATCTTGATCACCATCGTGGTCAGGCTGTGAGCGATACGGTCTTGCCGACTGCCGACGACTACGTAGAGGTGAAGAAGAGATGCCGTTGACCCCCGAGGACGTGCGGAACAAGCAGTTCACGACCGTCCGCCTCCGAGAAGGCTATGACGAGGACGAGGTCGATGCCTTCCTCGATGAGGTCGAAGCCGAACTGACGCGCCTGCTGCGCGAGAACGAGGACCTGCGCGCCAAGCTGGCCGCCGCGACGCGTGCCGCCGCGCAGAACCAGCAGCAGCAGGGTATGCGCAAGCCGCCGGAGCAGCAGGATCGTCCCGGCGCGCCCGTGCCTGCGGCCATATCCGGCCCGCCGGTCCAGCAGCAGCCCCCGCAGATGGGTCCGCCCCAGCTGCCCGGTGGTGCGCCGCAGCTGCCCGCGGGCCCCAGTGGTCACCAGCAGCAGGGCCAGCACGGTCAGGGTCAGATGGGCCAGGGCCAGCTCGGCCCCGGTCAGCACGGTCAGGGTCAGCAGGGCCAGCACGGTCCGATGGGGCAGGGCCCCATGGGTCAGGGCCAGATGCAGGGCCAGATGGGCCAGCAGATGGGGCAGGGCCAGATGGGCCAGGGCTCCATGGGCGGTCCGATGGGCGGCCCCATGGGCGGCCACGGTCCGCAGCTCCCGCAGCCCGGCCAGGGCCCCGGCGGCGACAGCGCCGCTCGTGTGCTCTCGCTGGCGCAGCAGACCGCCGACCAGGCGATCGCTGAGGCCCGTTCCGAGGCCAACAAGATCGTCGGTGAGGCGCGCAGCCGCGCCGAGGGTCTGGAGCGGGACGCCCGTGCGAAGGCGGACGCGCTGGAGCGGGACGCGCAGGAGAAGCACCGCGTGGCGATGGGCTCGCTGGAGTCGGCCCGCGCGACGCTGGAGCGCAAGGTCGAGGACCTGCGTGGCTTCGAGCGCGAGTACCGGACCCGCCTGAAGTCCTACCTGGAGAGCCAGCTGCGTCAGCTGGAGACCCAGGCGGACGACTCGCTGGCTCCGCCGCGGACTCCGGCGACCGCGTCGCTGCCGCCGGCTCCGCAGATGAGCGGTTCCATGGCGCAGGCCGGTGCGGGTTCGATGGGGCACTCCAT
The DNA here is from genome assembly GCF_040611155.1 of Streptomyces sp. NPDC002994. Lineage (NCBI taxonomy): Bacteria > Bacillati > Actinomycetota > Actinomycetes > Kitasatosporales > Streptomycetaceae > Streptomyces > Streptomyces sp. NPDC002994. The sequence continues at coordinate 89,095 of NZ_JBEXNQ010000034.1, forward strand.
GGGTGGCAACCCGTCGATGGGCGGTCACGGTGGCCAGTCGTCGAACGGTCCGTCGTACGGCGGCCAGCAGCAGATGTCGCCGGCGATGACTCAGCCGATGGCTCCGGTTCGGCCGCAGGCGCCGCAGCCGATGCAGCAGGCGCCGTCGCCGATGCGTGGGTTCCTGATCGACGAGGACGACAACTGACGGGCGTTTGCGCGCGCTGAGCGCGTAGCCGTCGGCAGGCTGAGGGCCGGGCCCCCGGGGATTCTTCCCCTGGGGCCCGGCCCTTTTGCGCGCCTGCGGCGGGCTTTCTGGGGCTCCGCCCCAGGCCCCGGTCCTCAATCGCCGGACGGGCTGAAGTGGCCGGGGGCTTTCTGGGGCTCCGCCCCAGACCCCGCTCCTCAAACGCCGGAGGGGCTGGATTTTCCAG
>NZ_JBEXNQ010000035.1:0-83289 GCF_040611155.1 Streptomyces sp. NPDC002994
GGGTGCGCCCGGCCTGGCGGCCGTGGGGCGGGTGCCCACCCGCCCGCAGGCGCCGACGGCGGGCATTGGCCACTGGAGCCCCGACGCAACTCACGCCCCCGCCGCACGGGCGGGCCGGGTGGGAGACCACCCGGCCGGAGGCCGGGGCACAGACCACCGGGCCGCACCCGGAAACGGCCCGCAGCGGGCACCAAGGCCGCCCGCGAGGCCGCCCCCGGCGAAACCGTTTCGTGGACAGGGGGCCCGGCCCCATAGGATTGGGCCAAAATCCACACACTCACCCCTGAGGATCGCTGCATGCCTGGCATCACGCGCGAGGAGGTCGCCCACCTCGCACGGCTGGCGCGTCTGGAGCTGAAGGGCGAAGAGCTCGATCACTTCGCCGGTCAGCTCGACGACATCATCGGCGCGGTCGCCCGCGTCTCCGAGGTCGCCGACCAAGACGTACCGCCGACCTCCCACCCGCTGCCGCTGACCAACGTCATGCGCGCGGACGAGGTCCGTCCGTCGCTCACCCCGGAGCAGGCCCTCTCCGGCGCCCCCGCCCAGGAGCAGCAGCGTTTCAAGGTGCCGCAGATCCTGGGGGAGGACTAGTCATGACCGAGCACATCATCAAGCTCACCGCCGCCGAGACCGCCGCGAAGATCGCTTCGGGCGAGCTCACGGCCGTCGAGGTGACCGAGGCCCACCTGGCCCGTATCGACGCCGTCGACGAGAAGGTGCACGCCTTCCTGTACGTGGACAGGGCCGGGGCGCTCGCCCAGGCTCGCGCCGTCGACGCGAAGCGGGCGAACGGCGAGAAGCTCGGCCCGCTGGCCGGCGTGCCGCTCGCGCTGAAGGACATCTTCACCACCGAGGGCGTCCCGACCACCGTCGGTTCGAAGATCCTCGAAGGCTGGATCCCGCCGTACGACGCCACGGTCACCCGGAAGCTCAAGGCGGCCGACGTCGTCATCCTCGGCAAGACCAACATGGACGAGTTCGCCATGGGGTCCTCGACGGAGAACAGCGCGTACGGCCCGACCGGCAACCCGTGGGACCTGACCAAGATCCCCGGCGGCTCCGGCGGCGGATCGAGCGCCGCGCTCGCCTCGTACCAAGCCCCGCTCGCCATCGGCACGGACACCGGCGGCTCCATCCGCCAGCCCGCCGCCGTCACCGGCACCGTCGGCGTGAAGCCGACGTACGGCGGCGTCTCCCGCTACGGCATGGTCGCGTTCAGCAGCAGCCTCGACCAGGGCGGGCCCTGCGCCCGTACGGTCCTGGACGCCGCGCTCCTGCACGAGGTCATTGCCGGGCACGACCCGCTCGACTCGACCTCGATCGACGCCCCGGTCCCGCCGGTCGTCGAGGCCGCCCGCAACGGCTCCGTCGTCGGCATGCGCGTCGGCGTCGTCAAGCAGTTCCGCGGCGAGGGCTACCAGGCCGGTGTCCTCCAGCGCTTCGACGAGTCCGTCGAGCTGATGCGCGAGCTCGGCGCCGAGATCGTCGAGCTGGACTGCCCGTCCTTCGACCTCGCGCTCTCCGCGTACTACCTCATCGCCCCCTCCGAGTGCTCCTCCAACCTGGCCCGCTTCGACGCCATGCGCTACGGCCTGCGGGTCGGCGACGACGGTACGAAGTCCGCCGAGGAGGTCACCGCCCTCACCCGTGAGGCCGGCTTCGGCGACGAGGTCAAGCGCCGGATCATTCTCGGTACGTACGCGCTCAGCTCCGGCTACTACGACGCGTACTACGGATCCGCCCAGAAGGTCCGTACGCTCATCACGCAGGACTTCGAGAAGGCCTTCGAGAAGGTCGACGTGATCGTTTCGCCGACCACGCCCACCACCGCCTTCCCGATCGGCGAGCGCGCCGACGACCCGATGGCGATGTACCTCGCGGACCTGTGCACGATCCCGACCAACCTGGCCGGCAACGCCGCCATGTCGCTGCCCTGCGGCCTGGCGCCCGAGGACGGCATGCCGGTCGGTCTCCAGATCATCGCCCCGGCCATGAAGGACGACCGCCTTTACAAGGTGGGCGCTGCCGTAGAGGCGGCCTTCGTGGAAAAGTGGGGCCACCCGCTGCTCGAGGAGGCACCGTCGCTGTGAGCCCAATGACCGTCAAGGCCAAGGGATTCAAGAATTCCAAGGTCGGTACGTACCTGTCGATCGGCACCACCGCTTTCGGAGCGATCAGCGTCGTCAAGCAGGCCAGGATGGCCCGCCGGGACAACGACACGCTCCGGCTCGTCGACGCCGTCGTCTCCGCCGCCGCCATCGCCACCGGCATCGCTCTGCTCTATCGCGAGCTGAAGAAGCTCGGCGACGACGACGTTCTGCTGGGCTGAGAGGGAAAGTTTCACCGTGACCGTCACTGAACTTGTGCCGTACGAGGACGCCCTCGCGGCCTACGACCCCGTCATGGGCCTCGAGGTCCACGTCGAGCTCGGCACAAAGACGAAGATGTTCTGCGGCTGCTCCACGGAGCTCAAGCAGGACGCCAACAGCCAGACCTGCCCCACCTGCCTGGGGCTGCCCGGCTCGCTCCCGGTCGTCAACGCGATCGGCGTCGAGTCGGCCATCAAGATCGGCCTCGCGCTCAACTGTGAGATCGCCGAATGGTGCCGCTTCGCCCGGAAGAACTACTTCTATCCGGACATGCCGAAGAACTTCCAGACCTCGCAGTACGACGAGCCGATCGCCTTCAACGGCTATCTGGACGTCCAGCTGGAGGACGGCGAGATCTTCCGCGTGCAGATCGAGCGCGCCCACATGGAGGAGGACACCGGCAAGTCGCTGCACGTCGGCGGCGCGACGGGCCGTATCCACGGCGCGTCGCACTCCCTCCTGGACTACAACCGGGCCGGCATCCCGCTGATCGAGATCGTCACCAAGCCGATCGAGGGCGCGGGCACGCGTGCCCCCGAGGTCGCGAAGGCGTACGTCGCCGAGCTGCGCGAGCTCATCAAGGCGCTCGGCGTCTCCGAGGCGCGCATGGAGCAGGGCCAGATGCGCTGCGACGTGAACCTCTCGCTGCGGCCGCACGGCCGTGAGGAGTTCGGTACGCGCTCCGAGACGAAGAACGTCAACTCCCTTCGCTCGGTGGAGCGTGCGGCCCGCTTCGAGATCCAGCGGCATGCCGCGGTGCTCAACTCCGGCGGCACGATCGTGCAGGAGACGCGGCACTTCCACGAGGAGGACGGCTCCACCACGGCCGGCCGCATCAAGGACAACGCCGAGGACTACCGGTACTTCCCGGAGCCGGACCTGGTCCCGGTGGCTCCTGCCCGTGAGTGGGTCGAGGAGCTGCGCCGCGGTCTGCCCGAGCTGCCGCGGGTACGCCGCAACCGTCTCCGCGAGGAGTGGGGCGTAAGCGAGCACGACATGCAGTCGATGCTGAACGCCGGTGCGATCGACCCGATCGTCGCCACCATCGAGGCGGGCGCGGACGCCGCTTCGGCGCGCAAGTGGTGGATGGGCGAGCTGGCCCGTAACGCCAACGAGTCCGGCCGCGACCTCGCGTCGCTGCCGATCACGCCCGAGCAGGTCGCCCGCGTCACCGCCCTGGTGAAGGAGGGCTCGCTGAACGACAAGCTGGCCCGCCAGGTCATCGAAGGCGTCCTCGCGGGCGAGGGCGGCCCGGACGAGGTCGTCGAGAAGCGCGGCCTGAAGGTGGTCTCGGACGAGGGCGCGCTGGGCACGGCCGTGGACGAGGCCATCGCGGCCAACGCCGGCATCGCGGACAAGATCCGCAGCGGCAAGGTCGCGGCGGCCGGCGCGCTGGTCGGCGCGGTCATGAAGGCCACCCGGGGCCAGGCGGACGCGGCGCGCGTGCGCGAGCTGATCCTGGAGAAGCTGGGCGTGACCGAGGGCTGACGCCCGCGTCTTGTACGTACGCCAAGGGGCGGTGCACCGGTGGAACTGCCGGTGCGCCGCCCCTTGGCCGTCCGTCCGATTGGTCGGCACACCCCTGCGTGAAAATCCAAGGGCCGGGGAAGTGTCGTTCCGGTCCGTCGATGCTCTTCGTTCAGAATCACGCGGGTTGAGCCAACGGGTCGTGCAACGACAGGACGGCAGAACGATGAGACGTGACGAGACCGGCGAGCACGACGCCCACCGACACCACGACGGACGACGGAGGTTTCTTCAGCAGGCCGCTGGTTTCGCCGGGGTGACGGCCGCCGGATTCACAAGCGTGGAAGCGCATGCCGCACACGCGGTCAAGGATGGTGCTCCGACCCTGACCACCGGAGGCGGTCACGGGACAGCGCCCAGCGTCCCCTTCCACGGTCTGCACCAGGCAGGCATCGTGACCCCGCAGCAGTCCTTCGCCGCGTTCATCGCCTTCGACGTGCTGACAGAGGACCGCGAAGAACTCGTGGAACTGTTCAAGACGCTCACCGAGCGGGCCCGTCTCCTGGTCCGTGGCAGGAAGCCCAAGGACGCGAGCGTCGCCGCGGAGCCGAAGACCCAGGACGCTCTGACCATCACGGTCGGCGTGGGCGCTTCGCTCTTCGACGACCGGTTCGGCCTCGCACCGAGGCGGCCGCGCTTCCTTACGGCGATGCCCGAGTTTCCAGGCGACGTACTGGATCCGGAGTCCTGTCACGGTGATGTCTCCCTGCAGATCTGTGCCCGGCATCCCGACGCCGTCGTACACGTGATCCGGGACATCGCACGCCACACCAACGGCAAACTACGGCCCCGGTGGCGCGCGGACGGCTTCCTCAACCCGGCCCGGCCCTCCGGCGCGTCCCGCACGTTCGTCGGCTTCAAGGACGGGATCGTCCATCCGGACACGAAGTCGTCCAAGGAAATGGACCGGCTGGTGTGGGTGAAGCCGTCCTCCGGCGAACCGGCCTGGGCCCAGGACGGCTCCTATCAAGTGATCCGCCTCATTCGCTTTCACGTGGAGGCCTGGGACCGGGTGCCGATCGCGGCCCAGGAGAAGATCTTCGGCCGTCACAAAGCGAGCGGAGCTCCTCTGGACGGCCGGCGTGAAGCGGACCTGCCGAACTACCGCAAGGACCCGCAAGGGAAGAAGATCCCTCTCAACGCACACATCCGCCTCGCCAACCCCCGTACCGCCGAAACCGCCGACTCCCTCCTTCTGCGCCGGAGTTACAACTACGACAGGGGTTTCGACACCGACGGAAGCCTCGACCTCGGACTGGCCTTCTGCTGCTACCAGCAGAACGTCGTCCGGCAGTTCGCCGCCATTCAGCGCCGGCTCGCCGGCGAGCCGCTGGCGGAATTCGTCTCACCGACCGGCGGCGGTTACTTCTTCGCGCTCCCCGGAGTACGAAACGCCTCCGACTGGTTCGGTTCCACTTTGCTGAAGACCTGACGGCCCGGTCAGTGCCGGGTGCCGAGGACGTTCACCGGTGCGCCGTCCGTACGCCTTCCCTTTGTCATTGCGTGTGATTAGCGTCCCCGCCGTCACACCTGACTCAGGAGGATCAATTGGCCACTGACATATCCCGGCGGCGGCTGCTCGCACTCGGCGGGGGCGCGCTCGGCGCGGCCGCTGCGGGGTCTCTGCTGCCCCCGTCGCTCCAGGCCGCGCTCGCAGCCGAACCGCCGTCCGGCGGGCTGCGTGCCGTCAAGCACGTGGTCGTCCTGATGCAGGAGAACCGGTCCTTCGACCACTACTTCGGGACCCTGCGCGGAGTCCGCGGATTCGGTGACCGCAACGCGGTGGAGCTGCCGTCGGGGAACCCGGTCTTCGAGCAGCCGGCGCCGCCCCGCACGGTGCTGCCCTTCCCCGTCCGGGACGCGGCCGAGGCGCAGAAGAAGGACCTCCAGTACATCGGCGACCTCGACCACTCGTGGGGCGGCGGCGCCAAGGCCTGGAACCAGGGGTGGATGGACGGGTGGGTGTCGGCCAAGACCGCCGCCACCATGGCGTACTACGACCGCCGCGACCTGCCACTGCACTACGAGCTCGCGGACACCTTCACCATCTGCGACGCCTACCACTCCTCCATCCATACGTCGACGAGCCCCAACCGGAACCACCTGTGGAGCGGGTGGACCGGTAACGAGGCCGACGGCAGCCGCGCCGTCACCAATGCGGCGTACGCCGAGGGCACCCACCCGGGCTACCCGTGGCCGACGTACGCCGAGCGGCTGGAGAAGGCGGGGCGCAGCTGGCAGACGTACCAGGAGTGGGAGAACTTCACCGACAACAACATCGAGTTCTTCACGGTCTTCAAGAAGATCGCCCGCAAGGCGCTCGCGAAGGTCCCTGGTGGCTTCACCTACATGGAGGCGTTCTACGCCAAGGTCCGGGAGACTGGCGACGCCGCGGAGCGCGAGAAGCTGCTCGCCGCGCTGGAGGAGGGCGTGGCCACGCTGACGGAGGCCGAGCGCTCCCTCTTCGAGCGCGGCCTGCGGCGAGGAGCGACCGGCAGCCTCGCCGATCAGTTCCGGGCCGACGTGGCGGCGGGCACGCTGCCCGAGGTGTCCTACCTGGTGCCTTCGGCGCTCGACTCGGAGCACCCCGGCTCCTCTTCGCCGATCGCCAGCGCCTCGCTCGTCTACCAGGTGCTGGACGCGCTCGGTTCGCATCCGGACGTGTGGCGGCACACCGTCGTGCTGATCAATTACGACGAGAACGACGGGTTCTTCGATCACGTGCCGCCGCCCGTGCCGCCCGCCGACAACACCGACGAGCGGTGGCAGGGGCGCCCGACCGGGCTCGGGATCAGGGTCCCGATGCTGGTGGTCTCGCCGTGGACGGTCGGCGGTTACGTCTGCTCCGAGGTCTTCGACCACACCTCCGTCATCCGCTTCCTGGAGCGGTGGACCGGCATCGAGGAGCCCAACATCACGCCCTGGCGGCGTACGGTCACCGGCGATCTGACCTCGGCGTTCGACTTCAAGCGCGGGCGCCGGCAGCCCCCGGTGGAGCAGCCGGGGGCGATACCGCCGTTCACGGGCCGCTGGCGGCCCGTTCCGCCGCTGGTGCAGCACATGCCCGTACAGGAGGAGGGGACGCGGCCGGCCCGCCCGCTGCCGTACCAGCCGGACGCGCACGGCAAGGTGGACGACACCACCTTCAAGGTCGCCCTCAGCAATACGGGGCGCGCGAGCGCGCACTTCACCCTCTACCCGTACGCCGGTGAGTTCGCCATTCCGCAGCACCGGGATGTAAGGGGCGCGGCGCAATGGGCGGTACCCCTTACGCGTGACGCCTACCGCTTCACGATCACCGGGCCGAACGGCTTCCGCCGCGAGTTCGCCGGTAGGAAGACGGGCGTCGCCGAGGTCTCCTCGTACCTCGACGCACGCGACCGTGACCTGCACCTCACGCTGGTCAACCGGGGCAGGACGCCGCTGACCTTCACGGTGCGGACGCTGGCGTACGCCGACGGGGCCGGCCGCGGCGAGGGCCGGCCCCGCCAGGTCACCGTGAAGCCGGGCCGCAGCCGCACCGTCGTGCACTCCGCCGCCGACGCGCACGGGTGGTACGACTTGGCGATCACCGTTACGGGTGATGACGCTTTCCGCAGGCGCCTCATGGGGCACATAGAGAACGGGCGCGCGAGCGTCTCAGGCTGACGCACCGGGTGGTACGCGGGAGCCCGGGAGCTGCCCCTGGCTCCCGCGACTCCTGTGACAATGCGCACGAATGGGACAAAGGATCACGTTCAGCTGTCAAAGTTGCTGATCGTAGGTCTTGAGTTCTTTGCGGGTTGGTCCCGGTAAAGATCCACGAACCACTCAGGGAGCAAACCCGTTGGCAGCAATCGCCCGGTGGTGCGTCAAGCACCGCTTCGCATCGGTCCTGCTCTGGCTGCTCGCGCTCGGCGCGGTGGCCGGAGCCGCCGGAGTCGCAGGTTCGGCGTACTCCAACGACTACGAGGTGCCGGGCACCGAGTCGGGCCGCGCCACCGCCCTCCTCGACGCCGGATTCGACGGCAGGGGTGGCGACAGCAACACCGTCGTCTGGCACACCGCGGGCAACACCACCGTCCAGGCCGCCGGAGTCGAGCAGTCGATGACGCGGACGCTCGACGCGATAGAGGACCTCCCGGGTGTGGCGAGCGTCGTCAGCCCGTACGAGCGCGAGGGCGCCGCGCAGATCAGCAAGGACGGGCACACCGCCTACGCGACCGTCACCTTCGACCCGCAGGCCGACGACGTCCTCCAGCCGCGCGCACAGGCACTCGTCGACGCCGCCAAGGGCGCGGAGACCGATCGGCTCCAGGTGGAGCTCGGCGGTACCGCCATCGGCCTCACCGAGGCCCCCGACTCGCACCTCAGCGAGGTCGTCGGGGTCGTCGTAGCGGCCGTCGTCCTCTTCGTCGCCTTCGGCTCGCTCGCCGCCAGCCTGCTGCCCATCGCGACCGCCCTGGTCAGCGTCGGCACGGCGTACGCGGGCACCGTACTGCTCGGCCGCGTCATGACGGTCGCCGACTTCGCGCCGATGCTCGGCATGCTGGTCGGGCTGGGCGTCGGCATCGACTACGCCCTGTTCATCGTCACCCGGCACCGCAAGGGGCTGCGCCGCGGCCTCTCCGTAGCCGACTCGGCGGCGAACGCGGTCGCCACCACCGGCCGCGCGGTCGTCTTCGCCGGCGCCACCGTCTGCATCGCCCTGCTCGGCATGCTGATACTGCGACTGTCCTTCCTCAACGGCGTCGCCATCGCCGCGTCGCTGACCGTCGTCCTGACCGTCGCCGCCTCGGTGACGCTGCTGCCCGCCCTGCTCTCCCTCATCGGCATGAGGGCGCTGAGCCGGCGCGAACGCAGGCAGCTGATCGAACACGGCCCGCAGCCCGAGCTGCCCACCGGCTTCGCCGCCCGCTGGTCCGCGTTCGTCGAGCGCCACCCCAAGCTGCTCGGCCTGGTCGCCGCCGTCGTCATGCTGGTCCTCGCACTGCCCACGCTGGGACTCCACCTGGGCACGTCCGACCAGGGCAACAACCCGGCGTCCTCGACGACCCGCTCGGCGTACGACCTGATCGCCGACGGCTTCGGCCCCGGCAGCAACGGTCCGCTGACCCTCGTCGCCGAGGTCGACGGCCGTGACGACCGCACCGCGATGAACGCGCTCGCCGGCACGGTGCGCGGCGCCGACGGTGTGGCGTCCGTCAGCCCGGTGGCGTACAACAACACCGGCGACACGGCCGCACTCACCGTCGTACCCGAGTCGTCGCCGCAGTCGAAGGACACCAGCGACCTGGTCGACCGGCTGCGCGACAGCGTCCTGCCGCAGGCCGAGCGGGGCACGTCGCTGGAGGTGTACGTCGGCGGGATCACCGCGAGCTACGACGACTTCGCCCAGGTCATCATCGGCAAGCTGCCGCTCTTCGTCAGCATCGTGATCGCCCTCGGCTGCGCCCTGCTGCTGCTCGCCTTCCGCAGCGTCGGCATCCCGCTCAAGGCCGCCCTGATGAACGTCCTCGCCGTCGCCTCCTCCTTCGGAGTCGTCGTGGCCGTCTTCCAGTGGGGCTGGGGGAGCGAGCTGCTGGGGCTCGGCAGTGCGGGGCCGATCGAGCCGTTCCTGCCGGTGATCATGGTGTCGGTGCTCTTCGGGCTGTCGATGGATTACCAGGTCTTCCTGGTCAGCCGGATGTACGAGGAGTGGCTGGAGACCGGTGACAACCGGCGGGCGGTGCGGGTCGGCCTCGCCGAGACCAGCCGCGTGATCAACTCCGCGGCCGTGATCATGATCTCGGTCTTCCTCGCCTTCGTGCTCAGCGGCGACCGCGTGATCGCGATGTTCGGCATCGCCCTCGCGGCGGCCGTCGCCCTGGACGCGTTCGTCCTCCGTACGCTCCTGGTGCCCGCCCTCATGCACATGCTGGGCGGCGCGAACTGGTGGCTGCCGAAGCGGTTCGACCGGTGGCTCCCGCGCATCAGCATCGAACCCCCCGAGTGCCTTACGGCGCATGGCAAGATCGAGGAACAGCGCACGGGCACGTCAAAAGAGTCCCAGGAGCTCGTGCCATAACAGGCGGGGAGCACGATGTTCGCGATACAGCTGGGTGACAGTGGTGAGGACGCGGCGCTGCGCCCCCTGGAGCCGTGGCAGGCCGGGGAGTTCCTGGCCCACATGGACCGGGGGCGCGAGTACATCGGCCGGTACATCGGGCTCGCGGCAGCCGCCACCGACCTCGACTCGGCGCGGGCCTTCCTCCAGTCGTACGCCGAGAAGCAGGCCGCGGACGCCGGCCGCATCTACGGCATCTGGCTCGACGGCACGCTCGTCGGCGGGGTCCTCTTCCGTACCTTCGACGCGGCGGCGGGCAACTGCGAGGCAGGCTGCTGGCTGGAGGAGGCGGCGGTGGGGCGCGGTCTGGTCACGCGCGCCACGCGGGCGCTGATCGACTGGGCGGTGGACGAGCGGGGGATGCACCGCGTGGAGTGGCTGGTGGCGTCCGCGAACACCGCCAGCGTCAATGTGGCGAAGCGGCTCGGGATGACGCGGGACGCCGTACTGCGCGAAAGCAACCCCTATCGGGGCGTACGGCACGACATGGAGATCTGGTCGGTGCTGGCACGGGAGTGGCGCGAGGGGCGTTAAGAAAGCTCTCAGAAACGGCACCTAGCGTGCGGCGTATGACAGCCACAGCCCGCACCCAGTCCGACGAAGCAGCCGACGAGGCCGCCGCCACCTCAGGCGCGCCCGACAAGGGCGACGAGATCGCCGCAGTAGACACCAAGAAGGCCGCTGACCAGGACGACGTCACGGTTGAGGGCAGCGAGGGCGCTGACGCCGCACTCGATGACGAGGCCGACGACGATGCCGACGACGCCGACGACCTCGACGAGGCCCCGCGTGCCACGTCCGCGGGCGTCGGCGCGGGCGCCGCCGCCGTGGTCTCCACGGTGCTCGGCTTCGCGGCCCTCTCCGGGACCTGGATCAGCGAGGTCGTGTCCGAGCGCCAGAGGATCGTCGGCCAGTTGGGGACCCCGCAGACCGCCGCCCCCGCCGAACAGATCGCGGCGATGTACGGCGACCCCTGGCACCTGACCGCCCTCGTCAACGGCGGCTTCGCGCTGCTCGCGCTCGTCGTCGCCGTCGGCGTGCTGGCCCGCCCGCTCTTCGGTACGCCCGCCGCGAGCGAGCAGTCCCCGTGGGTCCGCTCCTTCGCCTGGGCGGGCGTCGCCCTCGGCGTCCTGGGGCTGCTCCTCTCCGCCGGGATGTACCTCGACCTCTTCGCCTCGATGCCTACGCCGCCCGCGGCGGGAACGGGCGCGGGAGCAGGCCAGTAAGGCAGCCCGACCAAGGGCCTTAGGGACGTACGCACCCGCGCGCGTACGTCCCTAAGGCCCTTCGTGCTGCCAAGATGCGGCACTCTCCCGATGCGCGAGGGGCCCCTGGGAAACGAAAGTTGAGACATCGCAGAAAGCGACCTCAGCGAACAACCCACCAGGGAGCACACCGTGTTCGAGCTCGAGATCCAGCAGCAGCACGCGGCCGAACTGATGCGCCTGGCAGCCACCGAGCGCCTCGCACGGCAGGCCGCCAAGGCCCGCAGGGCCGACCGCCGCGCCGCCCGCGCGTCCGGGCAGAAAGCATCCGAGGGGCCGGTGAGTTCGCTGCGCAGCCGGTTCGCACGGGCCGCGTGACGGCGGCCTGACGGCGGCGTGACGGACACGAAATGACTGTCGTGCCCTTGGTCAGTGCCCAAGTGAATGCCCGTGCGGATGCCGAGATGTCGGACCCCTGTGCGATGCTCAGCGATGTGGAAACCAGGTCCGTCAGCCCGGTGTTCGTCGGCCGCGCCGGCGAACTGGCCCAGCTCACCGATGCGCTCGCCCGCGCCACCGCGGGCGAGCCGCAGGCGTTGCTCGTGGGCGGCGAGGCCGGGGTGGGCAAGACCCGGCTCGTCGAGGAGTTCTTCGCGGCGGCCTGCCGCCAGGACACGGTCGTCGTAGTGGGCGGCTGCGTCGAAATCGGCGCCGACGGGCTGCCGTTCGCGCCGTTCTCCACCGCCCTGCGCGCCCTGCGGCGCCGGCTGCCCGACGAGGTCGCCGCCGCGGCCGCGGGCCAGGAGGGCGAACTGGCCCGGCTGCTGCCCGAGCTCGGCGAGACCACCCGCGACCAGCACAGCGAAGACGGCATGACGCGCCTCTTCGAGCTGACCGTCCGCCTCCTGGAGCGCATCACCGCCGACCGTACGGTCGTCCTCGCCCTGGAAGACCTGCACTGGGCCGACACCTCCACCCGCCACCTCCTCGCGTACCTCTTCCGCACGTTGAGGCGAGGACGCCTGGTCGTCGTCGGCACCTACCGCGCGGACGACATCCACCGCCGCCACCCGCTGCGGCCCCTCCTGGCCGAACTCGACCGGCTGCGCACCGTCCGGCGGATCGAACTGTCCCGCTTCAACCGCTTGGAAGTGCACCGCCAGCTCACCGGAATCCTTGCCGCCGAACCGGAGACGGCCCTGGTCGAAGAGGTGTTCACGCGCTCCGACGGCAACGCGTTCTTCGTCGAGGAACTGGCCTCATGCATCGGGACCGGCTGCGCCACGGGCCTGAGCGACTCCCTGCGCGACGTGCTGCTCGTACGGGTCGAAGCGCTGCCCGACGACGCCCAGAAGGTCGCCAGGATCGTCGCCGAAGGCGGCTCCACCGTCGAATACCGGCTACTGCTCGCCGTCGCACAGCTTCCCGAGGACGATCTGATCGAGGCACTGCGGGCCGCCGTGGGCGCCAACCTGCTCCTCGCGACGCCGGACGGCGACGGCTACCGCTTCCGCCACTCCCTCGTGCGCGAGGCGCTCAGCGACGACCTGCTGCCCGGCGAGCGCTCCCGACTCAACCGGCGGTACGCCGAAGCGCTGGAGGCCGACCCCACGCTCGTACGGACCGACGAGTACGCCACGCGTCTCGCCAGCTTCTGGTACGCCGCGCACGACGCCGCGAAAGCCCTTCCCGCCGTACTGAAGGCCTCCGTGGAGGCCCGCCGCCGTCATGCCTACGCCGAGCAACTGCGCCTCCTGGAGCGCGCGATGGAGCTGTGGGACGACGCCCCCGCCGACGTACGCGCCGTGCTGCGGCCCCTGGACTACGCCGAGGTCTACCCGCCGTGCGGCTGCGACCCCGCGACCACGCCGCTGCGCTTCCTCGACCTCATGGCGGAAGCCACCGTCGCCGGCCGGTTCGGCGGCGAGCGGGAACGGGCGCTCAAGATTGCGAAGAAGGCCCTGCGGCTCCTGGAGGGTGAGGGTGACCCTCTGCGTGAGGCCTGGTTCTGGGTCCAGCGCGCCCGGCTGATATCGAACCTCGCCCGGGGCGACGGCTGGTCCGAGCTCGCCGCCGCTCGGGACCTCGTGCGCGGACTGCCGCCGTCCGCCGTGCACGCCGAAGTCCTGGCCCAGGTCGCGGGCTGGGGCATGCTGCACGAGCCCGGCCCGGACACCCTGGTCGCCGCCGAGCAGGCCGTGGAGTACGCGCGCATGGTCGGAGCGAAGGCCACCGAACTCACCGCGCGGACCACGCTCGGCGGCCTGATGGTCGACGCGGGGGACGTCGAGGGCGGCCTCGCCATGCTGTACGCCGTCAAGGAGCAGGCGGTAGAGCAGGGCATGGCCAGCGTGGCGGCCCGCGTCCACGTGAACCTGCCCTCCCATCTGGAGTCGGTGGGACGCTCCGGTGAGGCGGTACGCATCGCCGAGGAGGGCGTGGCCGTGTGCGAGAAGTTCGGCCTCCCGGACAGCGAAGCCTGGGTCCGCGGGAATCTCGCCGAGTCGCTCGTCTCCCTCGGCCGCTGGAGCGAGGCGGTCGAGCACGCCGTGTGCATCGAGCGCGCGTCCGTGCCCAGCGCCAAGCCCCGCGGCGCCGGCGCCTGGATACAGGCCGACGTGGCACGGGCCCGCGGCGAGCTGGCCGAGGCGGAGCAGCAATTGGCCGCCGCCCGCGCGTACTTCGGCAGCCACGACCCGATGCCCCAGCACGACCTGCCGGTGCACACGACGGGCCTGTCCCTCGCCGCCGCCCGGGGCCGCATCCTGGACGTCCGCGCCGGTTTCGCGCGGGCCGCCTCCACCGGCTTCCCCCTCGGCACCCACCGCTACGCCTGGCCCCTGCTGGCCGAAGCCGCCGCCGCCGAGGCGGACGCGCGCGGCCTCCCGGCGGCGGAGGCGGGCCGGACCGAGGCCCTGGAGCTGATCCGCGCCGGAGCGAAGCGGCTCGCCACGCCCGCGCCGCTGTGGCACGCCTACGACCGCTGGGTCCGCGCCGAGCTGCGCCGGGCCGAGGGCAACGCCGGCCCCGACGACTGGGCCGGCGTCGTCACCGCCTTCGAGGCCCTGGAGCGCCCGTACGACCTGGCCCGCGTCCGCCTGCGCTGGGCGGAGGCACTACTCGCCGCGTCCACCACGGGCGGCGGCGACGCCGGGGCGGCCGCGCCGGAGGCCGGTGCGGTGAGCCTTCGCGAGCTGAACGCCGACGAGCGCGAGCGGGCCGCCGAGCTGCTCCGCCTCGTCCGGGCCGCTGCGGAACACCTGGGGGCCCGCCCCCTCGCCGAGAGCGTAGCCCTGCTCACCCAGCGCGCACGCCTCTCGCTGGACACCCGGGCACCCGACGTCCCGGCGCTCACCGCGAGCCCGGCCGCGTCGCTCGGCCTGACCCCCCGCGAACAGGACGTACTGCGCCTGGTCGCGGTCGGCCGCAGCAACCGGCAGATCGCCGAGGAGCTCTACATCTCCCCCAAGACGGCGAGCGTCCACGTCTCCAACATCCTGGCCAAACTGGGCGTTTCGGGCCGGGGCGAGGCCGCGGCCCTGGCCCACCGGCTGCGGCTCTTCACCGACGCGCAGGACCAGACCCAGGCGGCCGGATGACGACCTTCCCCGAAGCGAGGTCTATCGGCCCCTGCCCCGGGTCCCCGTCCCCGACGTCGTCCCGCGACAGCTCAAGGCGCTGACGCTCGTCGTCGGTGTGCTTGCGGCCCGGCGCGAAGAGTTGCTCGATCATGTTGAACACGTGCCCCCCGGTCTTTAATCAGACGCAGCCTGGATCTGCCCTCCAGCGTAAGCACGCGGCCCCTGGAACAGGCCCGGCCTACTTCACCTCCAGGTTCAGGATCCGGTCGTCGCCCGGTTCCGGCGTGCCCCGGGTGTCCGTCTCGCTGGTGACCAGCCACAGCTTGTCGCCGCCGGCCGCCACCACCGTGCGCAGCCGGCCGTACTCCTCGGACAGGAACGACTCCGGGTCGGCCACCGGCTTCGTACCGTCCAGCGGAATCCGCCACAGCCGCTCGCCGCGCAGGCCCGCCATCCAGATCGATCCTGCGGCGTACGCGATCCCGCTCGGCGAGGCCTCGGACGTCTTCCACTGCGCGACCGGGTCGACGAACCCCTCCTGGCTGCCCTTGCCCTCGACCTCGGGCCAGCCGTAATTCTGGCCGGGGCGGATCTGATTCAGCTCGTCCCAGGTGTTCTGGCCGAACTCGGCCGCCCACAGCCGCTTCTCGCTGTCCCAGGCCAGACCCTGCACATTGCGGTGCCCGTACGAGTAGACGACCGAGTCCGCCTGCGGATTGCCGTGCACCGGCTCGCCGTCCGGGGTCATCCGCAGGATCTTGCCGCCCAGCGACTTCTTGTCCTGGGCCAGCCCCGTGTCGCCCGTCTCGCCCGTCCCGGCGTAAAGCATCTTGTCCGGGCCGAAGGCGATCCGCCCGCCGTTGTGGACCGTGCCCTTGGGGATGCCTCTCAAGATGGTGTCCGGCGCGCCGAGTTGCTGCCCGGCGGGCTTCTTCTCGTCGTACAGCATGCGGGCGATGCGGTTGTCGGACTCGGTGGTGAAGTACGCGTAGACCATGTGGTCCGAGGCGAAGTCGGGCGAGACGGCCAGGCCCATGAGGCCGCCCTCCCCGGCCGGAGCGACCCCCGTGACCGTGCCGATCTCGGTCTTCTCGCCGCTCTCGCCGTCGACGCGGGTGATCGTCCCCTCGTCGCGCGAGGAGACCAGCAGGTCGCCGTCGGGCAGCGGGGCGAGGCCCCAGGGCGACTTGAGGTCTTCGGTGAGCGTGCCCACCACTTTGACCGAGCCCTTCGCGGGGGGCGGGTCGGCGCGGGATCCGGAGCCGGGACCGGACGCGTCACCCGACGGCGACGTGGTGCCGCCGGGCGGTGTGGCCGTTGGAGCCGGCGCGTTCTCGCCCGCGCCGGAACACCCTGCGGTGAGCAGGAGAACGGCGGCAGCCACCACAGCTGTCACAGCAGGACGTTGCACGGTACGCATCCCTTCGACGGCCGGCAGTCGTTCGCCGGCGGCGGCTCTCACTCTTCATACACCGCTCGTGCGCGGAAGGTTCCGTTCTGGATCAGTCGGGCGCGCGGGTCGCCTGCGGCGGGCTTTCCCCTACCCGCCCCTTCCCGAACTGGGGGCAAGCCCCCAGGCTCCCCTACGCCCTGCGGGCGTGTCCTCAAACGCCGGACGGGCTGGATTTGCCGGGGTGAGGCTGGATATTGCCGCTTGCGGCAACTTCAGCCCCTCCGGCGTTTGAGGAGCGGGGTCTGGGGCGGAGTCCCGCGCGGCGGAGCCGCGAAACGTCAGTCCCACGAGCCCCGTGCCCGGGGCAGGCCCGCTATCTCCGCCAGGTCGTCCCCCGTGAGCCGCAGCGCCGCCGCCCGCGCGTTCTGTACCGCCCACCGCTCGCGCTTCGTCCCCGGCACCGGCACCACCTGGCGGCCGCGCCCCAGCACCCACGCCAGCGCCACCTGCGCCGGCGTCGCGCTGTGGCGCTCGGCGACGCGCCGCAGCCCCGCGACCACCGGCTGGTTCGCCGCCATCATCTCCGCGGTGAAGCGCGGATGCCTGGCCCGTACGTCGTCCGGCTCGAAGCCCTGCCCCGGCTTAAGCGTCCCCGTCAGGAAGCCGTTGCCCAGCGGCATGGCTGCCAGGAAACCGACTCCCCGCGCCTCACACCACGGCAGCAGCGCCGCCAGCGCCTCCGGCGACCACACCGACAGCTCGGCCTGCACCGCGCTCACCGGAAAGACCTGCTGCACCCGCTCCAGCTGACGAATCGTTCCGTCATGCATCCGCGCCCCGGGTCGCCGCGCCGCCCGCGCCCCCACCGCGCACACCCCGAGCGCCCGCACCTTTCCCGCGCGCACCAGGTCCGCCATGGCGCCCCACGTCTCCTCGACCGGCACCTCCGGATCCGGCCGGTGCAGCTGATAGAGATCGATCACATCCGTCTGCAGCCGCCGCAGCGAAGCGTCACACGCCCGCTTCACGTATCCCGGGCGCCCATTGGCGACGATGTGCTGATCCCCGACCAGCAGCCCGCACTTCGTCGACACGAAGGCATCGGCGCGCCGCTCCCTGAGTACCCGCCCCAGGAGCAGCTCGTTGGTGAAGGGCCCGTACATGTCAGCCGTATCGAGCAGGCTGGACCCCGCGTCGAGCGCCGCGTGCACGGTACGCAGCGACCGGTCCCCGCGCTGCTGCGAGCCGGTGTACGCCCAGCTCATCGGCATGCATCCGAGTCCGATCGCGCCCACTTCGAGCGCTGCCGCACCGATTGTCCTGCGCTCCAACTCCCCGTACCCCTCCCTCTGCCGCTCCCAAAACTAACCTCTGTTCCCGGTCACCCTTCGCATAGCCTCGTGACCATGACTTCAGACGTATGGCTCCCCGTCCCCGCGGCCGAAATAGAAGGCCTTCCGGAGGGCTTCAATTACCGCTTCTGGGACGGTGGCCAGGACTTTCCCGCCGATCCCGCCGACTGCGCCTTCTACGTCGTCCCGTACATGAAGGGCATGGAGATTGCCGTACGCCCGCTCGCCGCGATGACGTCCGTACGGGCCGTCCAGACGCTCTCCGCCGGCATAGACCACGTCGAGCCCGGCCTGGGGGACCTGGGCGCCGGAGTGCGCCTGTGCAACGCCCGCGGCGTCCACGAGGCCAGCACTGCCGAGCTGACCCTCGCCCTGATCCTCGCTTCGCTGCGCGGCATACCCGGCTTCGTACGCGGCCAGGACAAGGAGGAATGGCGGGACGGCTTCTACCCGGCGCTCGCCGACAAGTCCGTTCTCATCGTCGGTTACGGCTCGATCGGTGCCGCCATCGAGGACCGGCTCACGCCCTTCGAGTGTGCGCGGGTGGCGCGCGTCGCGCGCTCCGCCCGTACAACGGCGCGCGGCCCCGTGCATCCACTGGCAGATCTGCCCGGACTGCTGCCCTTGGCCGATGTCGTGATTCTCTCCACCCCGCTCACGGAAGGGACCCAGGGTCTGGTGAACGCCGACTTCCTGTCCCGCATGAAGGACGGGGCGCTGCTGGTGAACGTCGCCCGCGGCCCCGTTGTCGACACCAAGGCACTCATCGCCGAGCTGGAAACGGGCCGGCTGCGAGCCGCCCTCGACGTCACCGACCCGGAGCCGCTTCCCGCAGGCCACCCCCTGTGGCACGCGCCCGGCCTGCTCATCAGCCCGCACGTGGGCGGCAGCACCTCGGCGTTCATGCCCCGCGCCAAGCGCCTGATGGCCGACCAGCTGACCCGCTTCGCCGCCGGGGTACCGCTGCGCAACATCGTCCTCACCACTCACTGACAGCCGCGCCGTCGACACACTCCGAAGCCACCCGAATGCGCGGCGTGCCGTCGACCACCTGAGCCGTCACGCAGAGTAGAGGAAGTATGTCCCTGAGTGACTGAATTGGTGTATCGTCCGGACCAAGGGGCTGCGCCGCGCGATATCACGGCGCTGGGGAGCGACCGGACTGTGAGGGGGGCGACGGGCGATGCACGGCGAATGGACCAAGGATCCGACGCGACGGGGCCACCGGCGACAACTCCCGTGCGATCCGGCGGGCAGGCCGGATCACCGGCTGCCCCCCGTCCCACAGCGGCTCTCCGTCCCTCAGGCGCCCGGGGCGCCGCGTATCAGGGCGGCCCGGTGAGTGCCCCCGGCGCGCTCATCGCCCGGCAGCAGGTGCCCGGCAGCGGGACGACGCTGCTCTCGCAGCTCGTCCTCGCACTGGTCTGCGGCGCCTACGCCGTCGGCTCGGCCCTCGGCTGGGGCTCCGCCCAGATCGCCCTGATCATGGGCGACTTCGGCCTCGCCGCCGCCGCCCTGATCGCCGCGATCTCCTGTTTCCTCTACGCACGCGCGCGGGAGAGCCGGTTTCGGCCCGCCTGGCTGCTGTTCGCGATCTCCTCCGCGATGGCAGCCTGCGGGAACGCAGTGTGGGGCTGGTACGAAGTGGTGCTGGACCGCGAGGTCCCCTCGCCCTCCTCCGCCGACTTCTTCTTCCTCTGCTTCGGCCCGCCCGCCATCGTCGGCCTTCTGGTCCTCGCCAAGCGCCCCGTCACCCGGGCCGGCTGGGTCTGCCTCGCGCTCGACTCCTGGCTGATCGGCGGTTCGCTGCTCACGCTCTCCTGGAGCCTCGCTCTCGCGCACACCGCCGACTTCCAAGCGGAGAGCACGGCCCACGCCGCGCTGTCCCTGGCGTACCCGCTGCTCGACATCGCGCTGGTCAGCATGGTGCTGGCGCTGCACTTCCGGCGCTCCAACGCCAACCGCACCGCGATCAACACCGCGATCGCCGCCCTCGCCATGACCGTGGTGTGCGACGCGCTGTTCACCTCGCCGCTGCTGCGTGAGAACTACCGCTCGGGCCAGCTTCTCGACGCGGGCTGGTTCGCCGGCTCGCTGCTCCTCGCCTACGCGCCCTGGGGCGCGCGCCGCGCGGGGCAGTGGGGGGAGGGTGCTCCGTACAACCGGGGCAGCCGCAATCCGGGCACGCATGCTCCCGGCACCCGCACCCCGGGCACCCGCACCCAGGGCACCCACACTCCGGGCACGCACAAGGTGGGCCCGCACAATCCGGGCGGCCACAACCCGGGCACCCGCAACCCGGCCAGCCGCCCCATCGGCGGCTCACTGGCCGCCCTCACGCCGTATCTCGCCGCCGCCGTCTGCACCCTCGGCATCCTCTACAACGTCATCGAGGGCCGCCGCCCCGACCGCGTGGTGGTCCTCACCGGGTGCACGGTTGTGCTCGCTCTGGTCGTGCGCCAAGGCATCATGCTCCTCGACAACATCTCCCTCACCCAGGAACTGGCGCAGAAGGAAAACCACTTCCGCTCCCTGGTGCAGGGATCGAGCGACGTCATCATGATCGCCGCTCCGACGGGCATATTGCGTTACGTCAGCCCGGCGGCCTCCGGCGTCTACGGACGCGAGGCGGAGGAGCTGATCGGATCCGAGCTCGCCTCCCTCATCCACTCGGAGGATCTCGGCAGAGTCGTCCACGAGGTACGCCGCTTCCTGGCCGCGCCTCCCGCCGAGGAACCGACCACCCGCATCGAATGCCGCTTCAAATCGGGCACGGGGGAGTGGCTCAATGTCGAGTCCACCGTCAACCGGCACCAGGGCGGCCTGATCTTCAACAGCCGGGACGTGACCGAAAGGGTCCGCCTCCAGGCGCAGCTCCAGCACAACGCGGAGCACGATCCGCTCACCGACCTGCCCAACCGGGCGCTGTTCACCGCCCGGGTCCGCCAAGCCCTCAACGGCCGCCGTGTCGGCGATCCCGGTACGGCCGTGCTCTTCATCGACCTCGACGGTTTCAAGGCGGTGAACGACACCATCGGCCACCAGGCCGGCGACGAGCTGCTGATCCAGGCGGCCCGCCGCCTCCAGGAATCCGTACGGGTGGGCGACACCGCGGCCCGGCTCGGCGGCGACGAATTCGCCGCCCTCATCCTCGGCGAGGGCTCCAGGGATCAGGCCGCCCGCGAATGCCAGGTCCACGAGATCGCCGACCGGCTGCGCCTCACGCTGTCCCAGCCGTACCGGATCGACGGCAACGAAGTGCGGGTCGCCGCGTCCATCGGGGTCGCCTTCGCCGAGCCCGGCATCACCCCCACCGACCTCATGCGCAACGCCGACCTCGCCATGTACCGGGCGAAGGCGGCCGGCAAGGACCGGGTCGAGCTGTACGCGCCGCAGATGCAGGCCGAGGTGGTCCGCAGGACAGAACTGGCCACCCGGTTGCGCACGGCGCTCCACGACGGCGAGTTCGCGCTGCTCCACCAGCCGGTGGTCAACCTGGCGACCGGCCAGGTGGCGTCCGTCGCCGCCCAGGCCCGCTGGCGCTCCACCCAGGGCATCCTCTTCACGCCCGCCGAGTTCCTGCGGGTGGCCGACACCGGTGACTCCCAGGAGGGCGCCCGCACCGCGGAGCTCGGCCGCTGGCTCCTCGAAGAGGCGGTCGAGCAGGCGGCGGAGCGCAACCGGGCGGGCCACGAGGTGCCGGTCGCGGTCCGCCTCTCGGCCCGCAGGCTGGTGGACAAGTCCCTGCCGCTCGGCTCCATCGAGGCGCTCCTCACCCGGCACGGACTGCCCTCGGGCTCGCTGATCATCGAGCTGGCCGACAGCGACCCGCGGATCTCCTTCGACGAGCTGGAGCGGCGCCTGGTGTCGCTCCGCAGGCTCGGCGTGCGGATCGCGCTGGACGGCTTCGGCAGCGGGTACGCCGCCATCAACGCGCTGCGCCGGCTCCCCATCGACGTACTGAAGCTGGACCGTGGCCTGGTCGAGGGCGTCGTCGAGTCGGCCCGGCTGCACAAGATCACCAGCGGGCTGCTGCGGATCGCGTGCGACCTCGGGATGCAGTCGGTGGCGGATGGTGTCGACGTACCGGAGCAGGTGGTCGCCCTGCGGGCCATGGGGTGTACGCACGGGCAGGGGATGGCCTTCTCGGGGCCGCTCGACGAGTACCGGCTGCGGCGGGCGCTGGTGCGCGGTGAGTTCCCCGTGCCGGGCGGGACGGCGGCCCTGTCCGTTCTCGCAGGCGGATCGGGTGGATCGCTTCCCGTACGTCATGTGGGCGCGAACGGAAGCGAAACGATCACACGTCCTCCATTGCGCTCAAATAGTGAGACGCCCGTCCCACCTACTTGACAGGCCCGGGGCGCCGGAGGGAGGGTCAGTGCCATGCGCACCCGAATTCTCGTACTTGGAAAGCGCGTCGGCTGAAGCAGAGCACGCACACGCAGCTCTGCAGACCGCACCGGCGCGCTCCCCTCGCTTGCCTCACGGCACGGGGGGTTTTTTGTTGCACTGGCACTTCCCAAACCCTCGTAAAATGACCCTCAGCTTCGAGAAGAGAATGCCGATGACCGAGCAGGCCTCCGGGGCCCACCATCCGCAGCCGCGGCCCCGCAACGGCGGACACCACGCCACCACCGTCGAGCACGTGACGGGCGCCCAGTCGCTCATCCGCTCGCTCGAGGAAGTGGGCGCCGACACGGTATTCGGCATTCCCGGCGGCGCCATCCTGCCGGCGTACGACCCGCTGATGGACTCCAAGAAGGTCCGCCACGTCCTGGTCCGCCACGAGCAGGGCGCCGGTCACGCGGCGACCGGCTACGCGCAGGCCACCGGCAAGGTCGGCGTGTGCATGGCCACTTCGGGGCCCGGTGCGACGAACCTGGTCACTCCGATCGCCGACGCCCACATGGACTCCGTCCCCATGGTCGCGATCACCGGCCAGGTCGCCTCCAAGGCGATCGGCACAGACGCCTTCCAGGAGGCGGACATCGTCGGCATCACCATGCCGATCACCAAGCACAACTTCCTGGTCACCAAGGCCGAGGACATCCCGCGCACGATCGCCGAGGCCTTCCACATCGCCTCGACCGGACGCCCGGGCCCGGTCCTGGTCGACATCGCCAAGGACGCCCTCCAGGCGAAGACCACGTTCAGCTGGCCGCCGAGCCACGACCTGCCCGGCTACCGTCCGGTCACCAAGCCGCACGCCAAGCAGATCCGCGAAGCCGCCAAGCTGATCGTCCAGGCCAAGCGCCCCGTGCTGTACGTCGGCGGCGGCGTCATGAAGGCGAACGCGACCGCCGAGCTGAAGGTCCTGGCCGAGCTCACCGGCGCCCCCGTCACCACCACCCTGATGGCGCTGGGCTCGTTCCCCGACAGCCACCCGCTGCACGTGGGAATGCCGGGCATGCACGGTGCGGTCACCGCCGTCACCGCGCTGCAGCGGGCCGACCTGATCGTCGCCCTCGGAGCCCGCTTCGACGACCGCGTCACCGGCAAGCTGGACAGCTTCGCCCCGTACGCCAAGATCGTCCACGCCGACATCGACCCGGCCGAGATCGGCAAGAACCGCGCCGCGGACGTGCCGATCGTCGGTGACGCCCGCGAGGTCATCGCCGACCTCGTCCAGGCAGTCCAGGCCGAGCACACCGAGGGCAACACCGGCGACTACGCGGCCTGGTGGAACGACCTCAACCGCTGGCGCGACACCTACCCGCTCGGCTACGACCTGCCGGAGAACGGCCAGCTGTCCCCGCAGCAGGTCATCCAGCGCATCGGCCAGCTCGCCCCCGAGGGCACCATCTACGCCGCGGGCGTCGGCCAGCACCAGATGTGGGCCTCGCACTTCATCCAGTACGAGCAGCCCGCCACCTGGCTGAACTCGGGCGGCGCGGGGACGATGGGGTACGCCGTCCCGGCCGCCATGGGCGCCAAGGCCGGCATGCCGGAGCGTACGGTCTGGGCCATCGACGGCGACGGCTGCTTCCAGATGACCAACCAGGAACTGACCACCTGCGCGCTCAACAACATCCCGATCAAGGTCGCCATCATCAACAACGGCGCGCTCGGGATGGTCCGCCAGTGGCAGACGCTCTTCTACAACCAGCGCTACTCCAACACCGTGCTGCACAGCGGCCCGGACGCCGACGGCAAGCAGCCGAGCGCCGGCACCCGGATCCCGGACTTCGTGAAGCTGTCCGAGGCCATGGGCTGCCACGCGATCCGCTGTGAGGACCCGGCCGACCTGGACAAGGTCATCGCCGAGGCCAATGCCATCAATGACCGCCCGGTCGTGGTCGACTTCATCGTGCACGAGGACGCCATGGTCTGGCCGATGGTGGCCGCGGGCACCTCCAACGACGAGGTCATGGCCGCCCGCGGGGTGCGCCCCGACTTCGGCGACAACGAAGACGACTGAGCAGACGAGAGAGAGACTTCAAGCCCATGTCCAAGCACACCCTCTCCGTCCTGGTCGAGAACAAGCCGGGCGTCCTCGCGCGGATCACGGCCCTGTTCTCCCGCCGCGGATTCAACATCGACTCCCTCGCGGTGGGCACCACCGAACACCCCGAGATCTCGCGCATCACCATCGTGGTGAACGTGATCGAGGCACTGCCGCTGGAGCAGGTCACGAAGCAGCTGAACAAGCTCGTCAACGTACTGAAGATCGTCGAACTTGAGCCGAGCGCCGCGATCCAGCGGGAGCTCGTCCTGGTGAAGGTGCGGGCCGACAACGAGACGCGCTCGCAGATCGTCGAGATCGTCCAGCTGTTTCGCGCCAAGACGGTCGACGTCTCCCCGGAGGCCGTGACCATCGAGGCCACCGGCGGCGCCGACAAGCTCGAAGCGATGCTCAAGATGCTGGAGCAGTTCGGCATCAAGGAGCTCGTCCAGTCCGGGACGATCGCCATAGGGCGCGGCTCCCGGTCCATCACGGACCGCAGCCTGAGGGCCCTCGACCGCTCGGCCTGACCGAGCTCCGAGCTCCCGTCCCGCTGTTCGCATAGCGCTGTGAAATCTGCTCGCATAGCGAGACCCGAAATCCTTCATTCCGCACCCCGCCGTACGGTGGGAAGCACAACCAGCACTCAAGGAGAATCCCAGTGGCCGAGCTGTTCTACGACGACGATGCCGACCTGTCCATCATCCAGGGCCGCAAGGTCGCGGTGATCGGTTACGGCAGCCAGGGCCACGCCCACGCGCTGTCGCTCCGTGACTCGGGTGTCGACGTCCGGGTCGGTCTGCACGAGGGCTCCAAGTCCAAGGCCAAGGCCGAGGAGCAGGGTCTGCGCGTGGTGACCCCGGCGGAGGCTTCCGCCGAGGCCGACGTCATCATGATCCTGATCCCGGACCCGATCCAGGCCCAGGTCTACGAGGAGTCCATCAAGGGCAACCTGAAGGACGGCGACGCGCTGTTCTTCGCCCACGGCTTCAACGTCCGCTTCGGCTTCATCAAGCCCCCGGCCGGCGTCGACGTCGCCCTGGTCGCCCCGAAGGGCCCGGGCCACCTGGTCCGCCGTCAGTACGAGGAAGGCCGCGGCGTTCCGGCGATCGCCGCCGTCGAGCAGGACGCCACCGGTTCCGCCTTCGCGCTGGCCCTCTCGTACGCCAAGGCCATCGGCGGCACGCGAGCGGGTGTCATCAAGACGACCTTCACCGAGGAGACCGAGACCGACCTGTTCGGTGAGCAGGCCGTGCTCTGCGGCGGTGCGTCGGCGCTCGTCAAGGCCGGTTTCGAGACCCTGACCGAGGCCGGCTACCAGCCGGAGATCGCGTACTTCGAGTGCCTCCACGAGCTCAAGCTCATCGTGGACCTCATGTACGAGGGCGGCCTGGAGAAGATGCGCTGGTCGGTCTCCGAGACCGCCGAGTGGGGCGACTACATCACCGGCCCCCGCATCATCACCGACCAGACCAAGGCCGAGATGAAGAAGGTCCTCGCCGAGATCCAGGACGGCACGTTCGCCAAGAACTGGATGGACGAGTACCACGGCGGTCTGAAGAAGTACGACGAGTACAAGACGAAGGACTCCGAGCACCTGCTGGAGACCACCGGCAAGGAGCTCCGCAAGCTCATGAGCTGGGTCAACAACGAAGAGGCGTAAGCCTTGAGGCACGGGGGCCGCGGCGTATCGCCGCGGCCCTTCGTGCACCACCGGAAAGCACACCGGAAAGCACAACTGGACAGAACGTCCAGCCACGGACGGGTGATCTTACGCTGAGGCGGAAGACCGAGTGCCGGGCGCCACTAGACTGCTTCCATACATATACGCGTCAGGCCCACAGCGTCGTGCGTCTTCCACGCGGCTAGCCCCTCCACCGCCTGCGGCCGTCGGGACGGCCGTCCGCAAAGGACCAGTGAGGACTCACGTGAGCTCGAAACCTGTCGTACTCATCGCTGAAGAGCTGTCGCCCGCCACAGTCGACGCCCTGGGCCCGGACTTCGAGATCCGGCACTGCAACGGCGCCGACCGGGCAGAGCTCCTGCCGGCCATCGCCGACGTGGACGCGATTCTCGTCCGCTCCGCCACCAAGGTCGACGCCGAGGCCATCGCCGCGGCGAAGAAGCTCCGCGTCGTCGCCCGTGCCGGTGTCGGCCTCGACAACGTCGACGTCTCCGCCGCCACCAAGGCCGGCGTCATGGTCGTCAACGCGCCGACGTCGAACATCGTCACCGCCGCCGAGCTCGCCTGCGGCCTGCTCGTCGCCACCGCGCGCAACATCCCGCAGGCCAACACCGCCCTGAAGAACGGCGAGTGGAAGCGCTCGAAGTACACGGGCGTCGAGCTGAGCGAGAAGACCCTGGGCGTCGTCGGCCTCGGCCGCATCGGTGTCCTGGTCGCGCAGCGCATGTCGGCCTTCGGCATGAAGATCGTCGCGTACGACCCCTACGTACAGCCCGCGCGCGCCGCCCAGATGGGCGTCAAGCTGCTCACGCTGGACGAGCTGCTCGAGGTCGCCGACTTCATCACCGTGCACCTGCCGAAGACGCCCGAGACGCTCGGCCTGATCGGCGACGACGCGCTGCACAAGGTCAAGCCGGCCGTACGCATCGTCAATGCCGCGCGCGGCGGGATCGTCGACGAGGCGGCGCTGTACTCCGCCCTCAAGGAGGGCCGGGTCGCCGGCGCGGGCCTCGACGTGTACGCGAAGGAGCCCTGCACCGACTCCCCGCTCTTCGAGCTCGACCAGGTCGTCTGCACGCCGCACCTCGGTGCTTCGACGGACGAGGCGCAGGAGAAGGCGGGCATCGCGGTAGCCAAG
Organism: Streptomyces sp. NPDC002994; assembly: GCF_040611155.1. Classification (NCBI taxonomy): domain Bacteria; kingdom Bacillati; phylum Actinomycetota; class Actinomycetes; order Kitasatosporales; family Streptomycetaceae; genus Streptomyces; species Streptomyces sp. NPDC002994. The sequence goes on from NZ_JBEXNQ010000035.1 coordinate 26,780, forward strand.
TCCGTGCGGCTCGCGCTCGCCGGTGAGCTCGTGCCGGACGCGGTCAACGTCCAGGGCGGTGTCATCGCCGAGGACGTACGTCCCGGTCTGCCGCTCGCCGAGAAGCTCGGCCGGATGTTCACCGCGCTCGCGGGCGAGGTCGCGGTGCGGCTCGATGTCGAGGTGTACGGCGAGATCACGCAGTACGACGTCAAGGTGCTCGAACTGTCCGCCCTCAAGGGCGTGTTCGAGGACGTCGTCGACGAGACCGTGAGCTACGTCAACGCGCCGCTCTTCGCGCAGGAGCGCGGGGTTGAGGTGCGGCTGACGACGAGCTCGGAGTCCCCGGACCACAAGAACGTCGTCACCGTGCGCGGCACGCTGTCCGGTGGCGAGGAGGTTTCGGTCTCGGGCACGCTGGCCGGGCCGAAGCACCTCCAGAAGATCGTCGGAATCGGCGAGCACGCCATCGACCTGACGCTGGCCGACCACATGGTCGTCCTGCGCTACCAGGACCGTCCGGGCGTCGTCGGCACGGTCGGCCGCATCCTCGGCGAGGGTGGGCTGAACATCGCCGGCATGCAGGTCTCGCGCGCGGATCAGGGGGGCGAGGCGTTGGCCGTTCTGTCCGTGGACGACAAGGTTCCGGCGGCGGTTCTGAGCGAGATCGCGGCTGAGATCGGGGCGGCCTCGGCGCGCTTCGTGAACCTGGCCGACTGAGCCTGGCTCTCACGCTTCACTCCCGTACCCGGTACTCGGACGCCTGCCTTGCGCGGGGGTCCGGGTGCCGGGTACGGGTGCGTTCGGATGCGGGTGCCTGCGGCGCTTTTCCCCTACCCGCCCCTTCCCGCAACTGGGGCTCCGCCCCAGACCCCGGTCCTCAAACGCCGGACGGGCTGGAGTTGCCTGGGGTGGCGCGGACGGGCTGGAGTTGGCGGTGCGGGGGTCAGAGGCGGGCTGCCTTCAGGGACATGTGGAGGAGTAGGCGGTCCTCTCCGTTGTGGAGGTCCAGGCCGGTTAGTTGTTCCACGCGGGACAGGCGGTAGTAGAGCGTCTGGCGGTGGATGTTCAGGGCGGTCGCGGTGCGGGCCGCCTGGCCCGCGCAGTCCAGGAACGTTTCCGCTGTGCGGGCCAGTTCGGCGTGCGCGGGGTCGAGGAGGGGGCGTACCGCGGGGTCGACCGGGTGACCGGGGCCGCTGTCGGGGAGTGCGGCCAGCAGGCGGTACGGGCCGATGCCCGACCACTCCGCGACCGGGCCGAGGTGGGGTCGCGCCAGCGCCGCCCGGGCCGCGGCCGAGGCTTCGCGCCATGCGCCCGGCAGGTCTTCGAGGGCGTGTACCGGGTTGCCGATGCCTACGACCCGTCCCGCCGCGGTGAGGAAAGTGGCCGCCGCCTGGTGGGCGGGGGAGAGGTCGGCCGGCGTACGGATGCGGATCAGGGCCGCGATGCGCGGGCCGGCCGGCCCCGGCACCGGAAGCAGGCACAGCGCGGCCGCGCCCGGGACCTTGGGCACACCGGGTACGGCTTCCGGCCACGGTGCTACGCACAGCAGGGCGTACGTGCCACCGTCACCCAGCGCCGCACCCAGCGAGGCCAGCGCCGCCGCCCGGCTGTCGGCGGAGTCCGAGGTGAGCAGGGTCAGAAGATGCGGGCCGAGGTCGGCGCGGGCGCGGGCCTCGTCGGCGAGGAGTTCGCCGATCCGGGCACAGACCGCCATCGCCGAGGCGGGGACGGGCCCGGGCGGGCCGCTGTCCCCGGCGAGCAGCCACACGTAACCGTGGATGATGCCCCGATGGCGTACGGGCAGGCAGAGCCGGCCGCGCAGCACTCCCGCGGCGGGATCGGCCGGGATGTACACCGGGGCTTGTGCCGTGGCGATGCCGAACTTCTCGAACCACGCGCGCACCTCGGCCGTCGAGCGGCGGGTGAGGATCGAGCGCGTACGGACCGGGTCCAGGGTCGATTCGTCGAAACCGCTGCCGCTGTCGTGCGCGCCGAACGCGATCAGCCGGAAATCGCGGTCCTCCAGCGTCGCGGGCGCGCCGAGCAGCGCAGAGATCTCGTCCACCAGGTCTTGGTAATCGCCCTTCACGCTTCTCATTCTCGCAGCACTTCAGACATCTGTATGAGATAGACGCCACGGATGCGTGACAGCTGTCGATGGTTCAAGATGCGAGCGATCCTTAGATTTCACGGTGGTTATCCGTGCCGTACCGAAAATCCCTGGTCGCGGCCCCCTTCGAGCCTTTTCCGTGGAGGTGCCCCGTGCTGGGTCCCGTGATCCTCGCCGCTTCGCGCAGCGACAAGATGCGCCGCTTCGTGTCGGCTGCCCCGGGCACCAAACAGGTCGTCGGCCGGTTCATCGCCGGTGAGACGGTCGAGGAAGTCATTCCGATCGTTCAGGAGGCGGCGGCCAAGGGGCTCGACGTCACGCTGGACTACGTGGGCGAGGACATCACCACGCGCCAGCAGGCCTTCGCCGCCCGTGACGCGTACCTGGAGCTGATCGAGCACCTCAGGGACCTCGGTCTGGGCGCCAGGGCCGAGATGTCGGTGAAGCTGTCGATGTTCGGCCAGGCGCTGTCCGGCGGCCACGAGCTGGCGCTCGCCAACGTCCGTCCGGTGGTCGAGGCCGCCGCCGAGATCGGCACCACGGTCACGCTGGACGCCGAGGACCACACCACCCTCGAGTCGATGTTCGCCATCCACGAGGAGCTGCGGAAGGACTTCCCGCAGACCGGCTGCGTGATCCAGGCGTACCTGTTCCGCACCGAGGACGACGCGCGCCGCCTGTCCGGGGCCGGCAGTCGCGTCCGTATCGTCAAGGGCGCCTACAAGGAGCCCGCGACCGTCGCGTTCCAGGACAAGGCCGAGATCGACAAGGCGTACGTCCGGATCCTGAAGATCCTGATGGCCGGTGACGGGTATCCGATGATCGGGTCGCACGACCCGCGACTGATTGCCATCAGCCAGGAGCTCGCGCGGCGTGCCGGGCGCAAACTGGATGAGTACGAATTCCAGATGCTGTACGGGATCCGCAGCGAAGAGCATGTGCGGCTCGCGGCAGAAGGACACCGGATGCGTGTGTACACCGCGTACGGCACCGACTGGTACGGCTACTTCATGCGGCGCCTCGCGGAGAAGCCGGCCAACCTACTGTTCTTCGTCCGCTCGATGATCACCAAGAACTGACCCAAGAACTGACCCAGGACCTGACCCAAGGGCCGAGCCCTTCCACCCCTCACAAAGGAGTCAAGGAACTCATGGACGCTGTCACCCAGGTCCCCGCCCCGGTCAACGAGCCGGTGCACACCTACGCCCCCGGTTCGCCGGAGCGTGCGCGCCTCGAAGCCAAGCTCAAGGAGCTGGCCGAGAACCCCCGCGACCTCCCGATGACGATCAACGGTGAGAAGCGGATGGGCGGCGGCGAGCGCTTCGACGTCGTACAGCCGCACAACCACAAGGCCGTCCTCGGCACCGCCGCCCACGCCACGCAGGACGACGCGCGGGACGCGATCGACGCCGCGCTGGCCGCCGCTCCGGCGTGGCGCGCGATGTCCTTCGACGACCGCGCCGCGATCATCCTGCGCGCCGCCGAGCTGCTGTCGGGCCCGTGGCGGGAGACGCTCGCCGCCTCGACCATGCTCGGCCAGTCGAAGACCGCCCAGCAGGCCGAGATCGACACGCCGTGCGAGCTCATCGACTTCTGGCGCTTCAACGTGAAGTACGCCCGTGACCTGCTCGCCGAGCAGCCGCCGGCGAACTCCCCGGGTGTGTGGAACCGGCTGGACCACCGTCCGCTGGAGGGCTTCGTCTACGCGATCACGCCGTTCAACTTCACGGCGATCGCCGGCAACCTGCCGACCGCTCCCGCCCTGATGGGCAACGTGGTGGTCTGGAAGCCGTCCCCGACGCAGACCCACGCGGCCGTGCTGCTGATGGAGCTCCTGGAGGAGGCGGGCCTTCCCAAGGGCGTCATCAACCTGGTCACGGGTGACGGCATCGCCGTCTCCGAGGTCGCGCTCAACCACCGCGACCTGGCCGGGATCCACTTCACCGGTTCGACCAAGACCTTCCAGTACCTGTGGAAGACGGTCGGCAACAACATCGAGAAGTACCGCTCGTACCCGCGCATCGTCGGCGAGACCGGCGGCAAGGACTTCGTCGTCGCGCACCCGAGCGCCGACCGCGCCGTGCTGAAGACCGCGCTGACGCGTGGCTCGTTCGAGTTCCAGGGGCAGAAGTGCTCCGCTTCGTCGAGGGCGTACATCCCGGCCTCCATCTGGGAGTCCGGCTTCAAGGAGGAGTTCGCGGCCGAGGTCGACGGCATCACCATGGGTGACGTCACCGACCTGTCGAACTTCATCGGCGCCGTCATCGACGAGCGTTCGTTCGCCAAGAACAAGGCCGCGATCGACCGCGCCGCCGCCGACCCGACGTGCACGATCATCGCGGGCGGTACGTACGACGACTCGGTCGGCTACTTCGTCCGCCCGACGGTCATCGCGTGCACGGACCCTTCGAGCGAGGTCTTCGCGACCGAGTACTTCGGCCCGATCCTCGCGGTCCACGTCTACGAGGACGAGAAGTACGACGCCATGCTGGAGCAGATGGAGTCGGTCTCCGACTACGCCCTGACCGGCGCCGTCATCTCCAGTGACCGCGCGGCTGCGGCGTACACGATGAACAAGCTCCGTTACGCCGCGGGCAACTTCTACATCAACGACAAGGCGACCGGCGCCGTCGTCGGCCAGCAGCCCTTCGGCGGCGGCCGCGCGTCCGGTACGTGCGACAAGGCCGGCGCACCGCAGAACCTCCAGCGCTGGACCCTGACCCGGGCCATCAAGGAGACCCTGGTCGCGCCGACCGACTACACGTACCCGCACCAGGGCTGACCCCTCCACGGCGCGCGGCTCCCGTCGCGCGGCCTGCGAAACCACCGCCCCCGTCCTGGCCCCCACGCCGGACGGGGGCGGTTCGCGTTTCCGGTGCCGGGCTCAGATCTTGCGCCAGCGGGCCATGGCGAAGGAGAAGAGGCCGAACATGGCCAGGCCGACCGCGATCAGGGCGAGCAGCCACGGGCCCGCCGGGGTGTCGGCGAAGGAGCGGAGGGTGTCGTCGATGCCCTTGGCCCGGTCCGGTTCGTAGTCGACCGCCGCCTTCACCGCGAAGCCGCCGAGCATGGCGAAGACCGCACCGCGCGCGAGGCCGCCCGCCACGCCCGTGACGTCGACGGCCTGGCGGGTTCGGCCCCGCAGTTCAAGCGTCTTCAGGTGCTTGCGGTACTTGCGCAGCACGGCGCGGCCCGCGATCCACACGCCCGCGACCGCGATGGCCAGGCCGCCGATGGCTACGATCCACTGACCGGCGGGGAGTTGCATGGCCCTGGCCGTCACGTCTTCGGACTGGTCGTCGCTCGATCCGCTTCCGCTGCCGCCGGTGCCGGCGGCGAAGGACAGTACGGAGTAGGACACGAAGCCGTAGAAGAGGAAACGCGCCAGCGACAGCAGGCGCTTGCGGGGCTTGTGCCCGTCGGGTCCGACCGCGCCGAAGAGGGCCTCGGAGAGCCGCCACAGCGCCATGCCCGCCAGCCCGGCGCCCAGCGCCCAGAGCAGGTACTGGCCCAGCGGCTGCGCGGCCACCTCCGCGAGCGCGCCGCCCCGGTCCGCCTCCTGCTTGCCGTCGCCGAACGCGATCCGCATGGCCAGTAGGCCGACCAGCAGGTAGAGCACCCCGCGTGCCACGAATCCCCAGCGTGCGGCCGTCTCCAGGGCCGAACTGTCCGACGCCCGGCGGGCGGTGCGCCTGCCGCGACGGGAGAGTGCCCATGTGCCCATGCTCTCGCCTCCTTTGTCGCTGTTCATGTGCCCCGAAGCGGGCGGCGGAACCCGTGGCGTGCAAGGGCAGCCGGGGCGGTCTTGTGGGATGGCAATGAACATGTCAAATTCCTGAGTGGTGTTTCCGATCCCCACGGAAACCTGACTGAGGAGATCCCCCCATGAGACGCACCTTCCGTGCGCGCGCAGCCCTGACCGCCTTAATTGCCGCCGGTGCGCTCGGCACCGGCACGGTCGCCGCCGGGGCCGGGACGGCGGGGGCCGAAGCCGCTGCCGCAGGCCCGGCGACGTACGCCCTCGACTCCGCGCTCTCCGAGCGGCTCGGCGACGACACCGCCGGAAGCTACATCGACCGCCGTACCGGCGAACTCACCGTCACCGTCACCAGCGAGCACGCTGCCGAGCAGGTCCGCGCGGCCGGCGCCGTCGCGAAGCGCGTGGAGCGCGGTGCCGCGCGGCTTGAGGCGGCCATGGCCGCACTGGAGTCCGGAGCGAAGATCACCGGTACGTCGTGGGGCATCGATCCCCGGACCAACCAGGTCAGCGTCGAGGCCGACCAGTCCGTGTCCGCGCGGGAAATGGCCCGGCTGAAGAGGGTCGCGGACGCGCAGGACGGCGCGGTGCGTGTGTCGCGGGTGCCGGGGACCTTCAAGCGGGAGGTGGCGGGCGGCGACGCGATCTATGGCGGTGGGTACCGCTGTTCGGCCGCGTTCAACGTCTCGAAGGGCACCGCGCGTTACTTCGTGACGGCGGGGCACTGCACCAACGACGTCGCCAACTGGTCGGCCACGTCCGGCGGTCCGGTGATCGGCGTCCGCGAGGGCACCAGCTTCCCGACCAACGACTACGGCATCGTGCGCTACACGAACGGCTCGGCGCCGGCGGGCAACGTCAACCTCTACAACGGCAGTTACCAGGACATCGCGTCCGCCGCGAACGCTGTCGTCGGGCAGGCCCTCAAGAAGAGTGGCTCGACGACCAAGGTGACCAGCGGCACCGTCACCGCCGTGAACGTCACCGTCAACTACGGCGACGGGCCCGTCTACGGCATGGTCCGCACCACCGCTTGTTCGGCCGGCGGCGACAGCGGCGGCGCGCACTTCGCCGGGAGCGTCGCGCTCGGGATCCACTCGGGGAGCTCGGGCTGTACGGGCACCAATGGCTCCGCCATTCACCAGCCGGTGAGGGAGGCGCTGTCGGCGTACGGGGTGAACGTGTACTGACGCGGGTCGGGGGTGGCGGTCCTGCGGGCGGCCTGCGGGGGCGCTGCCCCGGACCCCGCTCCTCAAACGCGGGAGGGGCTGAATGTCGCCTGGGCCTGGGAGAGTCGGGGCATGACTGAGTCCGAGCGCACCGACCGCCTCCGTACCGCCCACACCGCCGATCTCGCGCCCGCCGCGCTCGACGAGATTCGCGCCCTCCTGGACGCCGCCTTCGACGGCGACTTCGGCGAGGACGACTGGGACCACACCATCGGCGGCATCCACGCCTTCGTCCAGGACGATCACGGCCTCGCCGCCCACGGCAGCGTCATCCAGCGCCGGGTCTTACACCGCGGCCGGTCGCTGCGCGTGGGTTACGTCGAAGGGGTGGCCGTACGGGCCGACCGCCGCAGACAAGGGCTCGGGGGCCGGGTGATGGAGGCGCTGGAGCGGGTGATCGACCGGGCGTACGTGCTCGGGGCGCTCTCGGCGTCCGACGACGGGGCCTCGCTCTACGCGGCGCGCGGGTGGGTCGTGTGGCCTGGGAGGATCGCGGCGCTGGGTCCCCACGGCGTCGTACCCCTGCCCGACGAGGAGGGTTCGACGTATCTGAGGCCTGTGGCCGCGGCCGGACTTCCCGACGCGTCGGACGCCCTGTTCTTCGACTGGCGCGGCGGCGACCTGCTCTAGGTCGGTGGAAGTCGTTTTCCGGCCACGCCGTGACGAAAACGAAACCTGCACCTACCTAGCGGTAACAAACGGCGGCGTGCCAGATTTCCGCATGCCACCGGCCGGCGGCTCCCCTCACCGATACGCCTTCGAGGCCCAGCGCAGGAGTTCCGCCGTGTCCGGATTCAGCTCCATCGGCTCCATCGGTACGCTCAGACCGACCCGCACCCCCAGGCCCACGCGGCGCCTTCTCGCCGCCGCGCTCTCCCTCCCCCTGGCGTTCACCGCCCTGCTGACAACCGGGGCCGGCCCCTCGGTCGCCGGACCCGCCTCCGGACCGACCGCGATCGTTTCCATGGGTGACAGCTACATCTCGGGCGAAGCGGGGCGCTGGCGCGGCAACAGCCTCACCGACAGCGGCAGCCGCTACGGCTCGGACCGGGCGTGGACAGGCAGTGGCTACGACCCGAGCCTCGTATACGGTCCGACGGCCGCCAGTGGCTGCCACCGTTCCGACTCCGCCGAGGTGCGCAGCGCCACCGGGACCACTCAGGCGCTGATCAACATCGCCTGCTCGGGCGCCACCACGCAGAACGTCTTCCGCGCTTCGAGCGGCGGCACGGCGTTCAAGGGCGAGGCCCCGCAGGCCGACCAGCTCGCCGGCATCGCCGCGGCGAACAACGTGAAGGTGATCGCGCTGTCGGTCGGCGGCAACGACCTCGGCTTCGCGGAGATCATCACCGCCTGCGCGACGGACTACATGGTCTGGTACTCGTACTGCCACGACGACCAGCAGGCCGTCGTGGACGCGAAGATCGACACGGCGATGAGAGCCGTCGGCAAGTCTGTCGACGAGATCCGCGCGGTCATGTCCGCCGCGGGTTACGCCGCCTCGGACTACCGGATCGTTCTGCAGTCCTACCCCTCGCCCATCCCACGGGCCGCCGAGAACCGCTACTTGGAGAGCGGCTGGAGTCGCGTCAACACCGGCGGCTGTCCGTTCTGGAACAAGGACTCCGACTGGGCGCGCGATTCGCTCGTCCCGCAGATCGCGGACCGTCTCAAGGGTGTGGCCGCCGCCAAGGGCACGCAGTTCCTGGACCTGCGCGACATGCTGCAGGGCCGCGAGGTGTGCGCCAAGCAGAGCAGGCTGGTGAACGCCACGCAGCCGCCGTCGGCCACGAGCAGTGAGTGGGCGCGCTGGATCGACAGTGATTCCACGCAGGGGCCGGTCCAGGAATCCATGCACCCCAACTACTACGGCCAGCTCGGTCAGGGCCGGTGCCTCTCCCTCATCCACGCGGCTCCGGCCGGCGGCAGTGGCAGCTACACCTGCCGCAATACGGCGGGGGCGGACGCCTCGGGGATGTACCTGACGGCATCCTGACAGCGGTGATGGCCACGCTTTTCCCCCGGTTCCCCCGGCGTGGCCATGATCGCGTCTCAGATAGTAGGAAGTCCGAGTAATTGTGGAGACAGACAGTCCGGCCTCGCTTAGCTTGGAAGAAGCCGAACGTCTCGCTCCATCAGCGAACGGCGGACGCGAGCCCGTGCCCCATGCAGGTAACCCCTGCGGCACCTGCTCCCCGCCCATTCCGGCGCCCTGAAATCATTCTGATCTCAAGGAGTCGATCATCATGGCCGAGACCGTGCGCCGCGTCCGCCACACCCCCCGTTCGAACGACACCGACCGCAAGCAGGCGGCGGCAGCCCTCCAGCGGGCCCTCGACCGCCGCGACAACGGCGGCGCGACCGGCCACTGAGGCGTTCTCCTAACGGCCGCGCTGGATCTCGAAGTAGTCGATGCGCTCGCCCGATTCGGCGAGCGCGGAGACCTTCAGCTTCGGCACTGTGCCGGTTTCAGCCTCCACCGCGAGGAACGAGAAGCCGGTGTAGCGGACCCGGGACCACTCGACTGTGTCGGGGTCGGGCAGTCGCAGCTTCGTCCAGTGGAAGGTCACTATGTGGTCGTGGTCGTGGATCTCGCCCTCGTAGCTGTCCTTCACCCCCGGCCCGAAGCCGTACAGGTCCTTGCCCGCACCGCCCGCCGTGACGTACACGATCCCGTCGCGCGTCGGGTCGGTCGAGGCCCCGACCGGCACCGGCTTGCCGACCTCGCCGCCCCGGATGGCGTCGGTCCGCTCGTACACGTGGTTGTGCCCGTTGATCACCAGGTCGACCTGGTGCTTGGTGAAGAGCGCCAGCCACGCGTCGCGCACCCCGCCGTCCGAGGCATGCGTCGATGTCGAGTACATGCAGTGGTGGAAGAAGACCACGATGAAGTCGATGCCGGCCTGCCGCCGCAGCTCGCCGAGCCGTTTGTCGAGCCAGGCGCTCTGGGCGCCGTCCGTGTAGCCCTTGTTGGCCGGGATCTCGTACGACACGTCATTCGCGTCCAGCGCCACGACGCCGACATTGCCGTACGTGAAGGAGTAGATGCCGGGGGCTTTCGTCGCGTCGGGGCCGTTCTCGGGCAGCGACCAGCGCGCGGACTGGCCGCCGTAGCCGTTGGGGGAGTACCAGGCCTCCATGTCGTGATTGCCGGTGGTCACCATCCACGGCACCCGCGAGGCCACGCTCTCGGTCTGTGCCAGGAACTGATCCCACACGCGCGCGTCGTACGTGTCCGACTCCCTGCCCTGCCCACTGCTGTCCGCGTAGCAGATGTCGCCAGCGTGGAGGTGGAAGGAGGGGTTCTGGCCGAGGATCAACTGGTCGTTGGCGAGAGCGTCGTAGCTGACGCCCTGGTCGCCGAAGGCCGTGAAGACGAAGGTCTCCGGCCGCGTCGGCGCCGTACGGAAGGACCCCATGGTCGACAGGCGCGACGCGTCGGCCGGATCGAATCCGTCGTGCCCGACGCCGTAGTAGTACGTCGTCCCCGGCCGCAGCCCGTCGAGCCCTGCGTGCAGGTAGAACTGGTCGACCGCGGGCAGCTTCCGCGACAGCGACGGCGTGTGCAGCGCGCGCACCTCCGCCTCGATCTTCCGGCTCAGCTCCCACGGCTGAAGTCCGATCCGTACGTACGGGCGCTTGACCGCGAAGGGCACCTGCCAGGAGATCCGCATCTGCGTCTTCGGGTCGGCGCCGAAGGCGAGGTGGCGGCCGAAGGGCGCGACGAGCGACCCGTCGACGCGGGGAGTGAGGGCAGCGACAACGGGCGCGGCCGAGTACGCCGGACTCGCGCCGCCCAGCAGGGCCGCTCCGCCCACTGTGGCGGCGGACGAGGTGATCACCCGCCTGCGCGACAGCTTCGTACGCAGAAACTCGTGCTGCTCCGGCATGCTCATGCGGCGGGCGAGCTGCTCGGGGATACCGGTGCGGGGGGTGTCGGCCATGGGAAAAAACTTCCCAGTAACAACCAACTCTGGCCAGTACTAAGGGTGAACAGAATCTGTCGAGATTTTGAGTCCGAATGGCGGACGCCCGGTGTCAGGGGCTGGGACGCGGGAGTAGGGTGCCGACATGTCTCGCAGCCTCAATCTCGCAGTGGTCCCTGGTGACGGCATCGGCCAGGAGGTCGTGGCCCAAGGGCTCAAGGTCCTCAACGCCGTCCTCCCGCAGGATGTGAAGCTGCAGACCAAGGAGTACGACCTCGGCGCTCAGCGCTGGCACCGCACCGGAGAGACCCTCCCGGACGCGGAGCTCGACTCCCTCAAGCAGCACGACGCCATCCTGCTCGGCGCGATCGGCGACCCGTCCGTGCCGTCCGGCGTCCTGGAGCGGGGCCTGCTCCTCAAGCTCCGCTTCGCCTTCGACCACTACATCAACCTGCGCCCGTCGAAGCTGTTTCCCAACACCGCGACACCGCTGGCCGGCCGCCCCGACATCGACTTCATCGTCGTACGCGAGGGCACCGAAGGCCCGTACACCGGCAACGGCGGCTCGATCCGCACCGGTACGGAGCACGAGGTCGCGACCGAGGTCAGCCTCAACACGGCGTACGGCGTCGAGCGCGTCGTCCGTGACGCGTACGAGCGGGCCAAGGCCCGTCCGCGCAAGAAGCTGACGCTGGTCCACAAGAACAACGTCCTCGTCTACGCAGGCCACATGTGGAAGAACATCTTCGACAAGGTCGGCCAGGAGTACCCCGAGGTCACCACCGACTACCTGCACGTCGACGCCGCGACGATCTTCTTCGTCACGCAGCCGGAGCGCTTCGACGTCATCGTCACCGACAACCTCTTCGGCGACATCCTCACCGACCTCGCCGCTGCCGTGACCGGCGGCATCGGCCTGGCCGCTTCCGGCAACATCAACCCGACGGGTGCCTTCCCGTCGATGTTCGAGCCCGTCCACGGCTCCGCGCCCGACATCGCGGGCCAGGGCAAGGCCGACCCGACGGCCACGATTCTCTCCGTCGCCCTCCTCCTGCGGCACCTCGGCTTCGAGGCCGAGGCCGTCCGTATCGAGGCGGCCGTCTCCGCCGACCTCGCGGAGCGCGACGGCAGCACGGTCCGTACGACGGACGAAATCGGCGACGCGCTCGCGGTACGAGTAGCGGGCTGACCCGACGGACTCCTCCCACAGCCGCCGGGTTACAGACACCCGGCGGCTGTGCTTTGCCGCGGCCGGGTGGGACCATCAATCCTGGGCCGCACTACACGCCGTTTCATGCACGCACTCCCACGGGCGATAATCGAACGTGGGGCCGCGGTATGAGGGGAAGCTCGGACGTCCTACTAAGGCGTGAGCGCGGTCCACCACACACAAACGGTGAAGGACACGCACTCATGACGACGCCCACGATCGAGCTCAAGCCCTCCTCGCACCCGCTGTCCGACGCGGAGCGCGAGGGGATCCTGGCCAACCCCGGATTCGGCCGCCACTTCACCGACCACATGGTCACCATCCGGTGGACCGAGGGTCGTGGCTGGCACGACGCGCAGCTCGTGCCGTACGCGCCGCTGTCGATCGACCCGGCCAACATGACCCTGCACTACGCGCAGGAGATCTTCGAGGGCCTGAAGGCCTTCCGCCGGCCCGACGGCACGGTCACCACCTTCCGGCCCGACGCGAACGCCAAGCGCTTCCAGGTCTCCGCGCGCCGGCTGGCGATGCCGGAGCTGCCGGTCGAGACGTTCATCGCGGCGTGCGACGCGCTGGTGCAGCAGGACAAGGCATGGGTTCCGGCGCACGGCGGCGAAGACTCGCTCTACCTGCGCCCGTTCATGATCGCGAACGAGGTCGGGCTCGGTGTGAAGCCGGCCAACGAGTACCTCTTCATCGTCATCGCGTCGCCTGCCGGTGCGTACTTCCCGGGTGGGGTCAAGCCGGTCTCGGTCTGGCTGTCCGAGAACTACGTCCGCGCCGTCCCCGGCGGCATGGGCTTCGCCAAGACCGGCGGCAACTACGCGGCCTCGCTCCTCGCCTTCGCCGAGGCGGCGGGGAAGGGGTGCGACCAGGTGGTCTGGCTGGACGCGCTGGAGCACAAGTGGGTCGAGGAGATGGGCGGCATGAACCTGTACTTCGTGTACGGGGACAAGATCGTCACCCCGGAGCTCACCGGCTCGCTGCTCGCCGGCATCACTCGTGACTCGCTGCTCCAGCTGGCGCGTGACCTCGGGTACGAGTCGGCGGAGGGCCGGATCTCCACGGAGGACTGGAAGCGCGACACCGAGAACGGCACCCTGACCGAGGTCTTCGCGTGCGGCACGGCGGCGGCGATCACGCCGGTCGGGTCGGTGAAGTCCGAGGGTGCGGAGTGGGTGCAGGGGGACGGTCAGCCGGGCAAGGTGACGATGGAGCTGCGGAAGGCGCTGCTGGCCATCCAGACCGGCACGGCGGAGGACACGCACGGCTGGACGCACGAACTGGCCTGACCCGCCCTGCGGTTGTACGCAGGTGGGTGTTACGTACGTGAGGCCGCGCCCGGTAGATCCGCCGGGCGCGGCCTCCGCGTCGTTCAGGCTCAGTAGCGTTCGTGCGAGGCGTTCTCGTTCTTCATCGAGGACACCAGGTTCTCCGACGGCCAGTAGTCGCCGCAGTTCGGAAGGAAGGCCTGGCTGATGCCGGAGTATCCGGAGCTGTAGTAGACGCGGTTGTTCGCCGAGCATTCGCCGTTGGAGGCGGAGGCGGCGTTGTTCTTCAGCTCCAGGCCCTCACCGGAGTTGCCGAGGCGGCAGGTGTTGTAGTTTCCGGAGATCAGTCCGTAACCGAAGACGTATCGGACCAGAGCCACGCCGTTGGGCGAGTACCCGTAGTGGTTGGGGATGGACTCGTTGGCGACGAAGCAGGAGCTCACCGAGTACCAGGTCTGCTCTCCCCGGCTGTTGTAGTGCATGACGAAGCAATAGGCGTTGCCGGAGGAGCTGCACTCGTCCGAGGCGTAGGAGGTGGCCGCCGACGCGCTGGGGGCGAAGACGAAGGTCGACGCCAGCGTCATGAAGAAGGGGACCAACACGCGGAACATGCGTTTTCTCATGGTTCAGCTCTCGTTCTCGTAGGCCTGGGTGACCTTGGCCGCGATCCTGTCCGTCTGCTTCTTCTCCTTCTCCAGGTCGGCAGCGTTCTTCGCCAGTTCCTCCTGCTGCCAGGCCTTTTCCTTCCCGTGCCAGACGCCGACGAGATCCGTCTTCTTCTTGCACTCGACGTCGGCGACCGCGAGGGCGATCTCCTTCGCGCTCGGGGTGGGTGTGGTCAGGGAGATGCCCAAGTCGTCGAGTTCGATGAGGGGTGCCTCGACCTCGAACCCGCGTTCCTTCATGCAGGTGGACCACTTAGCGAACACCTTGGTGACGTCCGTGTCGTCCATGGACTTCTCGTACGCCCGCACCTCCGCCTCTGCGGACTGGGGCGTCAGCGGCATCGGGAACAGGCGCTTCGCCTCGCCGCGGCAGCCTTTGTCAGGAATTGTCTTTCCCTCGTAGAGACCGCCGGTGACCTCGGCACCCTCGCCGGTGAAGACCGCTTCCTCGGCGCCCTTGGCGGGCTCCCAGTGCGAGGGCTCCGGTGCCGTACGGGGCAGGTGGTAGCCATGTTTCCTGGCCGATTCGAGGTCGGAGATGCCGTAACGGCGTCCCATGTCCGCATCGGCCTGGGCGGTCGCCGCCCGGAACGAGGGCTGGGGAGGACCGAAGTCCTTGAATCCGTACCGGGCCATGCAGGTCCGCCAGCGGTCCTGGGTCGCGACCTGCCAGGCGTACTGGCCGGCCGAGTCGAGGGAGTAGTCGTCCAGCGGGAGCGTCAGCCCCTTGGCGAGACCGCTGGAGGGGGCCGTCAGGATGCCGCTCAGCGGCAGCCGCAGCGGCGACTCCGGGGCGGCCGCGGCGGTCGTTCCAGGGTGCTGCCCCGTCTGTCCCGTGCCGCAGGCGGTGAGCAGCCCGGTGAGCAGGGCGGCGCCGAGCGCCAGAGAAGATGTTCTCACGTCAGTCCTCACTGGTGTGCGTGGTGTGTTCGGGTGTGTTCAGGTGTGTTCTATGGGGGCTGAGGCCGGCGTACGTGGTACGCAGCCCTCCCCCGGCGCGGGCAGGGCCACCCGGGTGTCCAGGTTCAACGGACGGCGGAGGACGAAGCGGTAGCAGCCCTCCGGTGAGCCCGCTTCATCCGGGTAGGTGACCGTGATCCGGATCGTGGTGTCGTCGGTCTCCTGGTGCCACCGGCCGTCGCGGGCGGCGTAGGTGATCTCCTCGTTCGTCAGGGTGCCGTCATGGGCCAGGTCCTCCAGGTGGTGCCTCGTCACTTCGGCCCTGCTCGGTGTCGTCGTCCGCTTGGGCTCCGGGGGCCGGTCGAAGAATCCCGTCACCATCACGGACAGCAGCAGGAGGACCGCCACCACCAGGAAGAGGGCGATGATGACGAGGTAGACGCACCCGCCCGCGAGCAGGCGGGTGCGTCTGGTGGAATCGCCTGACATGTCAGGGGGTGCCCTGGTAGCCGATGGCGAGCAGCCGCTGCCGCATCACCTCGGCGTAACCGGTGGTACCGGCGTCCTTGGGGTGGAAGGACTCACGGCTGAGGCACTTGCCGCCCATCACGCCCCACAGGCAGGACGCCGGCACGGCCGCGGGGTCACCCAGGTGGAAGTCGCCGTCGCCGTTGGGGCCGAGGACGAACTTGTTGATCCACTCGGGGTCGTCGCAGCCGCTGTGCCCGACGAACGCGCTCACCGGATCGGCATACTCGACCTTGAGCTTCGCCGCTCCCGTTCGCAGGCTGTCGACCATCGCCTTCTGCTTGCTGTCGGCGTAGTTGACAAGCTGCGCGAGGGCGTCGACCTCCGACAGGTCGTAGTAGAGCGAGCCGCCGCACTTGACTGTGCGGCTGAGCAGCTCCGGATAGCCCATCAGGACGATCCGGGCGTTGGGCGCCTTGACGGCCACGTTCTCCAGCACGGCCTGTACGCGCTCGGTCATGCGGTCCACGACCGCCTTGTACTTGGGCAGGAAACCCGTGTCGGCGGAACAATTGGTCGGGGCGCCGCAGTCCTGCATGGCGAAGGCGAAGCCGCCCTCGTCGTTGCCGCCGAGGGTCAGCATCACCAGGGTTGTGTCCGCGCTGAGGACCCCGGACTCGGCCTGCCGCACCTCGTGGAACTGGCCTTCCAGGTGACTCTGTGGCTCGTTGCTGTAGTTCGGCTGATACGCCACGTTCTTGCTCATCGCCCCCGAGCAGGCGACGAAGCCCAGTTCGGCGGCGGAGCCCCAGGTGTCGGAGATCTGGCCGAGCGATTCGGAGACACCCGGCAGGACCAGCTTGCGCGGCCAGGCGTTCGCGCTGCGCCGGCAGGCGTTCCACTGCGCGGTGCCGTGGTCCTTGTTGCTCTCGGTGGAGTACGAACCCGCGCCCTCGCCCGAGGTGAAGGAGTCGCCGAGCACCGCGACGATGTGCTTCGGCTTGGCGGCGAGCGGCTGGAAGGCCACCGCGTCCCAGGCCACGTCCTCGTCCCCGGTGCCGTCCAGGGTGTGACTGGTGAGCTTCACCCGAGGGGTGCCGGTGAGCTTGTAGACGCCGAGCGACACCCAGGTGTTGGCCTTGCGCTCCTGGCCCAGGGCCCGGGTGCGGCTGTACGAGCCGCTCCCGGTGTCGATCTCGTACTTCGCCTGCTGGGTGTGCGCCCCGTGGTCGGGCACGTGGACCATGATGCGGGTCCACTGGTTGAGGGTCTTGCCCAGCGTCCAGGTGCCGGTGGTCCGCAACCGCGCGCCGTCGGAGTCGGACGACTTGCGAGTGTGGGTGAACCAGAAGTGGTCCGCGTACCCTGCGCCGATCTGGTGCAGGTCGATCTTGCCGGGATAGGTGCCGTTGGAGGCGGCGAAGTCGAACGCGAACGTACCTGCCGAAGACACCGCCCCGCACGTATGCCCCGATTGCCCGGTGGGGGTGACCCCGTTCGGTATGTCGTCGACGATCAGTGATCCGCTCGGCAGGCCGGAGGAACAGCGCGGCGGGTACGAGGAGTTCTCGTTCGGCTGCTCGGGATAGTCGGCGTTGTTGAAGCGGTGCACGGGGTTGCCGCACTCGGCCGCCGCCTCACAGTCCTTCCACTTGACCGATTCGTGCCACCAGCACTTCAGATAGAGCGGATCGGTCTCGTCGGGATCGCCCGGCAGCAGGCAGGGGCCCATGCCGGTCTTGTTGGAGGAGCCGTCGAGGATCTTGTCGTCGTCGCAGTCGTTCGCCGCCGTGCAGAAGATCATGTTTGGCGGCTTGGCGCGGGTGCGGGCCAGGGTGTTGTTCCACCAGGCCGCCCGGTAACCGGCCTGCATGTCTCCCGGCTTGAACATCGCCGAGATCGGACGGGCCGCCCAGCCGATCACCTTCTCCTGGTACGGCCAGTCCTGCGGGTGCGCGGCGTGCGAGTAATCGTCACCGCCGGACGAACTCTCCAGGAAAGGTGTCCGGTTCTCCTTCCACAGCGGGTTGGCGGGGTTGTTGGTCCAACCCACACCCCACTTGCCGCTGTTGCTGCCGGCCGCCGACTGCGGGTGGAAGCCCGAGTTGTACGCCCACAGTGCGAAGAACCAGTTCTCGATGTACTTCGGCTTGCCGCCGTTGACGGTCATGCCCGCGATACGGGTCTCGTTCCACTTCTGGGAGAGGATCTGCGCCCCGTACGCGATGTTCGCCGTGTAGTCGAGGGCGGCCGCATCCTTCTGCGCGGTCGAGAGCTGGGTGTCGGTGATCCGCATGCCGTCGGTGACCTGGGTGATGCCGTAACCGCAGTCCGCCTTGGCCCAGTTGACCGCCCACGGGTCGGCCTGGTCGCCGTCGGAGGAGTACGCGATGCCGTAGTAGTTGCCGATCAGCGGGTTGCCGGTCACGCCCGGGACCACGGTCCGGGTGGCCTGCCACATGTTCGACTCCTGCGCGGTCACGCCGAGCAGGATCTGCGCCGGGATGTGCCACTCGTCCGCCCGGTCGATGACGTGGTTGGGGTCGCCCTCCAGTACGGGCAGCGGGAAGAGGGTCTGCGGGGTGTACGCGGACATGCCGGTGTTGTTCCAGTTGGCAGGCCGGTTCACCCACTTGTACAGACCGTCGATCACCGCTTGGTCCACGGCCCACTCCGTCTGGCGCGGAGTCGGCTGCAGCGCCTGCTTGCGCGGGTCGTTGCGCGGTACGGCACAGGTACGCTCGGCCTCCACCGGGTTGCTGGGCGAGGCGGCGAGAGCGGACTTCCCGGCACCGGGCGTACCGGCCCTGACACTCGGGGCAGGCAGCGCGGGCGAGGTCCTGCCACCGCCCGCGAGCTGCTTCGACGCCAGCGGCGCCCCGCCGGGAAGGGCCTCCAGGACGGCCGTCGCGCCAGTGTCCAGCAGCCGCAATCGCGTCCGTACGGTCCTGGCCCCGTCCCCCGCGCCCTCGGTACGCGGCAGTGTGCCGTCGCCGGGCGCCCAGGTGGTGGCAACGGCGGCGTCGGCCCGGGTGGAGATACGGTCGTCCTTGCCGAGGGTGCCGGGGTTCTTCACACCGTCCGGCAAGGTGCCCTGGGTACGGGCCTTTCCGGTGATGTACACCGTGCCGTCGGCAGCAGCGGCCAGGTCCCAGGCGGTGAGCGGGCCGCGGGCCAGCGTCGCCGGGGTCGCCCTGCCCCGGGCGATCTGCCCGGCGCCGACCCGGCGGGCCACGCTCTGCACGGAACCGGAGTCCTTCTCCCCGGACTTGACTGCCGAGGGAACACGCTCGATGAAGGTGACGCCGCCGGACCGGTCGGGACGGAGCTGGAAGGGCACCGTACGGGTTCGGGCGATCTCCTTCTCCCGGCCGTCTGTGCCGATCCGGACCAGACGGGTGCCGTGTGCGGCGACGATGCCCTGGTCGGTGGGGACGGCGGAGGTGACCTGGCCATCGACCTGCACCGGCTTCGCGCTCTTGCCGCTGGCGGCGTCGACGCTGACCAGGCGAGTGCCGGAACGCTTGTCACCGTCGTGGGTGAGCTGGGTGAAGACGGCCTTCTCACCGGTGCCGCAGCCGGGGGAGAAATAGGCCAGCGAGGCGGTGTTCGCCAGCTTCGTGACCTTGCCGGTCGTCAGGTCGACGACCGCCGCGAAGGCGCCGCGGACCATCAACTCGGGCTTGTTGGTGAAGGTGCGGGGCGCGTACGCCACCGCTGCCCGCTTTCCTGAACGGGTCACGCACGCGTTGCCGACCCAGGCGTCGGTGTCGAAGCCCGGCTCGGAGAGGGTGGCCGCCGTCTTCCAGGCGTAGCCGTCCTTGGCGTCGGCAACCAGCAGATGAAAGCCGTCGGCGTCCCCCGAGGTGGTCCATGCGCGGTCCTTCGAGGCGCGGTAGCCGGACCCGAGGACCTTGGCTCGGTCGGCAGTGGGGATCCGGTCGGGCAGCTCCTGCGCGGAGGCGCTCTTGCGCGTCTCCGCCGACCAGCCGACCGCGGCGCCGGGCGGCGGAGCGTCGGAGGCGAGCGCGGTGCCGGGCAGCAGCCCGACGAGGAGAGCGGTGGTGCAGACGGCTGTGAGGTGGACTTTCGTACGGGCCGGGCCGCTGGGTCTGTGGCGTCCGGCCGCGCTCTGGCGGGATAACACGACAGTGGGTCCTTCACGGGGTCGGGAGCCGTGGTCGGGCCTCCCGCCCGTGCTCTCGTCGATGCCCGGGAGTAACGCCAAAGCCACGCTCTCAGGTGACATGGGCGGAACTGCCCGGTAGTTCATCTGTACACCGACAAGAACGCGGTCACCTTAGGCACAGGAATGGCCCGTTGGAAAGGTCTGGACCAGTAGTTGGTCGAGATCGGGTTGCCACGGGCGTAGTGGAGTTGATTGTTCCGGTCGGCCGGCCCTTACCGGCAACCCGCTGCCGTTGTGCCCGTGCGTCTCCTGGCCGTCACTCCGCTGTGCGCCGCCGGGGGGTCGGCCCCGGCGGCGCCAGCGCGCCCGCCAGAGGCTACGCCGGAGCAGGAGTCTCGCTTTCGACCTCCACCAGGGGTTCCGCCTCCGTGGTGTGTACCGCCGTCCCGACCTTCGCCGTCAGTGCGGCGTACGCGATACCGCCCACCAGGCCCGAGAGGATGAAGCTGCAGTCCACGCCGCCGGTGAGGGCCAGCAGCGGGCCTTCGTACACCGTCGTGGAGACCGCCGCGAGGCCGACCGCCGCGCCCAGCGCCCAAGACACCGTGGCCTGGATGTTCCAGCCCGACCGGTACCAGTAGACGCCGCCCTTGGCGCGGCGGTTGAAGACCTGGAGGGCGTCCGCGTCGTACTGGCCGCCGCAGCGCACGTACCCGATGAGGGAGATGACCGCCCACGGGGTGCCTATCGCGGTCAGGAGCAGGACGAACGACGTCATCGCGGACTGCACCGACCAGGCGAAGGAGCCTACGAACACGAACGCGGTCGCGACGGCGGCCGCGATCACGGTGGCCCGGGTGCGCGTCGCCTTCGGCAGGATCGCGTCCAGGTCGAGGCCCATCGAGTACAGCATCAGGCCGGCGTTGCCGACGGACCCGGCGGAGGCCGCCAGGAGCAGCGGCACCAGGAACCAGAAGGGTGCGGCCTCGACGAGCGGTCCCGCGTAGTCGAGGCCGGCGCGGGCCGCGAGAGCCGTGTACGTACCGAACAGCTGCGGGATCAGCAGGCCCAGGAGCAGGCCCAGACAGGTGGCCCAGAAAACCTTGCGCGAGCTGTGGCGGCGCGGCGAGATGTAGCGCGTGTAGTCGCCGAGAAGCGTGATGAAGGCGACCGGGCCGCTCAGGCCCGCGGCGACGGCCGCGAGCAGCCAGGTGGGCCAGAAGGAGCCCAGGAGGTAGGGGGTGTCCGGCGGGGCGGCGGTGGTGAAGTCGCCGGCGTACGCGTAGACGCCGGCCAGCAGCAGGACGATCATGCCGATGGACAGCACCTTGCTCAGGCTGAGGAGCAGCTTGTAGCCGTAGACCGCCGCTACGACCGTGGCCCCCGCCAGCACGGTGTACATCAGGGCGCGGGACGCCCCGCCGTCCGGCAGCCCGGTCAGCCGGGACAGCGTCCCGACCATCACGTCACCGCCGATCCACAGCGTGAGCGCCGTATAACCGAGGGACAGGAGCAGGCCCACGACCGAACCGACGAGCCGGCCGCGTACGCCGAACTGGGCGCCGCTGGAGGTGGAGAGGTTGGTGGCCGTACGGAGTGAGATGAGCGCGAGCGGGGCCGTCACCGCGATGCCGGCCAGGGTGCCGACGATGATCGACGTCAGCGAAGGCCACAGGCCGAGGCCGAAGGACGGCGGCAGCCACCCGAAGACGATGACGCCGAGGCACAGATTCGAGCCGAGAAGGAGGGAGACGAGGTCACGCGGCCCACTGGTGCGTTCCTCGTCGGGGATGGTGTCGACTCCGCGCTGTTCAATCGGCATGGCTGGGTCCTCCCGGTCTGCCGGACGACAAAGTTTTGAGTGCTGTTCAATGTGACTTGCCTCAAGGTGGCGCGTCAATGTTTCCGGCGTGTGAATCTCGTGGTTAGAGTGAAGTTCTAAACTTTTGGAGGTGTGGCGGCGTGCGACTGACCCCGACGGAACGCGACCGGCTGCTGCTGTTCGGAGCTGCCGAGCTGGCGCGTGCGCGCCGGGCGCGCGGGCTGCGGCTCAACGTGCCGGAGGCGACCGCGCTCATCGCGGACACGGTCTGCGAGGCGGCCCGCGACGGGCGGCGGCTCGCGGAGGCGATCGAGGCGGCACGCTCCGTGCTCGGCCCCGACGACGTGCTGCCGGGCGTGGCCGATGTGGTGACCGAGGTGCATGTGGAGGCCGTCTTCGACGACGGTTCCCGGCTCGCCGTGGTCAGCGATCCGATCGGCGGCGGCCTGGGCGAGCACGCCCCGGGCGCGCTGCTGCCGGGGCCGGAGCACTCCGAGGCGGAGCCCGTGGTGTGGCTGCGGGTCACCAACACCGCGAGCGTGCCGGTCTCCGTCACCTCGCACTTCCACTTCTTCGAGGCCAACCCGCGGCTCGACTTCGACCGCACCCGGGCCTACGGCATGCGGCTCGCCGTCCCCGCCGGATCGTCCGTGCGCTTCGGACCGGGCGAGAGCGAGGAGGTCGGGCTGGTGCCGATCGGCGGTGACCGGATCGCGATCGGCTTCGCCGGACTGGTCGACGGGCCGCTGGACGCGCCGGGCGCCCGCGAAGACGCCTTGCGCCGCGCCGCCGCCTGCGGCTACCTCGGCGTACCGGAAACGACTGAGCAGGAGGTCGAGCGATGAGCCGCCCCGGAGGACACCCCGCCGAAGCGCGCCGCCTCACCCCGTACGAGTACGCCGCCACCCACGGCCCCCGCGCCGGGGACCGCGTCCGGCTCGGCGATTCCGGGCTGACCGTGCGCGTCGAGTCGGACGCGCAGAAGCCGGGCGAGGAGTTCCTGGCCGGCTTCGGCAAGACGGCCCGCGACGGGATGCACCTCAAGGCCGCCGCCGTGCGCGAGACCTGTGACGTGGTGATCAGCAATGTGCTGGTCATCGACGTGGCGCAGGGCATCCGCAAGGTGTCGATCGGCATCAAGGAAGGCCGCATCCACGCCATCGGGCGGGCCGGCAACCCGGACACCCTCGACGGCGTGGACGTCGTCGTCGGCACCGGTACGTCGATCGTCTCCGGCGAGGGCCTGATCGCGACGGCGGGGTCGGTGGACACCCACGTCCACCTGCTCTCGCCGCGCATCATGGAGGCCTCGCTGGCCTCCGGCGTGACGACGATCATCGGCCAGGAGTTCGGCCCGGTCTGGGGAGTCGGCGTGAACTCGCCGTGGGCCCTGCGCCACGCCTTCGGCGCCTTCGACGCCTGGCCGGTCAACATCGGCTTCCTCGCGCGCGGCTCGTCCTCCGACGCCGCCCCGCTCGTCGAGGCGCTCGCCGAGGGCGGAGCCTCTGGCTTCAAGGTGCACGAGGACATGGGCGCGCACACCCGCGCCCTGGACACCGCGCTGCGCGTCGCCGAGGAGCACGACGTACAGGTCGCCCTGCACAGCGACGGCCTGAACGAGTGCCTGTCGGTCGAGGACACCCTGTCCGTCCTCGAAGGCCGTACGATCCACGCCTTCCACATCGAGGGCTGCGGCGGCGGGCACGTCCCGAACGTGCTGAAGATGGCGGGCGTACGCAACGTCATCGGCTCCTCCACCAACCCCACCCTTCCCTTCGGGCGGGACGCGGTCGCCGAGCACTACGGGATGATCGTCTCCGTACACGACCTGAAGACCGACCTGCCCGGCGACGCCGCCATGGCACGCGACCGGATCCGTGCCGGGACGATGGGCGCCGAGGACGTGCTGCACGACCTGGGCGCGATCGGCATCACGTCGTCCGACGCGCAGGGGATGGGGCGCGCGGGCGAGACCGTGCGCCGTACGTTCCAGATGGCCGGGAAGATGAAGGCCGAGCTCGGCCCGATGGAGGGCGACGGCCCGGACGACGACAACGCCCGCGTCCTGCGCTACATGGCCAAGCTGACCATCAACCCCGCCATCGCCCACGGTCTCGCCCACGAGATCGGGTCGATCGAGGTCGGCAAGATGGCCGACATCGTGCTGTGGCGGCCGCAGTACTTCGGCGCGAAGCCGCAGATGGTGCTGAAGTCGGGCTTCCCGGCGTACGGCGTCACGGGCGACCCGAACGCGGCGACCGACACCTGCGAGCCGCTGGTCCTCGGGCCGCTGTTCGGTGCGTACGGCGCTACTCCCGCCGACATCTCGGTGGCCTTCGTCGCGCAGGCCGCCCTCGACCAGGGCAACGACCTGATGCCCACGCGCCGGCGCCGCGTCGCCGTGCGCGGCACGCGCGGCATCGGCCCCGCCGACCTGCGCCTGAACTCCCGTATCGGACAGGTGGGGGTGGACGGACACAGCGGACTCGTCACGCTCGACGGCGACCCGCTCCGCTCGGAACCCGCTGACTCCGTCTCCCTGAACCGCCTCTACTTCCTCTGATCCCAGTAAGGACCCCCCATGGCTTTCCGTATGCCCGCCGAGTGGGCCCCGCACGAGCGCACCTGGATGGCGTGGCCCAGCCCCAACGTCACCTTCTCCGACCCCGAGGAGCTCGCCGCCTCCCGCGAGGCATGGGCGAGCGTCGCCCGCGCCGTGCGCGCCTACGAGCCGGTGACCGTGGTCTGCGGACCCGGTCAGTCGGCCGGCGCCCGCGAGCTGCTCGGCCCGGACATCGAGCTCGTCGAGCGTGAGCTGGACGACGCCTGGATGCGCGACATCGGCCCGACCTTCGTCAAGGACGACGAGACCGGCGAACTGGCCGCCGTGGACTGGGTGTTCAACGGCTGGGGCGCCCAGGACTGGGCGACCTGGGAGCACGACTCGAAGATCGCCGGCATGATCGCCGATATCGCGGGCGTAGCCACGCTCTCCTCCCCGCTCGTGAACGAGGGCGGCGGCATCCACGTCGACGGCGAGGGCACGGTCCTGCTCACCGAGACCGTCCAGCTCGGCCCCGAGCGCAACCCCCAGTGGACGCGCGAGCAGGTCGAGGCGGAGATCCACGCCAAGCTCGGCACGACGAAGGCGATCTGGCTGCCGCGTGGCCTGACCACCGACTACCCGCCGCACGGCTTCGGCACCCTCGGCCACGTCGACATCGTCGCCGCGTTCGCGGCGCCCGGTGTCGTCCTTGTCCACACGCAGCCGGACCCGTCGCACCCCGACCACGAGCCGTGCAAGGCGAACGTCGAGCTGCTGCGGTCCCAGACGGACGCCAAGGGCCGCCCGCTCAAGGTCATCGAGGTGCCCGCCCCAACGAAGGTGAAGGTCGACGGCGACTGGGTCGACTACTCGTACATCAACCACTACCTCTGCAACGGCGGCGTGGTCCTGTGCGCCTTCGACGACCCGCGTGACGAGGAGGCGGCCGAGATCTTCCGCGGCCTCTTCCCCGACCGTACGGTCACCCTCGTCGACGCCCGCGAGATCTTCGCCGGCGGCGGCGGAATCCACTGCATCACCCAGCAGCAGCCCGCGACGCACAGCTGATCGGGTAAAACATACGAGTGAACGAGAACGCCTCATGACCGGGTCCGCGTCCGGCGACGCCGGCTCCGCGAAGCCGCCGTCCCGCCGTCGCAACTCCGCCCCGCCCCGCGAGACCGTGCTCGCCGCCGCCATGGCGAGCATCGCGGAACACGGGCTGGAGCGGCTGACCATGGCCGGGCTCGGTCGTGAGGTCGGCATGAGCAGTGGGCACCTGCTCTATTACTTCCGCAGCAAGGACGAACTGCTCCTCCAGACGCTGGAATGGAGCGAGGAGCAGCTCGGCATGGACCGCAGGGCCGCGCTCGCGCGTCAGGTCCCGGTCCGCGAGCGCCTCGACGCGTACGTCGATCTGTACGTGCCGTCGGGGCCCCGCGATCCGCACTGGGCGCTGTGGCTGGAGCTCTGGAACCGTTCGCACGCCGTCGACGAGGAGGCCCGCGCCCGCCTCCTCGACATCGAGCTGTCCTGGCACCGCGACCTGGTGGCCCTGCTCGTCGAGGGCGCTTCGCGCGCCGAACTGCGCACGGTGGTCGACGCCGACCGCTTCGCGACCCGGATACGGGCGCTGCTCGACGGCTTCAGTACGCATGTGGCGATGGGGCTGCCGGGCTCGGAGCGGTCACAGGTGCTGGCGCAGATCGCGGAGTTCCTCGACGAGACGCTCCACTGACCCCACGTCACGGTGCGGGCGGGCGCGGTTGACCGGTCGGTTGACCGGTCCTTGATCACGCCCGCCCGCATGGTGAGACGGGGGTACCACGTGACGCAAGACGTGCCAGACTGCCCTCGTGTTCTCGTTCGCCGTGATTATGGGCAGCAGGCGCGCCGGTCCCCAGTGACCGCTTCCGTATCACCACGTACGGCGCGGCCACCGTGCCCCAGACCCGCGCGCAGACCTCTCGCACCCGCGAGAGGTTTTTTCGTTTCCCGGCCCCATCACGGCCGGGGCGAGGTGCGCGCGATGATGGGGGCAAGTGGAGCCAGTCCTTCCACTCGACAGGAGTCCAGAAAGCCATGACCTCTTCAGGCCCCGACGACAGTTTTCACGTCTTCGACACCACGCTGCGCGACGGTGCCCAGCGCGAAGGCATCAATCTGACGGTCGCCGACAAGCTGACCATCGCCCGGCACCTGGACGACTTCGGCGTGGGCTTCATCGAGGGCGGCTGGCCCGGGGCCAACCCGCGCGACACCGAGTTCTTCGCCCGCGCGAAGGCCGAGATCAACTTCAAGAACGCGCAGCTCGTGGCCTTCGGCGCGACCCGCCGCCCCGGCGCCAGGGCCGAGGACGACCCGCAGGTCGCGGCCCTTCTGGACTCCGGCGCGCCCGTCATCACCCTGGTCGCGAAGTCCCACGACCGCCATGTGGAACTCGCCCTCCGTACGACGCTCGACGAGAACATCGCGATGGTCCGCGACACGGTCTCCTACCTCCGCGCCCAGGGCCGCCGCGTCTTCGTCGACTGCGAGCACTTCTTCGACGGCTACCGCGCCAACCCCGAGTACGCCAAGTCGGTCGTACGGGCCGCCTCGGAGGCCGGCGCCGACGTCGTCATCCTCTGTGACACCAATGGCGGCATGCTCCCCGCCCAGATCCAGGCCGTCGTCGCCACCGTCCTCGCCGACACCGGAGCGCGCCTGGGCATCCACGCGCAGGACGACACGGGCTGCGCGGTCGCGAACACGCTGGCCGCCGTCGACGCCGGCGCCACCCACGTCCAGTGCACGGCCAACGGCTACGGCGAGCGAGTGGGCAACGCCAACCTCTTCCCGGTGGTGGCAGCCCTGGAGCTGAAGTACGGCAAGCAGGTGCTCCCGCCGGGCGCGCTCGCCGAGATGACCCGCATCTCGCACGCCATCGCCGAGGTCGTCAACCTGACGCCCTCCACCCACCAGCCGTACGTCGGCGTCTCCGCCTTCGCGCACAAGGCCGGCCTGCACGCCTCCGCGATCAAGGTCGACCCCGACCTCTACCAGCACATCGACCCGGGCCTGGTCGGCAACCACATCCGGATGCTGGTCTCCGACATGGCGGGCCGCGCCTCGATCGAGCTCAAGGGCAAGGAGCTCGGCGTCGACCTGGGCAACGACCGCGAGCTGGTCGGCCGTGTCGTCGCCCGCGTCAAGGAGCGCGAGCTCCAGGGCTACACGTACGAAGCGGCCGACGCCTCCTTCGAGCTCCTCCTGCGCGAGGAGGCCGAGGGCCACGCGCTCAGTTACTTCCGTACGGAATCGTGGCGCGCCATCACCGAGGACCGCCCCGACGGCAGCCACGCCAACGAGGCCACGGTGAAGCTGTGGGCCAAGGGCGAGCGCATCGTCGCCACGGCGGAGGGCAACGGCCCGGTCAACGCCCTCGACCGCGCCCTGCGCGTAGGCCTGGAGCGGATCTACCCCCAGCTCGCCAAGCTCGAACTGGTCGACTACAAGGTCCGCATCCTGGAGGGCAAGCACGGCACCGAGTCCACGACCCGCGTCCTGATCACCACGGGCGACGGCGAGGGCGACTGGTCCACGGTCGGCGTCGGCGAGAACGTCATCGCGGCGTCCTGGCAGGCCCTGGAGGACGCGTACACCTACGGCCTCCTGAAGGCGGGCGTCGAGCCGGCGGAGTAGGCCGGCTGCCAGGAGATGTAGGCGTGCGGACGGTGCCGCGTCCGCACGCAGGCAGGCAGTCAAACCTATATGTCTTAAAATGCGCCCATTCGGGTAGCTTTTAAGTATGAGGACACGACTGTTCTCCACCCTGTCAGGGCTGCTGCTCTCGATAGCGGCGGCCGTACTCGCTGTGGCTCCCGGCGCCCAGGCGGCCACGGGGCTCGATGCTGCGGCGGACTCGTTGCGTCAGGGACCGGTGTACGTCGATCAGCGTGCCCGGGATCAGCTGCCGCCCCGCGAGGCCGACGCGCTGGAGGAGAAGATCCTCGACGCCGGAAAGCCGGTCTTCGTCGCCGTACTTCCGCAGAGCGCGGAGTTCCGGGAGGACGGCCTGCTGGCTGACTTGCGGACCAAGACCGGGATCACCGGGGTGTACGCCGTCAGGCTCGGCGACGCCTTCAACGCGGGCGCCGACTCCGCCGTGATGTCGCGCCAGGCGGTCGCCAACCTCACCGCGTCCGTCGAGCCGGCGGGCGGCCTCGACGCCGTCACCCAGCTGAACACCTTCGTCGACGACGCACTTGATCAGGCCAGGGGCGGCGCCCCCAACACCTGGGACGGCGCGAGCCAAGGGCCCTCCTCCGTCGTCGGACTGGTCACCTTCGGTCTGGTGCTCGTCGCAGGCGCGGCCGGTGTGTTCCTGGTGGCCAAGCGCAATCGCGGGCGGCGGGCGGCGCAGGAGCGGGCCGCGCTGGAGAAGGTGCGGGTGGTCGTCGACGAGGACATCACCGCGTTCGGCGAGACCCTGGAACGCCTCGACTTCCATCCCGCCGAACCGGGCGCGGACGACGCGATGCGCGCCGACTACGAGCGGGCCCTGGACGCGTACGAGCGGGCCAAGTCCGCCATGGCCAAGGCCACCAAGGCCGACGACGCCCGCGCGGTCACCCAGGCGCTGGAGGACGGCCGCTTCGCGCTGGCCGTGCTCGCCGCGCGCCGCGAAGGCAAACCGCTGCCCGAACGACGCCCGCCCTGCTTCTTCGACCCGCGCCACGGCCCGTCCACGGCCGACGTCGACTGGGCTCCGGCCGGCGGCACCGCACGCAGGGTGCCGGTCTGCGCGGCCGACGCGACCCGGCTGGCGGAGGGCCAGGACCCGATGTCCCGCATGGTCGAGACGGCGGACGGCCGCCGCCCGTACTGGGAGGCGGGACCGGCGTACGCCCCATGGATCGGCGGCTACTACGGCGGCGGCCTCCTGCCCGGCCTGCTGATGGGCACGATGCTCGGCTCGATGCTCCACACCCCCGCGTACGCCGACTCCGGCATGGGCGGTTACGAGGGCGGCGACTTCTCCGGCGGCGACTTCAACGCCGGGGACTTCGGCGGCGGAGGCGACTTCGGCGGTGGCTTCGGTGGCGGAGACTTCGGCGGTGGCGGCTTCTAGGAGTCACGGGCGGGCCCGTGCCGCTGTCGCGTTCTCACACCTGCGGGGCCGCGTTCTTGATCGCGGAGATGTCGAAGGTCAGCTTGACCTTGTCGCTGACCATCACGCCGCCGGTCTCCAGCGCCGCGTTCCAGGTCAGGCCCCAGGCGGAGCGCAGGATCTCCGCGCTGCCCTCGAAGCCGACGCGCTCGTTGCCGTACACGTCCGTCGCGGAGCCGTTGAATTCCAGGTCGATGGCGAGCGGCTTGGTGACGTCCTTGATGGTCAGGTCGCCCTTGATCCGGTAGTTGTCACCACCGAGCTGTTCCGCCGACGTGGAGCGGAAGGTCATGAGCGGGAACTGCTCCGCGTCGAAGAAGTCACCGCTGCGCAGGTGACCGTCGCGGTCGCCGATGCCGGTGTCGATGCTGGCGATCTTGACGTCGATCGCGGCGGCGGAGCCGGACGGGTCGGAGCCGTTCAGGGTGAGCGTGCCCTCGTGGTCGGCGAAGCTGCCCCGGACGTTGGTGACCATGGCGTGGCGGACGGTGAAGCTGATGCTGCTGTGCGCCGGGTCGATGGTGTAGTCGCCGGTCAGGGCGGCCAGGGCGGGGTCCACCGCGAGGGTGGTGGTCGCGGCCGGGGTGGTGGTGTTCTTGCGGTTGAACAGAGCCATGGCTCCTCCTCGGGTGATTTGTTTAACCTTCAACGAGATTCACTGTAAACCCATGTTGTTCAAAATTCAACATCTTGCTCCCGGAGGGCGGTGTGCGCAGTGGTCGAGCGTCGGATATTGGGTCCTGAGGACGGCGAGCTCTACCAGCCGGAGGGGGCGTGCGGGGACCGGTTCCTCATCAACAGTGGCGAATGGGGCGGCCGGTTCGCGCTGGTCGAGCATCGTCTGCCGCCGAAGGTGCTCGCAGCCCCCGTGCACAAGCACACCCGCGAGGACGAGTTCAGTTTCGTCCTCGCGGGATCGGTCGGAGCGAGGTTCGGTGACGAGGAAGTCGTGGCCGGGCCAGGCGACCTCGTATTCAAGCCGCGCAATGAGTGGCACACGTTCTGGAACGCCGGCGAGACACCGGCCCGGCTGCTGGAGATCATCTCTCCGGGAGGCCTGGAAGAGCTGTTCCGATGGCTGGACCGGCTGAGCGAGGAACTGAGCCCGCAGGAGTTGGAGCAGAAGATCGGGCCGTACGGCTGCTTCGCCGACATGGGAGCGACCAGGGCGCTCGTCCAGAAGCACGGGCTGGTCTTTTGAAGGTCGCGGACATATGGCTGGTGACTCCTCGCCCATCCGCACTTGGACTAACGCGCGGCGGTTGTTGGACTACTGGCCGCCCCCGCGCACGACTTCGTTGACGGTGGTCAGAGCTAGGACTACTCAGGCCTCATGTCACGAAGATTCAGAGTTGCTTGCGCTGTCGCAGCCGCATCGTCCGCCGTATTCGCCCTGGCCGGGCCCGCCCTGCCGGCCGCAGCCGCCGCCTCGGCCGCCGACCTCGTCATCGGCTCCGCGCAGCTCTCGGTCGCCGTGGCCAAGGACTTCCCGCGGGTCGTCTCCTACACCGACCTGGCGAGCGGCGCCCGGCTCCTCGGCAGCACAAGGCCGGTCACCGAGATCACGCTCAACGGCAAGGCGTACGCCGTCGAGGTAAAGGGCGGCGAGCCGGTCGCCGGGGCCGACAACGCCGCGTACACCCTCACCTTCCCGGCTCTCGCGGGCGTCGAGATCGACGCGAAGCTGTCCGTCGCCGGACGGGCCACGACGTTCAAGGTGACGGAGGTACGGGACACCGATGCCTTCCGGGTCGGAACGCTCGACATACCCGGGCACGACCTCGTGTCGGTCGGCAGCCGGGAGGGGAGCGGCGTCGCCGAAACCGCGTTCACCCGGCTCGACCCCGACTCCACGAAGACCGCCGACGTATTCGCCAAGGTCACGGACGCGACGGCGGCCGAGGCCGCGCCGGTCGGGGCCGCGTACGCCATCGTCAACACGGGCGAACTCGCCGCGGCCGTCGAGTCGAACTCGTCGTACGACAAACCGAGCGGCCCGACCAACGGCGACGACGCCCGCTTCTGGCACCAGGCGCGGAAGGCCGGCGACGGCAGCGTGCGGGTGGGTGTCTGGTCCGGGCAGTGGACCTACCGGGGCGCGGGTTCCCCGGAGCCCGCGTCCGGTAGCGAACTTCCGTGGGCCAAGGTCGTCGTGACGCCTGACGCGAACGGGGACGCGAAGGTCGACTGGCAGGACGGGGCCGTCGCCTTCCGCGAGATCGGCGTCAGGGCGCCGGGGAGTGATCAGACCCCGGACCGCGTCATCACGCACATCCCCTTCAACTTCGCGAGCCAGGCCACGCACCCCTTCCTCCGTACGCTCGACGACGTCAAGCGGGTGTCCCTGGCGACGGACGGGCTCGGGCAGCTGGCCCTGCTCAAGGGGTACGGGGCCGAGGGACACGACTCGGCGCACCCCGACTACGGCGGCAACTACAACAAGCGCGCCGGCGGCCTCACCGACCTCAACAAGCTGCTCAAGAGCGGAAAGAAGTGGGGCGCTACCTTCGGCGTCCACGTCAACCAGACCGAGGCGTACCCGGAGGCGAACGCCTTCAGCGAGACCCTCGTCAACAAGAACGCCCCCGGCTGGAACTGGCTCAACCAGAGCTACTACATCGATCAGCGCCGCGACATCAACAGCGGTGACATGGCGAGCAGATTCCAGCAGCTGAGGGACGAGACCGACCCCAACCTGAGCCTGCTCTACATCGACGTCTACTACACGCACGGCTGGATCGCCGACAAGACGATGCAGCAGGTGCGGGCGCAGGGCTGGAACGTCGCCACCGAGTGGGCCGACAAGTTCGAGCGGACGTCGCTCTGGTCGCACTGGGCCAATGACCTGAGCTACGGCGGGGCCACGAACAAGGGCCTCAACTCGCAGATCATCCGGTTCATCCGCAACGGCGAGAAGGACGTCTGGAACGCCGATCCGGTCCTCGGCCAGACCGCGCTTGAGGACTTCGAGGGCTGGACCGGCGAGACGGACTGGAACAAGTTCACCGCCAACATCTGGCAGAAGAACCTGCCCGCCAAGTTCCTTCAGCAGGAGGAGATCCGGCGCTGGGACAAGAGCAAGAACGTCATTGAGTTCAGCGGTGGCGTGCGGGGCAGTGTGGAGAACGGCAGGCGGACCTTCACGGTCGGGGACGCGAAGGTCCTGGACGGGGACCGGTATCTGCTGCCGTGGCAGGGCAACAAGCTCTACCACTACAACAAGCGGGGTGGCGCGAGCACTTGGGAGCTGCCGAAGAAGTACCGGAAGGCCGAAGCCTTCACCGTCTACAGGCTCACCGATAACGGGCGGGTCGAGGCGGGTACGGTGCGCCCGGCCGCCGACGGCAGGGTCACGCTCGACGCCACGGCCGGCCAGCCGTACGTCCTCTATCCGCAGGGCCGCACTCCCGAGGCGCGCGGGGTGGCGTGGGGCGAGGGTACGAAGATCCAGGACCCCGGCTTCAACGATGCGGGGCTGGATGGCTGGAAGAGGACGGGCGTCGTTGAGCGCGACACCGACAGCCAGGGGCGCAACAGCGCCCGGCTGAGCGGCACGGGTGCGGCCGCCGTGGAGCAGCGCGTTTCCGGCCTGAAGCCCGGCGCGCGTTACACCGCTTCCGCCTGGCTGGAGGTCGAGCCGGGCAAGGAGCGGCGTACGACACTCTCGGCGGGGGGCCGGGAGACCGTGATCGAGCGGTCCACCGCGAAGGAGCAGACGGCGGCCAACGACTGGCACAGCTCGTACTTCCAGCGCGCCAAGGTCAACTTCACCGCGCCGGCGGACGGCGCCACGGTCTTCCGGGTCGAGGCGGCGGAGGGGAGTGGTGCGGCGAGGGTCCGGATTGACGACGTACGGCTCGTCGCGAACGCGCCCGCCACTCGCCCCGGCATGCTCGTGTACGACGACTTCGAGGCGGTCGACCAGGGGTGGGGACCCTTCTTCAAGGGCAACGCGGGTGGGGTGACGGATCCCCGGACCCATGTCGCGCAGAAGCACGCGCCGTACACCCAGGCCGGCTGGAACGGGAAGCGCGTCGACGACGTGATCGGCGGTTCGGAGTCCCTGAAGTCCCACGATGAGAACACCGGACTCGTCTACCGGACCGGGCCGGGCACGGTCCCGATGAAGGAGGGGCGCAGCTATCGGGTCGAATTCGACTACCAGTCGAGTCACGCCGACGCGTACGAGTGGGTGACGGGTTACGACCGCGTCGGCGCGGACGGCGTACCGGCCTCGGTGGAAACGCGACGTACGGCCATCGGAGCCCGGACGGCCACGGCTCACCTGTCCGAGACCGTCACGGCGGTCTGCGGCGACACGTGGACCGGTCTGCGCAAGAAGGGCGGCGCGCCGGACGGGGCGGACTTCGTCCTCGACGGCTTCACGGTGACCGACCTGGGTCCCGCGCAGGAGAGGGCGGCGTGCGGAACGCTTGCCCTGGCCCCGGCTGGGGAGACCCTGGAGCCTGGTCGGAAGAACGAGGTCAAGGCCACCTTCACCAACTTCGAGTCGACGCCGGCCACGGGTGTTTCGGTGAGCCTGTCCCTGCCGGAGGGCTGGCTGGCCGAGCCCGCGGGCGCGGTCGAGTTCGCCTCGGTCGCCGCGGGGTCGAAGGCGGTGGCGACGTGGCAGGTGACGCCGCCGGTGGACGCGGAGTACCGGGCGTACAGCCTGGGTTCGGAGGCGGTGTACACGGTGGGCGGCGGTGGCGAGACGCGGACGCTGGGGGCGACGGCCTCCGTGCGGACGCTGCCGCCCCCGCCGACTGTCGACACGTACGCCAGTGACCTCGACTGGACGTCGATGGAGAACGGCTGGGGGCCGGCCGAGCGCGACATGTCCAACGGCGAGACAGCGGCGGGCGACGGCAAGCCGCTGACCATCAACGGCACGGTGTTCGGTAAGGGGCTCGGCACCGCGTCGCCGGGGAAGATCCGCTACTACCTGGGCGGGAAGTGCACGTCCTTCACGGCGCAGGTGGGTCAGGACGATTCGCAGGGGACGCGGGGGAGTGTGCAGTTCAGCGTCGCTGCGGACGGGGTGGAGAGGGTGAAGTCGCCGGTGCTGCGGGCGGCGGACGGGGCGTGGGCGTTGACGGCGGATGTGGCTGGAGCGAAGTACGTCGATCTGGTGACGGGGGATGGGGGCGACGGTCCGGGGAACGACCACGCGGACTGGGGGGACGCGCGGTTCCACTGCGCGGGCTGATCCGGCTGGGGGCAAGCTCCAGACCCCAGGGGGGCCCTTCGGGCGTGTCCGGCCCTGGTTTCCGTGTTGCGGAAACCAGGGCCGACCGGGTGTTCTCGCCTGTCGGGACGTGTCAGGACGCCGAGGCCCCCGGTGTCATAAAGTCATCGAGGGCTCCGGCGGGGCGCACGGAGCCGACACGTTTGACGAGAAGGGGGTCAAGATGTCGATACAGGTATCCGCAGCCTCACCCGGTGAGCCGCGTTCGGCGAGTTGCCCGCCGCCGGGCGCGCAAGAGGCGGCGCGGATGGAGGCGGTACGCCGCTACGACATCCTCGACACGCCACCGGACGGTGCCTTCGACCGGGTAGCCGCTCTGGCGGCCCGTTTCTGCGGCGTAGAGATGGCGACCGTGACGATCGTGGACACGGACCGCATCTGGTTCAAGGCCGCTGAGGGGCTCCAGGACGTGAGCGAGATCGGCCGGGACCCCGGCCTCTGCGCCTCGGCCATCCTCCAGGACGAGCCGTACGTACTCCCTGACACCCTCAAAGATCCCCAAGCGGTCGCCAATCCGCTGGTGCGCGGCGAACTCGGTCTGCGGTTCTACGCCGCAGCGCCGATCACCACTGCGGACGGCTACCGCCTCGGCACCGTCAACGTCCTCGACACCCGCCCCCGCCGCGTCACACACCGCGAGACCGACACCCTGCGCGACCTGGCCGCGGTTGTCATGGACGAACTCGAACTGCGGCTGGCGAGCATGCGCACCGTCCAGCTGGAACGGGAACTCCGGCACAGCCAGGAAGCGGAGATGCGCACCGCGATGGAGTCTCACGCCGTCATCGACCAGGCCATGGGCATACTCATGAAGGCTCAGGCCTGCGACGCGACCACCGCCTGGAAGGTACTCAAGCGCCTCTCCCAGAACACCAACACCAAGCTCCGCGACATCGCCCACGCAACCGCCGACCTGGCCACCGGCACCGAGCCCGTCGCCCTGGACAACGCTGTGCGTGAACTGCTGCGCCGCGCGCTCACCCCCCAGCGCCCCCGAGCCTGAGCTTGAGCGCCGTAAAAGCGGCACCGGTAGCTGCTTTCCCAACCCACCGGCGCCTACGTCCCGCAGCGCTGCATTGACGTACCTCCCGGGTGACCCACAAGCCCGGTGCCGAAACGCGCGCTTCCTCCCTCGGCGTAGGCCACCCACTGACGGCAACGGGCAAGCGCTTTCCATCAACCTCGTCCTGAGCATTGAATGCTCACCAACCCCCGTGCTACACCAAGCGGCACCGGTCTAAACCACTCCTCCCCCGGAGGCCCCCGTGCCGCTCCCGACCGCCTGGTCCCGCCGTGTCTTCCTCGCCACCACCTCCGCCACCGCGCTCAGTCTCGCCCTGGCCGGGCAGGCCCAAGCCGCAGCCGGCGCAGGTACCGGCGCCGACGAATTCGACACCCTCCGCCTGCGCTGGGTCGAGCTCTCCCTCGGCACCGGATTCGACCCGGCCACCGAGCCCTACGCCTCGCGCCTCAAGGAGACCGGCCGCCTCGCCTCCGGCTTCCAGGCCGCAATGGCCCCGGCCGACACATCCCTTTGGCCGGGCTACAGCTTCGACCCGCCCGCCGGCATCACCCAGAGCTACAGCCGCCTGTGGACCATGACCCAGGCCTACCTCCAGCCCGGCACCGGCCTCACCACCGACGCCGCCCTCCTCGCCGACATCATCAAGGGCCTCGACCACCTCTCTGCCAAGATCTACAACCCCTCCACCACCCGCTACGGCAACTGGTGGGAGTGGCAGATCGGCAGCCCGCGCCTCCTCATGGACATCGTCGCCGCCCTCCACGACCGGCTCACCGAGGACCGGCGCCAGGCCGCCTGCGCCGCCGTCGACCACTTCATCCCCAACTCCGCACTGACCAACTACTCCGGCACGAGCACCGGCGCCAACCGCGTCGACCTTTGCCGCTCCGTCGCCCTGCGCGGGGTCCTCGGCCGCAGCCCGGCCAAAATCGCCCTCGCCCGCGACGCCCTCTCGCCCGTCTTCCCGTACGTCACCAAGGGCGACGGTCTGTACGCCGACGGCTCGTTCGTCCAGCACACCTGGGTCGCCTACTCCGGTACGTACGGCCAGGTCATGCTCGACGGGCTCGGCAGGCTCTTCACCCTCCTCGCCGGCTCCACCTGGGCCGTCACCGACCCGAACCGCCAGATCATCCTCGACTCCGTTGAGAACGCCTACGCGCCCCTCATCTACAACGGCCTGATGATGGACAGCGTCAACGGCCGTGCGATAAGCCGCGGTTACCTCAAGAGCGACGACCGCAAGGTCATGCGCAGCGACCACTTCCACGGCCAGGGGCTCATCGCCGCGATCCCGCTGCTCGCGGGCGGCGCGTCCGAAGCGGAACAGCGGCGCTGGACCGCCGTCGTCAAGGGCTGGATCGAGCGCGACTGTACGACGCCACTGCTCACCGCACCGCAATTCAACGTCGCCGACCTCTCCAGACTGCACGCTGTCGCCGCGTCGCCGGTGGCCGCCGCCCCCGAGCCCGTCGCGCACAAGCTCTTCGCGTCCATGGACCGGGCCGTGCACCGGCGCCCCGGCTGGGCGGTCGGCATCTCGATGGCCTCGGAGCGGATCTCGTACTACGAGTGCGGCAACGGCGAGAACCCGCGCGGCTGGCACACCGGAGCCGGAATGCTCTACTGGTGGCCGGGGGAGAAGGAGAACGACCAGTACACGAACTGGTTCTGGCCCACTGTCGACTTCTACCGCCTTCCCGGAACGACCGTGTCCACCAAGCGACTTGCCGACAAAGCAGGGGGCGAATGGGGTGCCCCCAAGCCCGCCACCAAGTGGGTCGGCGGCTGCACTGATGGGGAGTTCGCAGCCGTCGGGCAGCACCTCAAGGGCCTCGGCTCCACCCTCGAAGCCCGCAAGTCGTGGTTCTGCGTGGCCGATACGGTCGTCTGCCTCGGCGCCGGCATCACCTCCACCGACGGCGTACCCGCAGAGACGATCGTCGACAACCGCATGCTGGGTGCAAGCGGTACGAACCCGCTCACGATCGACGACGGCCACGCCGCCGCTCCCCGCTGGGCCCACCTCGAAGGACACGGCGGCTGGGTCTTCCCCGGGGCCGGCGGTACGGGGCTGAAGACTCTGCGCGAGGACCGCACCGGCTCCTGGAGCGACATCAACACCACCAGCACCACCGAACGGCAGACCCGCCGCTACCAGACCCTCTGGCTCGATCACGGCACCGACCCGGTCGACGCCGACTACGCCTACCTCCTGATGCCGGGCGCCTCCCGCCGCACCGTCGCCGCCCGCGCGGCCGACCGCGACTGGCTGCACATCCTCGCCAACACGCGCGCCGTCCAGGCCGTGGCGATCCACTCCCTCGGCATCACGGCCGCCAACTTCTGGCAGCCGGGCACGGTGGGCACGACCGGGCGCCTGACGGCGACGGCCCCGGCGAGTGTGCTGGTACGCAGGAAGCGGCGCACCGCGACCCTCACCGTCAGCGAGCCGACGCGCACCGGGCAGCCCCTGGAGGTCACCTGGGAGCACCGCGCCGTCCGCGTCATCTCAAAGGACCCTGGGGTCGAAGTGCTGTCCACCGGCCGTACGCTGAAACTGCGTGTCACGCCGGGTACCGCCGGGGCGAGCCACCGCTGTGAGGTGGCTCTCAGCTGAAGCCGCGCGTCCCCTTGTCGGACCCCCACAATCCGGGACGGCTCTGAGCTGGTGCTTAGGCTGCATGGCCGGACGGTTCTGTCCAGTGGTGACAGGAGAACGGGCCGGAGACTGTGAAGAGTCGACGGCCTGTTTTTCTTGTACTCCTTCGTAGGGTCAGTACATGACCGTTTTGGACGAGACGCCGCCCGAGCCCACCGACACCCGTGGCCGGGTGGCCGAGCTGCTCGCGCTGCGTGAGCAGGCCCGCCGCGGCCCCAGTGACCGGGCGACCGAAGCTCAGCACGCCAAGGGCAAGCTGACCGCCCGTGAGCGCATCGAGCTGCTGCTCGACCCGGGTACGTTCAAGGAGGTCGAGCAGCTGCGCCGGCACCGGGCGACCGGGTTCGGCCTGGAGGCCAAGAAGCCGTACACCGACGGTGTCATCACCGGCTGGGGCACGGTCGAAGGCCGCACGGTCTTTGTCTACGCACACGACTTCCGCATCTTCGGCGGCGCGCTGGGCGAGGCCCACGCCACCAAGATTCACAAGATCATGGACATGGCCATCTCGGCCGGTGCCCCGCTGGTCTCGCTCAACGACGGCGCCGGCGCCCGCATCCAGGAGGGCGTCTCGGCGCTCGCCGGTTACGGCGGCATCTTCCAGCGCAACACCCGCGCCTCCGGTGTCATCCCGCAGATCAGCGTGATGCTCGGCCCGTGCGCGGGCGGCGCGGCGTACAGCCCGGCCCTCACCGACTTCGTCTTCATGGTCCGCGAGACCTCGCAGATGTTCATCACCGGGCCGGACGTCGTCCGCGCGGTGACCGGTGAGGAAATCACCCAGAACGGGCTCGGCGGCGCCGACGTGCACGCCGAGACCTCGGGCGTCGCGCACTTCGCGTACGACGACGAGGAGACCTGCATCGCCGAGGTCCGCTACCTCATCTCGATGCTGCCCTCCAACAACCGTGAGAACCCGCCGACGGTCGAGTCCGAGGACCCCCAGGACCGGCGCTCCGAGGTGCTGCTCGACCTGGTGCCGGCCGACGGCAACCGCCCGTACGACATGCGCAAGGTCATCGAGGAGCTCGTCGACGACGGCGACTTCCTGGAGATCCACGAGCGCTGGGCCACCAACATCCTGTGCGCGCTGGCCCGCCTCGGCGGCCAGGTCGTCGGCATAGTCGCCAACCAGCCGCAGTCCCTGGCCGGTGTCCTCGACATCGAGGCCAGCGAGAAGGCCGCGCGCTTCGTGCAGATGTGCGACGCGTTCAACATCCCGATCGTCACTCTTCTGGACGTACCCGGCTTCCTGCCGGGCGTCGATCAGGAGCACGGTGGGATCATCCGCCACGGCGCGAAGCTGCTCTACGCGTACTGCAACGCGACCGTGCCGCGGATTTCGCTGATCCTGCGGAAGGCCTACGGAGGTGCGTACATCGTCATGGACTCCCAGTCCATCGGCGCCGACCTCACCTACGCCTGGCCCACCAACGAGATCGCGGTGATGGGCGCCGAAGGTGCCGCCAACGTCATCTTCCGCAAGCAGATCGCCGAGGCCGAGGACCCCGAGGCCATGCGCGCCCGCATGGTCAAGGAGTACAAGTCCGAGCTGATGCACCCCTATTACGCCGCCGAGCGCGGCCTGGTCGACGACGTCATCGACCCGGCCGAGACGCGCGAGGTGCTGATCGCCTCTCTCGCCATGCTCCGCAACAAGCACGCAGACCTGCCGTCGCGCAAGCACGGCAACCCCCCGCAGTAATCCTGCGAAGAAGACGAAGACGAGACGGAGAACCTCAATGAGCGAATCCTTGCTGCGGGTCGAGAAGGGCCACGCCGAGCCCGAGGAACTGGCCGCGATCACCGCGATCCTGATGGCCCGCGCCGCAGGCCGTCCGCAGGCCCCGGCCCACCACGGCCGCTCCACGGCCGGCTGGCGCCGCCTGGAGCGCACCCCCGGCTTCCGCGCCCCGCACAGCTGGCAGGGCTGAGCGGACAGCGCTTCAGCGCGTACGACGAAGGCCCCCGTCCACTCCTCGGAGTGGCGGGGGCCTTTCTCGTACCTACGACGACGCCTACCGCAGCCGCGCCATCAGCGCGTGCTCGACGAGCGTGATCAGCGCGCTCTTGGCGTCCGCGCGGTGGCGGGCGTCCGTGGTGAGGATCGGGGTGTCGGGGCCGATCTGCAGGGCCTCGCGCACCTCGTCCGGGTTGTACGGCTGGTGCCCGTCGAAGCCGTTGAGGGCGATGACGAACGGCAGACCGCTGTTCTCGAAGTAGTCGACGGCGGGGAAGCAGTCGGCGAGCCGCCTCGTGTCGACCAGGACGACGGCGCCGATCGCACCGCGCACGAGGTCGTCCCACATGAACCAGAAACGGTCCTGACCGGGCGTACCGAAGAGGTACAGGATCAGGTCCTGGTCCAGGGTGATACGGCCGAAGTCCATGGCCACCGTGGTGGTGGTCTTGTCTCCGGTGTGAGTGAGGTCGTCGATGCCCGCCGATGCGGACGTCATGACGGCCTCGGTGCGCAGCGGGTTGATCTCCGAGACGGCTCCGACGAACGTGGTCTTGCCCACGCCGAAGCCGCCCGCCACCACGATCTTCGCGGAGGTTGTGGAGCGGGCTGCTCCGCTGCTAGAGCTTGCGAAGTCCACTGAGCACCCTTTCGAGCAGTGTCACGTCTGGCTGACCGCCGGCGGACTCGTCGCCGCCGGGCTGGTGAATGGCTACAAGTCCGGCCTCTGCCAGGTCGGCGACGAGGATCCGGGCAACCCCGAGGGGGATGGTGAGAAGAGCCGAGATCTCGGCGACCGACTTGATCTCCCGGCACAGGTGGCAGATCCGCTGGTGCTCGGGCAGCTGCCCTTGCAGACGCGACGGGTCCGCCGTGGTACTGACCAGCGCCTCGATGGCGAGCTGATAGCGCGGCCTGGTGCGCCCACCGGTCATGGCGTACGGCCGGACCAGCGGGTTGTGATTCGGCTGCGAGGCGGCGGG
Organism: Streptomyces sp. NPDC002994; assembly: GCF_040611155.1. NCBI lineage: Bacteria > Bacillati > Actinomycetota > Actinomycetes > Kitasatosporales > Streptomycetaceae > Streptomyces > Streptomyces sp. NPDC002994. Next base: position 67,823 of record NZ_JBEXNQ010000035.1, read on the forward strand.
CGCGGGGGCCCGCCGTGACTGCGCCGGCTGCTGCATTCGCTGCTGCGGCTGTCGCTGCTGCGGCGGCTGCTGCTCGTACGGCTGCGCGCGGCTCGGCGCGGAGGGGAAGTTGAACCTGTTCTGCGAGGTATCACCCTGATTCTGACCCTGGCCGTAAGGCCAGTTGGCCGAAGAACCGTCCGGGGGTGTTGCCACGTTTCCTCCTCCGACTGCCGGGCGCCACATTGCTGTTGGTGCCGCGTTCTCGAACATTAAAGCCCGCGGACACCAAAGCGCACTCTCTGATTGCTAGTTGAGAAGACTTCCTTGCAGCTCGGCGCGCAGGTCCGGGGTGAGGACACTGCCGGCCCGGTCCACCAGGAGAGCCATCTCGTAACCCACGAGGCCGATGTCGGCCTCCGGGTGGGCGAGTACGGCCAGCGAGGAGCCGTCCGAGATCGACATGAGGAAGAGGAAGCCGCGCTCCATCTCCACCACGGTCTGGTTGACCGCGCCGCCCTCGAAGATCCGGGACGCACCCGCCGTCAGCGAGGTCAGTCCGGAGGCCACCGCTGCCAGCTGGTCGGCGCGGTCCCGGGGGAAGCCTTCGGACATCGCCAGCAGGAGTCCGTCCGCGGAGACCACCACCGTGTGGGACACCCCGGGGGTGTTGTCCACGAAGTTGGTGATCAACCAGTTCAGATTCTGCGCCGCCTGGCTCATCGGGCTCACACTAACGCTCCTGGTTGTAGGTGTTGCCATGGCCACCGTTCTGATCGTAGGTGGCCGCCGTGTTCGTGTCCGTTCCCGCGTTACGACCCTGCTGGACACCGCGGCGCAGGTTGCTCAACCTGCCCCGTACGTCCTCGGGGGCGCGGGAGACCTGGGGGCCGCCCTGCGGGGTCTGCTCCGCGGTTCCCTCGACCAGGTTGGCCTTGGGTACCCGCCGGGGGAGACCGGAGGAGGTGACTCCGCCTGCCTTGGGCTCACGGAGCTTCTCCGCCCGCTGCCAGCGCTCGTCGTTCGACGAACGCCAGTCATCAGGCCCGTTCCCGTTTCCGTTCCCGTCCTGCTGCGGCGCGTCCTGCTGCGGCTGCGGGGCGGCGACCGGCTGCCGCGCCGCTTCCTGTCCGAAGGACTGCCCGGCCGACTCCCCACCGGGCTGCCAGTGCTGCTGGCCACCACGCCGCGGGAGGCCGGCGTCGGTCACCTCGGGGCCGGGGGCCGGGGCGGAACCCGGACGGTCGAAGCCTACGCGCTCCCGGTCGCTCGCGGGAGCGCCCGGCGCAGATTCCGCTTGCGACCCGAACTCCGGTTCGTACGCACCCTGGTAGGAGCTCTGGTCCCGCCAGGGCCCCTGGTCGGAGGTGGAATCGTAGGTGCCTTCGTACGTCGCCTGCGGCGCCGCCGGTTCCTGGTACTCGGCCTCCGGATACGTCTGGTACGCCGGGTAGTCGTCGTACCCGCCCTGGTCGTACGCCGGCTGCTGAGGCTGCTCGTACTGCTGCTGGGGGTCCTCGTACGACTGCTGCGGGTCGTCGTACGAAGCCTGCTGCCCCAGCTCGTCACGGAACAGCGGGCGGTCACCGCCGGCCTGCGCCTCCAGCTGCGCACGCCGCTCCTCGCGCATCAGCGAGCGGCCGACCGGGTCGAGCTGCTGGTCGTCGCCCTCGTCGCTGTACGCCGAGTCGTCGAAGCCCAGCTCGGCCGCGGTGCGCATCGGAGCGCTCTCGTACGACTGCTGCTCGGGAATGATCGAGGAGACCGTGAAGTCGTCGTGCGGCAGCGGCTCGCCACCGCCACCGTGCGTGATGGCGTCGGGAAGCATGACCAGCGACGTGGTGCCGGCCTGCTCGCCCGAGGGACGCAGCTGGACGCGGATGCTGTGCCGGTCCGCCAGGCGGCCGACCACGAACAGACCCATGCGCTGCGATACGGCGGCGTCCACGGTCGGCGGGTTCGCCAGCTTGTGGTTGATGTCCGCGAAGTCCTCGGCGGTGAGGCCGATGCCCTTGTCGTGGATCTCGACCATGACGCGGCCGTCCGGGAGACGGGTCGCGGTGACGCGCACCTTCGTCTGCGGCGACGAGAAGGTGGTGGCGTTCTCCAGCAGCTCGGCCAGCAGGTGCACGAGGTCGGTCACGGCCTGGCCGTGAATCTCCGACTCCGGTACGCCGGTGAGCTCGATGCGCTCGTACATCTCCACCTCGGAAGAGGCGGCGCGCAGCACGTCGACCAGCGGAACCGGCTGGTTCCAGCGGCGGCCCGGCTCCTCGCCGGCGAGGACCAGGAGGTTCTCGCCGTTGCGGCGCATACGGGTCGCGAGGTGGTCCAGCTTGAAGAGGTTCTCCAGCTGGTCCGGGTCGGCCTCGTTGTTCTCGAGGTCGGTGATCAGCGTCAGCTGGCCCTCGATGAGGGACTGGTTGCGGCGCGAGAGGTTGGTGAAGATCGCGTTGACGTTGCCACGGAGCATGGCCTGCTCGGCGGCGAGCCGGACGGCCTCGCGGTGCACCTGGTCGAAGGCGCGGGCGACCTCGCCGATCTCGTCGTGCGACGTGATCGGGATCGGCTCGACACGGGTGTCGACGCGGCCCGGCTCCGTACGGGAAAGCTGGTCGACCAGCATCGGCAGGCGCTGCTCGGCGATGCCGAAGGCGGCGGTGCGCAGCTGGCGCATGGCGTTACTCATCTGGCGGGCCATCATGCCCGCGAGGATGACCGAGGCGAGCAGCGCGATGACGACGATCAGACCGTTGGTGATGGCGGCGGTCTTGGCGTCGGAGGAGATCGTCGCGGCCTCTTGCACGGCCTTGTCGACGAGGTTGTTCTCGATCTCGCTGTAGCCGTCGAACTTGGCGGTCGAGGCCGCCATCCACACCTCGGGCGTGACGCCCTTCTGCTTCAGCGCGGAGGGATTGCCCTGGCCGATCTCCGCGGCCATGCCGTCCAGGATCGAACCGCCCTTGCTCGGCGGAGGCACAAAGGGAACGCCGGCCTGGTCGGCCTGCTGCTTGGCGGCGGCGAGCTTCTTGGCTCCGTCCTCCGCCTTGCCCTTCATGATGCGCTTGAGCTCGTTGACGTCCTCCTCCGTACCACCGGAGCGGAACTCGGCGAGGGCGATCTGCTCCAGGTAGTTGTACGAGTTGAAGGCGACCGTCTGCTGCGCGAGCTTGGCCGGGTCGGCGCTCGGGCGGATCAGGAGGTGCATGCCGATGGAGCGCTGGAGCGACGCGGCGGCCTTGGCGAGCTGGACGGCGTAGACGGTACGGCCGTAGGCGGTGATGTTGCCGGTGCCCAGGCCGAGCTCGTTCGACAGCTCCATCAGCGAGTGCTGGATCTGGACGTAGCCCTCTTCGGTCTTCACCGGGTCGAGGGCCTTGCTGTACGCGGCCTTGCGGAGCGCGGCGAGCTTGGGCTCCTCGTCGGCGAAGAGGCCGAGACGGCGCTCAAGACCCTGCCCCTCGGGGAGGTCCTTGGTGGCTTCCTCGAACTTCTTCGCGGCCTCGTCGGTCATGGCGTACGCCTGGGTGACCTCGGAGCTCGTGCGCTTGCCCTGGAGGAGCGGGGCGGCGGTCAGGTCACGCTCGTTGAGGAGCGCCTGGCCGTACTCCGAAGCGGCGCGGATGAGCACCGCGGTCTTCTCGGCGTCCTGCGCTTCCTGCCAGGTGTCGACAGAGCCCTTCACCTGGAAGCCGCCCATGACGAGGCCGACCAGCACGGGTATGAGAAGGATGGCGTTCAGCCTGGTGGGTACACGCCAGTTGCGCGGCGAAAAGCGGCTGCTGCTGCCACTGCCCTTGCCACCGCTGTTCGCCGGGGCGGCCGCGGCGGGCGAGGTCGCGTGCGACGTCGCTGTGCGCGGCGGCGGGGTGAAGTTGCCCCGCGCGCCCTGCTGCTGTGCGGAGCTCGTCTTGCTACGCCTCACTCGACCAACAACCTCTCGGCGCCGGCACCTACGTTGTGCCGTTTTTTCGTTCAGGGCCGTACTACTCGGGAGTTCGACGAATTCCAGCACGTCAACGGGCTGCGTTCCAAACAGCAGGAACCGGCCATTCCGAGTGGTGTAAGCCTCAGATAAAACGGTCAAATAGAGCGAGCCACGCCAAATGGCGAGGCCAATGTGAGCGCAGCGGCACCGCGCGAACGCGTGCGGTGGCCGTGGCGGAGTAATTCTCTGTCGAAACGTTATGAACAGAGGGGCGGAGAGTGTCGAAGGACACAGTCCGCCCCTTAGCCCGCTACGACAACTGCCGTATGCGAGGGACTACTTGAGACGTGCCATCAGTGCGTGCTCCACGAGCGTGATCAAACCGCTCTTGGCGTCCGCCCGGTGGCGCGCGTCGGTGGTGATGATCGGGGTGCCGGGGCCGATCTGCAGGGCCTCGCGCACCTCGTCGGGGGTGTACGGCTGGTGCCCCTCGAAGCCGTTGAGGGCGATGACGAAGGGCAGCCCGCTGTTCTCGAAGTAGTCGACCGCCGGGAAGCAGTCGGCCAGACGCCGGGTGTCCACCAGGACGACGGCGCCGATCGCGCCGCGTACCAGGTCGTCCCACATGAACCAGAAACGGTCCTGACCGGGCGTACCGAAGAGGTACAGGATCAGGTCCTGGTCCAGGGTGATGCGGCCGAAGTCCATGGCGACGGTCGTCGTCGTCTTGCCACCGGTGTGCGTGAGGTCGTCGATACCGGCGCTCGCGCTGGTCATGACGGCCTCGGTGCGCAGCGGGTCGATCTCCGAGACGGCGCCCACGAACGTCGTCTTGCCGACGCCGAAGCCGCCCGCCACCACGATCTTCGCGGAGGTGGTGGAACGGGCCGTTCCGCCGCTAGAGCTTCCGAAGTCCACTGAGCACCCTTTCCAGCAGCGTTACGTCCGGCGTGCCGCCGGCCTCTCCATTGCCCGGCTGGTGGATAGCCACCATGCCGGCCTCCGCCAGGTCGGCGACAAGGATGCGCGCGACACCGAGCGGCATCGACAGCAGCGCCGAAACCTCGGCCACCGACTTGACCTCGCGGCACAGGTGGCAGATCCGCTGGTGCTCTGGCAGCAGCGAGGACAGGTGCGCCGGGTCGGCGGTCGTGCTGACCAGCGCTTCGATGGCGAGCTGGTAGCGCGGCCGGGTCCGGCCGCCGGTCATCGCGTACGGACGTACCAGCGGCTGGTCGCCCTCGTGGTCGTACGACGCGTCGAGGCGCGCTCCGTACGGATCACGAGAGGCGGGGGGCGGGGTCATGGATCGATCCTCCGGGCATGACAGCAGTGGATAGGGCCTGCCGTCTGACGGGGCCGGGGTGGGGGGCTTCTGCGCGGCCTGACGGTTTGTTTCTCGGCAATACCTGAGGTGCGCGGCCTAGTGGAGAAGGCTGCCCTGGAGCTCCGCACGGAGGTCCGGGGTGAGTACGCTGCCGGCCCGGTCGACCAGCAGCGCCATCTCGTAACCGACGAGGCCGATGTCGCAGTCGGGGTGTGCGAGCACGGCGAGGGAGGAGCCGTCGGAAACGGACATGAGGAAGAGGAAACCGCGCTCCATCTCGACGACGGTCTGGGTCACAGCCCCGCCCTCGAAAATCCGGGAAGCCCCCGCGGTCAGCGAGGTCAGGCCGGAGGCCACGGCCGCCAGCTGGTCGGCACGGTCCCGGGGGAAGCCTTCGGACATCGCCAGAAGGAGTCCATCGGCGGAGACCACCACCGTGTGGGACACCCCTGGGGTGTTGTCCACGAAGTTGGTGATCAACCAGTTCAGGTTCTGGGCCGCCTGGCTCATCGGACTCAACTAACGCTCCTGCTGGTGAGAGGGGTCAATGTTGAAACTCCCGGTCGTTGAGCCGTTGTTGCCGGCCTGGCGACCTTGCTGGATACCCCGACGAAGATTGGTCAGCCGGCCGCGTACGTCATCTGGCGCACGCGAAACCTGCGGACCGGTCTGGTGGTTCTGCTGCTGCGCTGTACCCGGCACCAGATTGGCACGGGGGACGCGACGCGGCAGACCCGAGGTCGTGACACCGCCGGCTGCGGGCTTTTTGACCCGCTCGGCCTGCCGTACGAGTTCGTCGTTCGGCGAGGTGCGCCAGGCGGCGCCGTTGGTGGCGTTCGTACCGTTGGTGGTGCTGCTCGCGGCACCCGTGTCACGCGCCTGGGCACGCTGCGGCATTGGAGGGGTGGCGGCAGGCGCGGCAGGTGACTGCTGCGCGGGCCGCCCGGACTGCTGGTGGGGCTGCTGGGGCTGCTGCGGTGCGGCGGGCGCCTGCTGCTCGGCGGCCTGCTGCTGGAACCAGTTCGACTCAAGCGTGTCGAACAGCGGCGTACGTCCGTCACCGGCACCCGGAGCCGGCGGCAGCTCGTGCTGCTGCTGCGGCGGCTGCGGAGGGTTCTGGGGGTTCCGGCCGTTGTCGCGACCGTGCCTGCGCGGCGCCGGGGGGAGGGCCTGCGGTCCGTCATGGGCCTGACCGGCCTGACCGGCCTGGCCGGCCTGGCCGTCCTGGGGACGGGACTGGCCGGGGCGCCGTGCGTGGCCTTGGCCCTGGACCGGCCCGCCGTACGCGCCGGCCGGGTTGGCCTGCTGCGGGGCGTTGAAGTCCGGCCGGGGGAGCTGCGCGGTGGACGCGGGGTCCAGCGGGCCGGGGAGCTCGGGCCGCTGGTACTGACCGGTCGAACCGCTGCCCTGCGGAGCGTTGCCCTGCGGACCGCGCTGGCCGGGGCGCTCGTACTGCCCGGTGGCCGCCGGTCCCACGGGACCGCGTACGTCGGAACGCTCGAACACACCCGTGGAGGCGGGCGGCGGGGCGGGCGCGTCGAAGTCGGGCCGCTGGAACTCGGCGGTGGCGCCGATTCCCTGCTGCCGGGAGGCCGTGTCCGCCTCTTCGTGACCGCGCGGCTGGTCGTTGCCCCAGCTGGTGGTCTGCGGACGCGCCGGACGCTGCGCGGCGGGGTTGGAGCCGGGCAGCTCGGCGCGAGCGCCGCCACCGCGGGGCGGCTGCTGCTGCGGACGGCCCTGGTCGCCCTGGGCGGGGCCGTTCTTCTGGAAGGCATTGGGGCGTACGTCGGAACGCTCACGGTTCCCGGCCTGCCGACCGCCGCCGCCTCCGAAGGCACCGCCGAGCCCGCCGCCCTGACCGGAGCCGGGCTGCTGGCCCTGGCCCTGAGCCGGGCCCCCGTCACGTCCGGGCAGCGCCGCACGCTGACCCGAGCCCGCGACCTGGCCGCGCGCGCCGCCGGAACCGGCGGGCAGCCGTCCCGCCGGAGCGGGGCCGGCGCCGACCGCACCGGAACCGGCCTGCTGACGGGCGCCGGGACCGGAAGGAACCTGCGGCTGCGCGGCCGCACCGGTCCTCTCCGGAGCCTTCTTGCCGCCCTGGGCGACGTCGACGGGCAGCATGACCAGCGCGGTCGTACCACCGGAGTCGGAGGGACGCAGCTGGATACGGATGCCGTGTCGCAGGGACAGGCGGCCGACCACGAACAGACCCATGCGGCGCGAGACCGAGACGTCCACGGTGGGCGGCGAGGCGAGCCGCTCGTTGATCGCCGCGAGGTCTTCTGGTGACAGGCCGATACCGGTGTCGTGGATCTCGACCAGCACGCGCCCGTCGGGCAGCGCGTGACCGGTGACGCGGACCTTGGTCTGCGGAGAGGAGAAGGAGGTCGCGTTCTCGAGCAGCTCGGCGAGCAGGTGCACGAGGTCGTTGACGACGCGGCCGGCGACCTCGGTGCCCGGCACCGAGGAAAGCTCGATGCGCTCGTACTGCTCCACCTCGGACGCGGCGGCACGCAGTACGTCGACGAGCGGCACGGGGCGGGTCCAGCGACGGCCGGGCTCTTCACCGGCGAGAACGAGCAGGTTCTCACCGTTACGGCGCATGCGGGTCGCGAGGTGGTCGAGCTTGAAGAGCGAGGACAGCTGGTCGGGGTCGGCCTCGCGCGACTCCAGCTCGGAGATGAGCGAGAGCTGACGCTGGATAAGACCCTGCGAACGCCGCGACAGGTTGGTGAACATCGCGTTGACGTTGCCTCGCAGCAGCGCCTGCTCGGCGGCCAGTCGGACCGCCTCACGGTGCACGTCGTCGAAGGCCGCGGCCACCTGGCCGATCTCGTCGCGCGAGTGCACACCGACGGACTCCACGGACGTGTCGACGTCCTGCGGGTCGGCCTCGGAGAGCTGCTTGACGAGCTCGGGGAGGCGGTCCTGGGCGACCCGGGTCGCGGTGTCCTGGAGGCGGCGCAGCGAGCGGATCATGGAGCGGGCCACGACGAACGCGCCGACGAGCGAGACGCCGAGGACGAGCAGGATCAGTACACCGTTGAGGATGGCGTCCTGCTGCGACTCGTTGCGCAGCTCACGGGCCTTCTGCTCCATCTCGTTGAGGAGCGTGGCCTCGATCCGCTTCATCGCGTTGATCTTGGTGGTGCTGGCGTCGGTCCAGTCCATGTACGAGCGCTCGGGCTCGGACTTGAGCCGGCCCGGCGTCGACAGCACCCGGTGCGCGTACTTGTCGGCGGCGTCGATCGTGGGGCTGCCGGTCTCCAGCGTGGCGGTCAGGTCCTCGTTGTCGCCCACGTAGACCTGGTCGAACGACTTGAGCGCCGCGTCCTCGCTCTCCATCGCGGACCTGGCGTAGAGGCGGTCGTTCTCGGTGAGCTTGCCAGGCTCGCGGTTGTTCGCCGGCAGCGAGGCGGCGATGATCGCGCGCTGGATGGAGGCGTACTCCTTGGCGGAGGAGAACGCGGACAGGGCACGCGTGCGCTTGATCATCTCCGGGTTGGAGGTGGCCTGCGCCATGTCCTGGGAGAGGCTCAGCAGCGAGTTGATCAGCTGGCTGTAGTTGTTGACCGTCTGCGAGTTGGTCGTCTTCTTCTCGTACGCGCCTTCACGGATCTGGCGAATCGAGTTCAGCCGGGACGCGATCTGGTAGAGGCTCGACCTGATGCTCAGCAGGCTCTCGTCATCGCCCGGGTCGATGTTCTGCGTACCGGCGATGAACGCGTTCTTGGCCCGGTCGGTCTTCTCCCGGGGGCCCTTGACCTTGAAGTCGGCCGGGCTGGTGCCGTTGGCGAGCGGACCGGCCGACTTGTCGCGCTCCTCCTGGAGCGCGAGGGCGAGCTCGGTCGCCTGCTTGGTCATGTCGGTCAGCAGCTGCATGTGCTCCAGCTGCTCCATGTCGTTCATGGACTCGTTGATACGCAGCCCGCCGAGGGTGGTCGCCGCGACCACGGGCAGGGCCAGCAGGGAGACCAGACGGGTGCTGATGCGCCAGTTGCGCAGGGCTATTCGTGAGCCCGTGGAAGTGGGCTCCTTGGCTCTGGCGGGAGTCGCCTGCTCGCCGCCGCCCTTGACCCCGGTGCGCACGGCACGATCGCCGCCGCCGTCGCCGGCCGTGGCCGGCGCTGTGTTTCCGGCGTGTTGGGCGCGCTGGGCGTGCTGGGGCGAGGATCCGCGGTCTGTGCCGCGCGGCTCCTGCTCCGCCGCAGCGCTGCCATCCCTCTTGAAACGTCCCTGCACTAGCGTCGCAACCTCTGGACCAGGCGTTCCCCCGCGTAAACGGCGGAACGGTGTCGAGTCGTGGGGCACCGAGCGGCCCCATGGGTGGTCGTGAGTGACCGGCGCTTCTCCCCTTCCCGCCGCCACTCGGCGCTGCGTTGCGCCCTGCGCGCCGGCTGGAATCTCGCGGCGGTCCGGGGAATTCCAGCACAGTGCCGGATCTCCAACAAGGCCCGCGTGTCGGGTCGTGACCTGAGTGACACCGCGTGAGTGCCGAGTAACCAGGAGTAGAAGGTGTTCATGGTTAAAAGGGGCATAAGGCGACGAGTCACTTAGGGGCGGGGGGTGTCCCAGTCCTGATGATCAGGAGCGGAATGATGGGTTCAATGGCGCAATGTCCGTTTCCTGGACCCGCGCACGCCGCCCGGAATGGTCGATATGCCCGCCATCTCGTGAGGAAACTCACACAGTGTTCTTGCGGGCTTCACATCTTTGGCGGGGAATCGGGTGTTTAGCCTGACGCTTTGCAGAGATGGCGAATCCGACAACACCGCGCCCAAGCGGCGCCCGAACCGAACAGGCCCGAACACCAGATGAAGACCGCGACGACGACCACGTTGAAGATGCGCAGCACCGCCAATCCCCGCCGCACCACGCTGGCGCACCTCGAGGACGCCGCGGACCTGTTGCTGGCGGAGCGCCCGGAGCACCCCGTCGACCTCCCCACCGAGACCGCCAACCCGCGCCGCACCATCCTCATGGAAGCCCCCGCCGCGTAGCCGGGCACGGCGCCAATACGGCAGGTCGGGGCCCTCGGCCGCGTTAGCCTGGAGCGTCAGTCTCCAGCCAGCCAGCAAGTAAGGGGCGGCAGCATCCCGTGCGCATCGCCAGGTTCTCCATCGACGGCAATGTCGCCTTCGGCGCGGTTGAGGGTCCCAGCGCCCCAGGCGCAGAGGCAGACCTCGTCCTCGACATCATCAAGGGCATTCCGTACGCCGACTTCGAGCTCTCCGGCGTCAAGGTCCCGCTGAGCAAGGTCCGCCTCCTGCCGCCCGTGCTCCCCAGCAAGGTCGTGGCCGTCGGCCGCAACTACGCCGAGCACGCGGCGGAACTGGGCAATGAGGTCCCCGACGTACCCCTCACCTTCTTCAAGCCGTCCACCTCGGTGACCGGCCCGGGCGACGACATCGCGTACCCCTCCTTCTCCAACGAGGTGCACCACGAGGCCGAACTGGCCGTGGTCATCGGCCGCATGTGCCGCGAGGTCCCGCGCGAGCGCGTCAAAGACGTCATCTTCGGCTACACCTGCGCCAACGACGTCACCGCACGCGATGTCCAGCAGCGCGAGAAGCAGTGGGCCAGGGCCAAGGGCTTCGACACCTCGTGCCCGCTCGGCCCCTGGGTGGAGACCGCCCTCGACCCCTCCGACCTCGCCATCCAGTGCACGGTCAACGGCGAACAGCGCCAGCTGGGGCGTACGAGCGACATGGTCCGCTCCGTCGAGGACCTGATCGTCCACATCTCCGAGGCCATGACGCTGCTCCCGGGCGACGTCATCCTCACGGGGACCCCGGCCGGAGTCGGACCCCTGAACGTCGGCGACGAAGTCGCCGTCACCATCGAAGGCATCGGCACTCTCACCAACAAGGTGATCAAGCGTGGCTAGCGCACCCGTACGTGTACGTTTCTGTCCCTCGCCGACCGGCAACCCCCACGTGGGCCTGGTCCGCACCGCCCTGTTCAACTGGGCGTTCGCCCGGCACAACGGCGGCACGATGGTCTTCCGCATCGAGGACACCGACGCCGCCCGCGACTCCGAGGAGTCGTACCACCAGCTGCTCGACTCGCTGCGCTGGCTGGGCCTCGACTGGGACGAGGGTCCCGAGGTCGGCGGCCCACACGGCCCGTACCGCCAGTCGCAGCGGATGGACATCTACCAGGACGTCGCCCAGAAGCTGATGGCGGGCGGTTACGCGTACGAGTGCTTCTGCACCGCCCTTGAGCTGGAGGTACGCCGCGACGCAGCCCGCGCCGCCGGCAAGCCGTCGGGCTACGACGGCACGTGCCGCAACCTCAGCGAAGACCGCGTCGCCCGCTACAAGTCGGAAGGCCGCGAAGCCATCGTGCGCTTCCGGATGCCCGACGAGCCGATCACCTTCACGGACGTGGTCCGCGGCGAGCTGACCTTCAACCCGGACAACGTCCCGGACTACGGCATCGTCCGCGCCAACGGCGCCCCGCTCTACACGCTCGTCAACCCGGTCGACGACGCGCTGATGGAGATCACCCACGTGCTGCGCGGCGAGGACCTGCTGTCCTCCACCCCGCGCCAGATCGCCCTGTACAAGGCGCTGATCGAGCTGGGCATCGCCAAGGAGATCCCGCAGTTCGGGCACCTCCCGTACGTCATGGGCGAGGGCAACAAGAAGCTCTCCAAGCGCGACCCCGAGGCGTCCCTCAACCTCTACCGCGAGCGCGGCTTCCTCCCCGAGGGCCTGCTGAACTACCTCTCCCTCCTCGGCTGGTCCATCGCGGAGGACCGCGACATCTTCACGATCGAGGAGATGGTGGCGGCCTTCGACATCAAGGACGTCAACGCGAACCCGGCGCGCTTCGACCTGAAGAAGTGCGAGCACATCAACGCCGAGCACCTGCGCAAGCTCTCGGTCGAGGACTTCACCGCGGCCTGCGAGCCGTGGCTGAAGGCGCCGTACGCCAACTGGAAGCCGGAGGCCTTCGACCGCGCGGCCTTCGAGCGGATCGCCCCGCACGCCCAGACCCGCGTGACGGTCCTCTCCGACATCACGGCCAACGTCGACTTCCTGTTCCTCGACGAGCCGGTCGAGGACGAGGCGTCCTGGGCGAAGGCGATGAAGGGCGAGCCGGTCCCCCTCCTCACCACGGCCCGCGCCAACCTGGAAGCGGCCGACTGGACCAGCCCGGAGTCCCTCAAGGAGGCCGTCCTGGCCGCCGGCGAGGCCCACGGCCTGAAGCTCGGCAAGGCCCAGGCCCCGGTCCGCGTGGCGGTCACCGGCCGCACGGTGGGCCTCCCGCTCTTCGAGTCCCTGGAAATCCTGGGCAAGGACAAGACGCTCGCCCGCATCGACGCGGCCCTGGCCAAGCTCATCGCCTAGTCGCGCCCGTACGCACGAAAGGCCCGGAAGCCGCACCGGCTTCCGGGCCTTTCCCGTACCGTCGGATCATGCCGATCCGTGCCGTGGTGTGGGACATCGACGACACCATCTTCGACTACGCGAGCGCCGACACCGCCGGCATGCGTGATCATCTCGCGGCCGAGGGCCTGCTCAACGGGTACGAGTCCGTCGACCTGGCCCTGGACCACTGGCGCGAGACGACCGCTCTCCACTGGGCGCGGTTCGCCGCCGGGGAAGTGACCTTCGAGGAGCAACGGCGCGACCGGGTGCGGTCCTTTCTCGGTACGCCGCTGCTGAGCGACGACGCGGCGGACGAGTGGTTCACGCGGTACGTCGCCCACTACGAGGCCGCGTGGAAGCTGTTCCCCGACGCCGTCCCGGCGCTGGACGTCCTGGGGGCGGACTACCGCCACGCCGTGCTGTCGAATTCCAGCGTCCACAATCAGGACCGCAAGCTGCGCGTCCTCGGCGTGCGGAGCCGTTTCGAGGCACTGCTGTGCGCCGCCGAGCTGGGCTTCTCCAAGCCCGCCGCCGAGGCCTTCCACGCCGCCTGCGAGGCGCTCGCGCTGCCCCCGCACGAGGTCGCGTACGTCGGTGACCAGCCCGACATCGACGCCAGGGGCGCCGACGAAGCCGGTCTCGTAGGGATCTGGCTCGACCGCGGCGGCCTCGGCGGCCGTCCGGAGCTCGTCCGGATCACCGGGCTTGAGCAGCTACCTGGGCTGTTGCGGGCCGATACCCGTTTTGGAGCGCCGTCCACCTTCGGGTAATGTTCTTTCTGCGCCGCCCGAGAGGGCCGAAAGGTCCGGCCGGGAAGCGCAAGCCAAACAAGCCCCCATCAGGGGGTTGTGTTTTGGTGGGCTATGGTGTAATTGGCAGCACGAGGGTTTCTGGTTCCCTTAGTCTAGGTTCGAGTCCTGGTAGCCCAGCTCGCAGAGCTTTTTCTGCACAGGCCCCCGTTGTGTAGCGGCCTAGCACGCCGCCCTCTCAAGGCGGTAGCGCCGGTTCGAATCCGGTCGGGGGTACAGATCCTTTCTTTCCATCGCCTTCGGGTCGCTCCCGGATGCGGTGCTGAAGTCACCATGCGACTACCGTCGCGTGGAAGGATCGCTAGGGCCCCCGTTGTGTAGCGGCCTAGCACGCCGCCCTCTCAAGGCGGTAGCGCCGGTTCGAATCCGGTCGGGGGTACAGGTTGGGACCGATTGGTCTAAACCATTTTGGGCTATGGTGTAATTGGCAGCACGAGGGTTTCTGGTTCCCTTAGTCTAGGTTCGAGTCCTGGTAGCCCAGCTCGCAGAGCTCATATCTGCAAGGCCCCCGTTGTGTAGCGGCCTAGCACGCCGCCCTCTCAAGGCGGTAGCGCCGGTTCGAATCCGGTCGGGGGTACGTACGAGAAGAAGAAGGCCTTCCGCACTGCGCGGGGGGCCTTCTTGCATGGCCAAAGCACTACGCTGGGCCGCGTATCGAAGCCTTCGCATCCGTCCGCTGAGGAGCGCCGAAGTTGGAACCCCTCGTACACACCGCGGAGTTACGCGTAATCCGCACCTACCGGCCGGACGGACTCCGTGTCGAAGGTGTCGTGGACGCACACGGGCACCAGCACCTCCGTACCGCCCTGGAGGCGGTCGAGCAGACAGCCGGAGATGTCCAACTCGACTTGTCCGCGCTGGAGTTCCTGGACCTCGGCGGGCTGCGGCTGCTGATGACTTTCGCCCGATCGCGCGCCGCGGGAAGCCAGGTGGAGCTGGTGGGTCTCGCTCCGCACCTGCGTGAAGTGATCTCACTGGTCGGCTGGGACGAGACCCCCGGCCTGCGGCTGGGAGCCAACCATGTCAACTGACAGCGGCCTGAACGGTGCGGGCTTCGTCCATCACGCCTCCCTGTACGACGGAGACGAGGCGTTCCTCGCGATGGCTCTCCCCTTCGCCGAGGAGGGACTGGACGCGGGGGAGCCGGTGCTCGCCGCGACCACGCCCGCCAACATCGAACTGCTCCGCGACGCCCTCGGTGCGCGGGCCCACGGCCTCGACACGGCGGAGACGGCCTACTTCGGCCGCAGGCCGGTGGAGCGCGTCTCGTCGTTCCTGCGGTACGTGAAACGCCGCGAGGTACCGGGGCGGCGGACGCGGATCATCGCCGAGCCGCTGTGGGCCGGCAAATCCGCCCGCCAGATCGCGGAGTGGAAGCGCATGGAGTCCGGGCTGAACGTGCTGCTCGCGGACGCCGACGTCTGGATGATCTGCCCGTACGACACCAGGACGGTCCCCGAGGACGTCGCGGCGGCCGCCCGCGCCACCCACCCCGCTCATGTGGTCGGGGCGAAGATCCTGCCCTGTGCCGCGTACGTCGATCCGGATGCGTACGCCGCGGCGGCCGACGCCCCACTGCTGCCGCCGCCGCTGGGCGCCGACCGGCTGGACGGTCCGGCCACACCTGCTGCCGTACGCGCTTTCGTGCGGGGCAGCGCGGCTGCGGCCGGCCTTTCGGGGGCGCGTCTCGCGATGGCCGAGATCGTCGCCAACGAGGCGCTGACCTGCCTGCTCGACCGCGGCGCGACGGGGGCGCAGGTGTGCGCCTGGGAAGAGCCCGGCATCGTCGCCTGGGACCTGCTGGCCACCGGCCCGGCCACCTCGGCTCCGGCGGCCTGGGCGGGATTCGCACCGCCCGGTGAGCGGGCCGACCCGTTCGACGGTCTGTGGCTGATGCGCAGCCTCTGCGAATCGGTGGAGATCCGGATGGTGGACGGCAGGATGCGGCTGCGCTTGCGGTACGGGGGGAAGGGCAACGCGGAGCGCCTCTGAGCCGGCCCTGCGGGCGTGTCCTCAATCGCCGGACGGGCTCCTTTGGAGCCCGTCCG
>NZ_JBEXNQ010000036.1:0-76654 GCF_040611155.1 Streptomyces sp. NPDC002994
GCTGTGGTACCCGCTCCGCGGGTACCACAGCGCTGCGCGCTGTGCAAGCGAAACGCTTCGCTTCGCTCAGCAGAAGCGAATTGCTTCGCAATTCGTTAAGGCGCTTCGCGCCTCAATTCCCTTGCTCCGCAAGGGAATTCGGAATTACGCTTCGCTTAAATTCCGAAAAGCAGGAATCTCCGCTTCGCTCCAATTCCCGATTCGCGCACAGCGCGAATGGCTGGCTATAGAGAAGGTGGGTGCATCGCTGCGGGCCTGTGTAGGATCCCGAAGAACAAGCCACCCCCAGGTACTGACAGACCATCACCCCGAACGAGCGGCCGGCCCTCGAAGCTGAAGGGCTCGAACTCCGCTTCGCTCCATCCGACCCCTGACGCACACTCACCCCCTATAGGGGGTGCAGCACATGAACGAGTCTACGCGAAAACCGCCACGAACGCAGCCCGTTGCGCTAGAGTGAGACCCTCGCATCATCATGGCAAAGCTGTATCAGGTGCCATGCGATGCGCTGTGTAGCATCCCGAGCGAACCGCTACCCCCTCCGCCAGGGCTGACCGCCCCCTCTCGCGACTTCTGGAGTCCGGAATGCCGAATGCCGATGAGACCCGTCTGTTTCCGCATCAGATCGAGGCGGTTGACGCGGTGGTGCGTGGTCTCGATATCCCTCCAGGGAAGCGGATTCCGCGTAATGGGCTGCGGGCCACGGTGGTGGCTGCGTGCGGTA
Organism: Streptomyces sp. NPDC002994; assembly: GCF_040611155.1. Classification (NCBI taxonomy): domain Bacteria; kingdom Bacillati; phylum Actinomycetota; class Actinomycetes; order Kitasatosporales; family Streptomycetaceae; genus Streptomyces; species Streptomyces sp. NPDC002994. Next base: position 725 of record NZ_JBEXNQ010000036.1, read on the forward strand.
CGGGAAAGACTTTCATTGCCGCGCATTCTGCGTTGCGGCTGGCGCGGAATGGCCGGGTCTTGGTGTTGCTCCCGACCTTGGATCTGCTGACCCAGACGGTGCGGGAATGGCGTTCTGTCGGGCATACAGGTCCGGCGGTGGCGGTGTGTTCGCTGGATGATGACCCGCATCTGTGGAATCTCGATGTACGCTCCACGACGAGCCCGCCGCAACTGGCGTTGTGGCACGGCCGCGGGCCGGTGACCGTCTATGCCACTTACGCGTCTCTGCCCGTGCTGGCTGAAGCTCACGAGGGGGCGTACGGGCTTCCCATGGACGTTTTCGACCTCGTGGTGGTCGATGAAGCCCACCGCACAAGTGGCTCGATGGGGAAGGCCTGGGCGGCGATCCACGACCAGGACGTCATTCCGGCGATGCGCCGGCTGTATATGACGGCGACGCCGCGGATTTGGAAGGAGCGACCGCCCCGGAAAGTCGAGAGGGCTGTGTCGGAGAGCGGGGAGCCGTTCGAGGGGTGGGACCGGCTGCCGCGTGAGCTGGCCTGTTCCATGGACGATCCGAAGATCTACGGCCCCGTGGTCTACGAGCTGTCGCTGGCATCAGCGGTCTCGCGGGGGCTTTTGGCGCGGTATCAGATCGTGGTGGTCGAGCTGACCGACCCGGTGGTCACCCCAGCCCGCCTGGCCGGCCAGGAGAAACGGGAGGAAGAGGTACGCGGCCAGCGGATGGGCGCCTTGCAGGCCGCGCTGCTGGAGACGATGGCGGTGCACCAGCTCCAGACCACCATCACCTTCCACCACCGGACCATAGAGGCCAGCGCGTTCGCGAAGGGCCTGCCGCGGGTCGCGAAGCGCCTGCGCGCGTCGGATCCGGAGCGGTACCCCGCGCGGGTGTGGGCCGACTGGCTGTGCGGTGAGCACGAGGCCGATCACCGCCGTGCAGTGCTCTCCGACTTCGGGCGCAGGGCCGGGCGGGCGGTGCTTTCAAATTGCCGTGTCCTAGGTGAGGGCGTCGATATTAGGGCGGTGGATTCCGTAGCCCTCTTGGACCCGAAGGGGTCTGCGGTAGATATCGTGCAGGCCATCGGGCGGGCGTTGCGTCAGAAGCCGAATCAAGGCAAGATTGCGACGCTGATCGTGCCCGTATTTTTGGCCCCTGATGAGCAGCCAGAAGACATGTTCACTTCTGCTTCGTATCGCCCCTTGGTGAAGGTCCTTGAAGGTCTTCGGGCGCATGATGAGCGTGCCGTGGAAATGCTCGCTATTCCGCAGGAGAACCAGAAGCACGTTGTTGATCCGTCGGAAAGCATCGGTGAGGAGCCGGAGGAAGGTGAGGAGGAGTCGCGGCTGCTGCTGCGGTTCGCCGCCCCGAGGGATCCGGTGATGGTCGCCAAGTGGATCAAGTTCCAGATCTTGGACACCGAACGCCAGGACTGGACCCGCGGCTACGACGCCGCCCGCCGCTACCGCGACCGGGAAGACAGTCTCGATGTGCCCTACGAGCACCAGGAAGGCGCGTACCCGCTGGGCAGGTGGCTGTCCGATCAGCGGCGGGCGTACCGGGCCGGGACCATGCCCAGCACCCGGGCGGACGAGCTGGACGAACTCGGCATGATCTGGGACACCGCCGATGCCCAGTTCGAGGAGAACCTCGCCGCGGCCCGCGCGTACTACGCGGAGGCCGGCACCCTGGCCGCGCCCCGCCACGCCACCATGCTGGACAAGCCCGTGGGGCAATGGCTCACCAACCTCCGCCGCCCCGGAGGGCTCGGGAAGGACCCCGAGCGCGCAGCACGGCGTGCCGAGCAGCTCGCGGCAATCGATCCGGACTGGAACCCCGGCGCCCTGGGATGGACCGTCGACTGGCAGCGCCACTACGTCGGCCTGCGTGCCCTCCTGGAAGCCGGCGGGACGCTGGAGGAGCTCCTGCCCGGCGTCACCTACCGGGGCGACGACATCGGACGCTGGCTCGCCCGGCAGGTCCGGGACTGGGCGCGGCTGAACGAGGAGCAGCAGCGGCGGCTGGGTGAGCTTCGTGTGAAACCGGCTGAGCGGCCCCACAAAGCTTCGGCGCGAACCAGCGCGAAGGCTGGGGCAGCGAAGGGCTCCGACGCGTTCACGCGGGGTGTAGCAGCCCTCACGCAGTACATCGCCCGGGAAGCCCGCACCGTCGTACCCAGGGCGCACACCGAACACCTCGAAGACGGCACCCCCGTACGGCTCGGGGTATGGCTCTCCAACCAGAAAAACCGACGCGACCGGCTGAGCGAACAGCAACTGGCCACGCTCGCCGAACTCGGACTCGACTGGGCATAGATCCCGGTGGTTTCGGGTGGGGACTGTTGCAGATCGGTTGCGTACAAGGGGGGTTGCGGAGCGGAGGCCTTCGGGATGATGCCGGTATGACGCTGTGGCAGGTTTTGCGCTGGGTGGGTGCCGCTGTCGGTTTGGTCGCTTTGATCGTGTTCCTGTCCGGCCCGTGAATTCCAGCCAGAAACTTGAAATGCCCCGAACGATTACGCGCCCGGGGCATCTCAAATCGCTGGGCTTTTAAGGGCCGGTCCTTGATTCGGCCGGGATGCCAGGCCTCGAGGTCGCCTCGGACAGTGGACTCCCTGGGCCAGAGGTCGGCTGCTGCGAGCTGTCGATGCCTCCTCCAAGGAGGAGAAGGAGGGCCGTGATCACGGCGACAGCGGAGACGATGGCGCCCACCACGTCCCCCTTGGTGGCCGGGCCGGGCGTGCCCTTGGTGTGCGCGAAGACGAGGTAGCCCACAAAGCAGCCGACCACAAGGATCGCGGCTCCGAGGGCGCTGATGTGTACGGTCATAACGGGCCTCCAGGTCCTCCGGGGGCCTGTCCGTCTGCGACCGCCAGATCCGACGGACAGGCCCCTGTCCGGGCCCGCCGCGGATACGGGAGCCCTGCACCCCTTCTGAGGAGTCACAGAGCCCCGGACAGCAAAAAGGCCCCAACTCTCCTTAAGGAGTTCGGGCCTTACTCGCGGGACGACTTTCAAGACGCTGGCACCAGCGCCTAACCCTTGTCAAAAGGCCCCCGACCTGCAAAAATCCACAGTTTCCGCAGGTCAGAGCCCCTTTCGCCGCACATACTCTTGTGACCCATGTCACTATCGGAGTGTTGTGGCTGGTCAGACGGCCGGGCGGGCGGCCGGGCGGCCAGGCGCGGCACACACTCGCCGCCGCACACGAGGCGGTCCTCCAGGCCGCCGTCGACACACAGCAACGCCCAGCGCAGCGCCGGCCGATCCCTCCGTGCGCCGCGCACCTCTGCCCCAACCCACCACCCACCACCAGGGCCAGGGCAGGGAAGCAGCGTACGGAGGGATGTCGGCATTCTTACCAACCTGCTCTAGGGGCTGTGACCTGCACAGATAAGGCGGCACTACAGGGAGTGATGCAGCCCCTGGTGCAGTCGGTAGTACAGGGCGTACCGCAGGGCATAGCGCAGCCACGGCGGCGGCCACCGGCCGACGCTCCACCACCCGTTGAACACCGAGCAGCAGCGGCGCCTGGGCGTGCTGGGTGTGAACCCGGCTGTACGGCCGCAGAAGGCCACCGTGCGAACCAGCGCGAAGGCTGGGGCGGCGAAGGGCTCTGACGCGTTCACGCGGGGCGTGGCGGCCCTCGCGCAGTACATCCAGCGCGAAGCCCGGAAAATCGTGGATGGCACCCCCGTACGGCTCGGCATCTGGCTCTCCAACCAGAAAAACCGACGCGACCGGCTCGACGAACAGCAACTGGCGGCGCTCGCCGAACTCGGACTCGACTGGGCGTGAGGAGCTGACTCTCATTCCGGCGACCCGGGCATTCTCAACGGCATGTATGGATGCTTCCCACACCGTGCCAGCCGAGTTCCAGGTCAGCCCTGACCGAAGCCGACATCGAAATGAGATGAAACCAGGGCAGCGGAGCGAGAGTCAGCACGTGCCGCTGCCGCCGGAGCAGGAAGCGCCCGCGAAGCCGTCCAAGGCGGCCTCTGGGGCCTTCGAACGGGGCGTTGCGGCCCTGGGGGCCCAGTACAAGGCCCGCACGGGCACTGTGACCGTCCCCAGGGCCCACGTAGAACGGCTGGAGGACGGGACAGAGGTCAAGCTCGGAGTGTTCCTGTCGAACAGCAAGAGCAGGCGCGCGAAGCTCACCGCCGTAAAGCTCCAGCAGCTCGCCCACCTCGGACTCGAATGGGCGTAGCGCCGCGGGAAGGAAGGCCGCGCCGGTGAGCCTGTGTTCGGATGGGTGGCCACCGAGTACCCCTGCTCCACGGCCCCGGAAGGTGCCGGCCCGCGGCCAGCGCCGGGCCGACCCTGGCGAGTCACGCGGGTCCAGGGTGAGCCGACTCGGATACGCGGTGCGAAGTTCGTAGCATGGCAGTATGGCTGTCTTGTCACAGATGGTGCCCCTGGGTACGCCCGCGCCGGGCTTCGCGCTTCCCGATCTGGTCGGCCGGACTGTCCGCCGTGACGACTTTGCCACCGCTCCTGGGCTGTTGGTCGCATTTTTGTGCAACCACTGCCCCTACGTGCGCCATGTCGAGGCCGGGCTCGGCAGGCTGCTTGCCCGGTACCCGAACCTGGCGGTGGTGGGCGTCTGCGCCAATGACGCCGACGCCTATCCGGACGACCGGCCCGAACGCCTGGCTGAGCAGGCCGGGCGGGCTGGCTGGCTGGCTGGACCTTCCCGTACCTGGTGGATGCCGACCAGACCGTCGCCCGGGCTTACCAGGCTGCCTGCACGCCGGACTTCTTCCTGTACGACACCCAGCGCCGGTTGGCCTACCGCGGAGCGATGGACGAGTCCACACCGAGAAGTGGCAAGCCGGTCACCGGTGAACTGCTGGACGCCGCGATCACTCACGTCCTGGCCGGTGAACCGGTCCCTGAACCCCACCGACCAAGCATGGGCTGCTCCATCAAGTGGCGACAGTGATCACCGCTCTCTTCGAGGAGACGCCCAGGGGACATCGTCACCATGGGAAACGCCCGCTCGACCCACCGAGTGAGGTGGACTCGCGGGCCTCACAGCTGCAGTCCCGCGGAGCAGGCAATTCGCAGGCCGAGCCGGCCATCCGTGACAGGAAGAGACTCAAAGGTGGGCGGGCTTCATCACTGCCCACACCGCCCACCTCATCGGCGCTGGTCCAGAGGGGGTCTCAGGAGCGGACCAAGCGCCTCCCAACGGGCGCCCGGACACCGACACCGCTACCTATCAACGATCAGCAGAACTGATCAGCCCAGGCCACGCTCGCAGGCCCGATCACACCCACTGATACTGGACAGCAGCACGGCGTGCCGAACAGCTCGCGGCAATCGATCTGGACTGGAACCCCGGGCAACGGGGCTGGACCGTCGACTGGCAACGCCACTACGTCGGCCTGCGCGCCCTCCTGAAAGCCGACGGGACGCTGGAGGAGATCCAGCCCGGCGTCACCTACCGGGGCGACGACATCGGACGCTGGCTCGCCCGGCAACAGCGGGACTGGGCACGCCAGAACACCGAGCAGCAGCGACGCCTGGGCGTACTGGGCGTGAAACCGGCTGTACGGCCGCAGAAGGCCACCGTGCGAACCAGCGCGAAGGCTGGGGCGGCGAAGGGCTCCGACGCGTTCACCCGGGGCGTGGCAGCCCTGCGGCAGTACATCGCACGGGAAGCCCGGACCGTCGTACCCAGGGGGCACACCGAACACCTCGAAGACGGCACCCCCGTACAACTCGGCATCTAGCTCTCCAACCAGAAAAACCGACGCGACCGGCTCGACGAACAGCAGCTGGCAGCACTCGCCCAACTCGGATACCACTGGGCGGCGTGACTGTGTGGGAAGTACTCGGTGTTGCCCGCTTTACGGGCGTGGCAGGGGCAGGGCGTTGCAGGTGAGGGAAGGCGTCACGGTGCTGCGCCGTCCGCTGGTACAGCCGCACGTTTGCGGCTGTACCAGCGTTTCTCTTACGCCGCCGTGTCAGGCCTGGCCCGACAACTCTTCGACAAGGTGGTAGCCGCCCGCCAGGTCCATGTCGGTGTGCTCTCTGAGGAGTTTGATAGCGGACGTATTTTCGTCGTTGTCCAGGAGCGTCAACATCTCGTCGACCAGCCCTGGGGAGAGCGACCTCAGGGTGTCCAGCGCCTGCTGGTAGGACGTGGGCAAGGAGTTACCCTCGTTCAGCAGGTCCAGTGCCGCCGAGGCGGTGTGGAGCCCGAGTCCCGAATCCTTACGCAGACGTGACACTGCCTTGGACGCGCGGCCAGCCTGGGCCAGTGCCTTCGCGTCGTTCTGAGCTTCTTGCTCCACCGGTGTGATCAGCGCTGTCAGACGCGCCTTACTCGTGGTCACCCTGTTGGCCCCTCTCTTTTCAGCGGCAGTTCTTCTGGATCATGTCGATCCCAAGAATGACGGAGGCCAGGCCACCGAGGGTGGCGCCCAGCTCGCTGATCTTTTCCTCGCCCTTGGCCACGCGGATCAGGAGGGAGGCGGCCTTCTTCACTGAGCCCACCTTGCTGATGAATGCCTTCAGCTTGAGGATCTTGGCCACAGGTACGGCCCCACCCGCGATCGCTGCCGTGATGGCCGCCCCGCACTTCAGCTTCTGCATCCAGCCGAAGGCCTGGACACCGGCCGGCGCCGGCAGATTCTCCTTCAGGTATGCCTGCACAGCAGCGTCTCCCTGCGCGACCACGCCGTCCGGCATCGCTTCGATGACGCTCAAGGTCTGGATGAGCTGCTGCTCGTCCGAAGAGACGGCAGTGTCGACCGCCGCCGTGCGCTCTGTGCCGGAGCTTTCCGATGCCATAGCAGTACCGGAAAGGCCCGTGCTGAATATCGCAGCTGTGGCAAGAGCAGCGGTCAGCGTGGTGAACTTGGTGATCTTCAAGAGGTTCCCCCAACAACTTCGGTCGTACCCGGCTGGTCGAGCCGGGAGTCGGCCGTCGGTGCAGCTGGTCAGGCTGCGCATCGGCGACGGCAAAGTGATCTTCACAGTTAATGGGGTGAGGCCTCAATAGACTTGAGGATCTTCTGAGGTGAATGAGTTCTTAGAGGCTGGAAAGCACCAGCATGGCGGGAATCTGGTAATCCCGGGCGACATCGCAGGCTACTGAACTTGATTGGGTGATGTCGGGCTGTTTGCCTGACAGCGGCTGAGCCGGGTCGGTAGCTGTGTGGTGTGAGATACGCGCAGGGCGGCGGTTTGACGGCACGTACGTATTCACCAAGAAGTTCAAGATCATGGACTGCGCCACCAATCTTCCTCGCGACCCGGAGACTCTCTCCGGCGGTGAAACCTTCCAGACCTCCCTCGCTCTGGCACTGGCGCTCGTCGAGCTCAACAGCCGCAGCTGCGGCAACAGGCCGGAAACCCTGTTCCTGGATGAAGGATTCGGCTCCCTGGACTCCGAACGCCTGGAACAGACGCTCTCCGTCCTGCGCGGCCGCAAGACACCGGACAGCACGATCGCAGTCGTCAGCCACATGTATCCGGTGGCTGACGCGGTCGACGATGTTCTGTTCGTCAACAAGGCCACCGCGGGCTCTACGGCCGTCTGGCTCACGCCTGAGGACCGCACCCGAATCATCCACGACGGAATCCAGAGAATGCTGGAACACGTCTGAGTGGTAGCGGGGCCGGGCCAGCTGTGACACCGGGGGCCCTCCACCCGGGAAGATCAGGGATCTCTCCGGCCGCGGGCGGCACCCCTCTCCAGTGACCGTCCGGCCCCGCGCCCTTCTTTCAGTGCTCTTCCAGGACCCGCCGGATGCCGGCGGGCGGCTCTGACGTGCTCAGCCGGCCCCTCCGGGGCCGCAACACCTTCCATGTGCACCGGGGCCACAGTCGACAGCGCCTTCAATGCCCTCGCGCCGAACGCTTCACCAGACATCCCGGCCTTCCATGAGCGCCACCTGGCACGACGCTGCGTCACGCCCTGGCGAAGGCCGGTGATCACCCGGGGCGCCTGAACATCGCTTCACCCCCGCGCTCTTGCCCATTGCCTGCGTCCCCCTCGTCTCCAGAAAGAGCCCCTATGAGTGACTCCATGGATGGCACGTCCGGTGCCGACAGACCGCTCTTCACCGCGCATTCGGGGCGGCTGGCCGCCATGCCCCGGCTCATCGCGCTGGACCAACTCGGCGAGCTGAACAGTGCGCATGTGCGGCTGGTCGCCACGGCCGTGGGCCGTTCGGAGCGGGCGGTGTGGCGGTGGCTCGCCAAGGCGCGCGCCACCGGCCATGTCGACGCAGCACCCCGGACACGGTTCACCATCACACCGGAGATCCGGCAGCTGTTGGTGCTGTGGGGAGGCAATGCCTCTGCCGTGCACCGTGAGCTCGAACAACAAGCCCTGACGGACCCTCGACTGCCCAGGGCTCCATCACTCTCGGCACTGCACCGGGCGCTGCGACGGGACCTTGCGCCCGGGGACCGGGCCGGCCTCGCCCAGGGGGAAGCCGCCCGGCGGGCCTTCGACGTGTTCGGCAAGCGCCCTCCCGGGCACCGCAACGAAGCGTGGGAGGGGGACCACAAGTGCGTACCCGTGCGGGTGTGGGTCGAGGACGAACTCGTACAGCCCTGGCTGACCTGGTTCATCGACTGTGCCAGGAAGGTCGTCATGGGTCTGGCCGTGACGCCCCACGCGCCGAGCAGGGATGCGGTCCTGGCGGCCTTGCGGATGGCGTTGGACCGCGGCGATCCCTTCGGCCCGGCCGGCGGACTGCCCGGTCTGATCCGCGTGGACCGCGGCAAAGAGTTCCTGTGTGACACCGTGGCCTCGGCCCTGGGTGCTTTCGCTGTGCCGGTCGTCGATCTCCCGGCCTACAGCCCCTACCTGAAGGGCACTATCGAGGCGCTCAACGACGCGGTCGAGCAGATGCTGTTCGTCTCGATGCCGCGCTACGTCCACCAGCAGACGCTCACCGGCGGGCGGACGGCGGATCCGGATGAACCAGCGCTCACGTTCGAGGCGTTCGTGGACCTGCTACTGAAGTGGGTCCACTGGTGGAACAACGAGCACAAGCCGAAGGCGCTGGGCGGCCTCACCCCGACGGAGGCGTGGCGGGCCGACCCCACACCCCTGTACGACGCTCCCGCCCAGCAGTTGGCCCACTTCGGGCTCGAGGACGACGGGAAGACCCGGACCATCACCACCCGGGGTGTGCAGTGGCGCAACCGCCACTACATCGGCCCTTGGATGGTCGGTCAAGGCGGCGTCCGGGTCGCGGTGCGCTACCTCCCCCACCACGACGCGACCATCGAGGTCTTCGGCCTTGACGGCGCCTACCTGGGCAGCGCCGTCCTTTCCCAGGCAGCCAGCGAGGAACAGATCCGCGCCGTGCGCAACGCCCGCAAAGCCAAAGCGCGCCGGCTTCGTGCCGACATGAAGGCCGCCGCTCGGTTGCGCCGTGGCCGCTTCGAGGCTGTCACCTCGGCGACCCCGCCCCAGCGCCTTGGCTCTCTGACCGAGGCGGAAGCCGAAGCAGAACTCGTCGAATCGGTCACCACAGACCTCCGGCGCGCCGATCCCCACTACATCCCGCACCAACCGGTCCCCGACGGCTGGGCACGGCCGATCCCGACGACAACGCCCCCGCCGGAGAACAACGCCCCCGAGGAGAACAAGTGAGCGACGACATGGACTACGGCACCCTCCCTCCGGAGAAGGACGACCACTTCCACCGGCTGGACGCGCATCTGGTGGCCACCGGCACGCTCATGGCGACGCTGGACAACATCCAGGCGACGATCGAGGCCAAAGGCATGATGGTCGCCTACGGAGCGGCCGGCTGCGGCAAGACGATGTCGGTCAACTCGGCGCTGCGGAACGTAGCCCCCGACATCACCTACCGCCTCGAGCTGCGTTCGGGCCCCACACCCCGCGACATCCGCCACGGACTGTTCCGTGCCCTGGGACTGCCCGGAGAACCGCCCACCCGCCCCGTCGAGTTCGACACTCTCTTGAAGGACGCGCTGTCCCAGTCATTTCGGGTGCTGGTGTGTGACGAGGCCCAGTGGATGGGGCGCAGCTCGTTCGAGTACTGGCGTCACCTGTGGGACGACCGGCACACCGACATGGCGGTGATCTTCGCCGGCGGGGACAACTGCTACAGGGTCCTCAAGCGCGAGCCGATGCTGGCCTCACGGATCTACATCTGGCAGAGGTTCACGCGCATGCCCGAGGACGAAGTCGTCGCCACGCTGCCCGCGTTCCACTCCCTGTGGGCCGGGGTTGACCAGAAGATGATCCTCGACATCGACCGGGCTGCGGCGCACGGCAACTTCCGTAACTGGGCCACCATCACCAAACACCTGCTCAAAGGCATGCAGCAGAAAGGACTGACCGAGATCAACCAGGACCTCATCAACTGGGTGTACAGCAAGCTGGGCGGCATGTAGCAGCGGCCCCACGCGCGGCGGCCCCCACCCAGGGACAGGCAGCCGTCGGTAGTCACGCATGACCGAGCGCCAGGCCCGTCCGTGACCGGATGGTCAACCGGCCGGCAGCAGGAACGAGGGCGAGATGGCAGCAGCGGCATACGGCGACGTGACAGTCGTGGTGGATGAGCGCGACGACCTGTTCTACACCCGGGCGGCGTTGCGGGCGCACCGGCCCGCGGAAGGCCGCATCACCGTGCAGCCGACGCCTGCAAGCGGCAGCCCGGCCGCGCTGGCGCACGACATGCTGTACGCGCTGGGGAAGCGGTTGGCCTCTGGTCCCGGTTCTCCCGATGTGTGGCTGGACTCGGTGAACGCGGCGTGGCTCTCTGCGGCTGCCTGGGGCGTCGCGGCCGGGGTTCGCCACGTCGTGGTACCCCGTGCCCATTTACTGACCATCCGGCGGCTCGACCAACTGCTCGCCGGCGCACGACGACGGGAGCCCAGCTGACACTGCTGTGGCAGAGGGCCCCACGGGGGCTGCCGCCGGCGCTGGCGGCAGTGGAGCGCCGTATCACCGCCGGGGACCAGTTCGAAGCGCTCCTCGCCGAGCCGGGGCCGATCCCCGCACGACCCTTCTCCTCCTCCACTCCCCCATCGATGACCGGAGCGGCGGTTCCGGCACCGTCGCCGCCCGCCCAACCGGTGGGAAGTACCCGGTCGGCGTCGATGAGGCCAGGGCGTCGGGCTCATCCTTGCACCGGCGCAACGGCCACATTGCATCGGGCCCAGGCCGCCTCTGCGCTCGAGATCGATCCCGAGGACTCCGCTGCTCTGGCCGCTCTGGCCCATCCCCTCATCGCCGGAGCGCTGAGCGTGTTGGCCTTCACCCGGGCCGGCCTGGGCAGCCTGCGCTTCACCCGCGACCTCGACATCACCGGCGACGTCTCCGCCATCAAGCTCCACGGGGTCAGCCATCGGTACTGCCCTCTCCACGCTGTCCCCACCTGGGCACGCCCACTCCTGGCTGGCGCCCGCGCCCACCACCGTCTGACGCCCCACCCGCCCGGGGACGGCATGTTCGCCCCCCTGATGCTCGCCGAAGCTCGCCATCTGCGCGCACACGCCAGACGTCTCTCCCCCCGGCTCGGCCTGACCCTGCCCGCCAGCATCCTTGTCCCATGATCTGTGCGTAGCGAAGCGCCCGCCCTGCGCTGCAGAGGCACAGCAGCGTTGATGCCGCGTCTGCAGCAGGCCACCACCCGGAGCCGAAAGGCCGGGAGCGGTGGAGGACGGCCCAGCCCGAGCCGACCGCTCTGCCCGCTTCTTCGAGGTCAGAAGCTGCCAGGCACGTGCACGGCTTGCAGAAGACCCCGGAGTGCGGGGAGGACTTCGTCGTAAAACAGTGCCTCGCCGAGAGCCGGGCGGTGCTCCACGAGGGCAACAACAGCCATTTCAGGTCCACGCTCGTGGTCCTCGCCCGACGCGCGCCGATGCACCCGCGAACGGGGCGATGCCCGGGCGCGGGCGTCGAAGCGCTCTGGGGCATACCCGTGAGCACCGTGGTGACCATCGCACCGGCGGAGACTCCGAGCAACGCGAGGCCCAGGGAACTGACGGAGGCGGTCTGTTCCTTGAGGGCGGGGATACGGACGCTTCATCCTGCGAAGACGAACTTATCGAAGGCGAGGAAAGCGGTGAGGGCGATGCGGAGCCGGGTGGGGACGTTGCCTGGCACAACGCTCCCCGAACGCATTTTGTTTGTTAACGGCCTAAACTGAGGCCAGTCGGGATGCGGGGGCCGAGTAAGGGAGTTGGGGCCACGGACGACTGCTGATCATGACAGGATGGTGCTCATGGGGGACGTGAATCTCACTTTCGATGACGGCTCGGTGGTGCGCCTGCACCTCACTCCGGCGCTCAAGGACTTCTCTGCGATGCCCGAGCCGGGCACCAGCCAGCGCGAAACCGACGCGAGCGAACCTCTCGGCCTTCCGGCGGACTTCGGCTCCGCCCAGCCCGTGAGCGTGAACGAGCGTGCGGCGCAGGCCCTCACCCGAGGCGGCGAAGCGCTCGCCGACGCGCTGCGTCCGTTGGGCGGCGTGCTCGACGGGATCCACCAGTCGTTCACCGAGTCCGCCCGGCGACCGAACGAGGTCACCGTCGAGTTCGGCGTCACCCTGGGGAGCGATTTCAGCCTTGGGGTCTTCTCGGGAAAGGGCGAGGCGAGTTTCACCGTCTCCGCCACTTGGAACTTCACCGACTCACCGGACGGCGTGCGTGTCCCGGAAGAGCCGCATGCCTTGAACAGGGCGGCTGCGAACGGGGCGGCTTCTCCCACCGCGTCGTGACGGAAGGCTGTACCAGGTGATCCCTTCCACTCACAGTGACGCGACACTTCGCCGGTCGTTCGTGTCCGTCCTAGGGCAGACCGAGTTCATCGGCGCCGGCGTTCTGATCTCTGACTCCCTGGTTCTCACCTGTGCCCATGTCGTCAACAGCGCGTTGGGACGACACCGCTTCGAAGACTCCGTACCGGCGCAGGGGAACGTCGTCCGGTTACGGATGCCCCATGTGGCCCCAGACCGGGAGTTGGTCGGCCGTGTCGAACAGGCGATGTGGCGTCCGCCGCGGGCACATCCTTCATCCCACAGCAGTGCCGCGGGGACCACGGGCAAGTTTCCGTTTCCCTATTTCGGCGACCTGGCTGTGCTCAGACTCGCCGAACCCCCTCCCGACGGTGCGGAGCCGGCGCCCTTTCTTCCAGAGCGGGACGGGCACCCCGTCATCGCGCTGTGGGCCAGCGGCCATCCCGCGATGACCATTGTCGCGTCGCCACGTGCGGTGGCTGAGCCCTGGATCGTGCTGGACGTCGACGCAGGCGAGGCCCGGGAGGGACACAGCGGTGGGCCGCTGTGGGACCGGGATCGGGAGGCCGTGGTCGGGATCGTGGTCGCCACACACGTGGACGCGCCCGGCAAGAGCCCGGCGGCACGACGCCCGTTGTACGCGATCGGCCTGCCCGCCATCGAGGCCGAGCTGCCGGACCTTCCGCCGGTCGAGGTGCCCACAGCAGGACATGGCCAGCAGCGGACGCTGGCTGCCTTGGAAAGACTTTTGCCGGGCACACAGGCTGTCCTGAAGTGTGAGGTCAGGCTGGCCGCCAAGCTTGGCAGGGAGTCCATCCATCAGGCGGCGGATCATCACCGGTTGCTTGCTCTCGCCGTCGGCGTGCGACGCGGCGTGCCGGAACTGTTGGAAGTGGTCCGGGAGTACCTGGTGGACACCGGCGCCCTCGGCTTCTCGGACGAAAGGGCCGCCTGGGACCGGCTCCTGCGCGCGGCACGTGTGGTCAGCCCGAGGGAGACGCTCACGACGCGACAGCGGCGGGAACTGGTCGGCCTTCTCGCCCAGTGCCGTGAGACCGACCCCGAGGATCTGCTGCGTGCCGTACTCCCGTACGTCGACGAGTTGCCGTTGGTCTCTGGACTGGTGGACGTCACCGACCTCCTCGAGGGGTACCCGTCTGACAACCGGTTGATGCCGCCGCTCCTCCAGTCGGTTGTCCGGATCGGCCTTGTGGAGCACTCCGTTGGGAATCCTCTGTCGGAGGAACTGGACGCCTGGGTCGACAGGGTGGCACCGCGGCTGGGAATATCTGAGGCCGCCGTCGACCAGTTCCGCGAGGACATCCGCCCGACTCCCTGCGGCGGTCCCGCTGAGACCGCCGCAGCGCCTCCCCGCATCCAGGTCGAGTTGCTGCCCATCGACCCGGGGCATCGCTTCACCTATCAGATATGGGTCTGTAGCGGTGACGACCGGCACGAGCTCGTCCTGGTGCAGGACTCTGAGGTATCCAGCGAGCAGGTAGTCGAGGGCGTCAGAGCAGTGCTGCGCACCGAGGTGCACGAGCACACGGATCAGGCTCTGGTGGAGTTCTTCCTGGCACCTCCTTGGCTGCGGCTCGACGTGGACACCTGGCATCTGAGGGGAAACGAGGAAGACGGCGACTTCTTCCTGGGCATCACCCGTCGGGTCGTCCTGCGCAGTTCCGGGCGGACGCGGGACACCTACGCCGGGTGGAAGCGGCGTACCAAAGCGCTCCCATTGTCCCGGCCCATCGTCCTCGACCAGCGCTCGGCGCGCCCGGGCGTTGCCCAGGCACAGCTTGAGGCGGTTCCGGACGCCGGCGTCGTCATCATGTGCTGCGAGCGGCAGCACCAGAACCAGGTGCTCCGGCAATGTCTCCAGGCGGGTGTGCACACCGTCCTGTGGCACCGGCAGGACCACGACACCGAGACGGCCAAGCGGCTGCTCGACCTGGTGGAAGGCATCAGCCACACAGACCTGCCGGAGACGGTGCGGTTGGAACGGGCCAGAGCCCTGGCCGACCCCGACTGCCCGACCCACCACGGGCGTCGACTGTCACTCCTGTACGACGGGCCGGACCACAGACCGCCACCGTTTGCTCCCGATGCCTGGGCCCTCACCCAGCCCTGAACCCACCATGCCAAGGAGAGCGACCGTGTCGCACAACCCAGTGCCCGATCACGACCCCAGCGCGGCAGCCGAGGACTGGTGGGTGTTCCGTGGACCGGCCGACCTGCCCGCTCCGCCACCGTGGCGGAGCCTCGCCGGATCGCCGCGGACTCCGACGGCCCAGCAGTACCTCATGGGCCCGGAACACGTCGCAGTCGTCAACGCCGCACTCCACCTGCGCCGCCCTCTACTGGTAACTGGGCGTCCCGGTACCGGCAAGAGTTCCCTCGCCCACGCCATCGCCGAGGATTTGGAACTGGATGACGTACTCCGCTGGCCGGTCAACAGCCGCTCGACGCTGACGGACGCCCTCTACCGCTACGACGCGGTGGGCCGACTGCGCGAGGCGACGCTGGAACGCGAGACACGAGCCACACGCGGCGCTTCCAGGAAACTGGGGCATCGTCCCAGGGGCCGCCGGTCGGGCATCGGCGACTTCCTGCGACTCGGCCCGCTGGGCACGGCACTCGCTGCCACGGATCGCCCCCGAGTACTGCTCATCGACGAGCTGGACAAGGCCGACATCGATCTGCCGAACGACCTCCTCGTAGTACTGGAGGAGGGAGCGTTCGAGATTCCCGAACTCGCGCGGCTTCCCGAGGACCAGCAGAGTGCCGACGTGCTGGTCACCGGCAGCAGGAAACGTGCCAAGGTTCACCGCGGAACCGTGTCGTGCAGCCACTTTCCGATCGTGGTCATGACCAGCAACGGAGAACGGGACTTCCCCCCGGCCTTCCTCCGTCGCTGTGTGCGCCTCGATCTGCCGGACCCGGACGAGGAGAAGCTCCGCGACATCGTCCGCCTCCACCTTGGAGCCGAGGCGCTTGCCGACGCTGAGGACCTCATCCAGAACTTCCTGCAGAGAGCGACCGTGCAGACCCTTGCCACCGATCAGCTCCTGGCCGCGGTTCACCTGCGCGTCACGGGAGCCGATCTGAGCCGCGAGCAGCTGATCAACGCCGTCATGCATCGTCTCGACGAGGCTTTCCCGGCGTGATCGACCGACTGCGGCGGGTCCTGGACGGCCTCGGTTACCCGCTCGGCGGCGAGGAGCTCCTAGACGTCCTCCTCCTGGCCCGTGTCATGGAAGGGGCCCGGACAGGAGCGGGCGACGCGACGGCGCCGGATCCGGCGGAGGCAGAAGAGGCCGGACCTCCGGCCGACGATGTCGGGCAGACTGACACCGATGAGCAGGGCTTCGACCCGACGGGTTCCGGACCTGCCCCTACGAGCCCGACGGAAGAACCGGTAACCGGGCGGCGCCGGTTCCTCTTCACCGACAGCAGGACAGCCCGACCCGCCACCGGAACGGCCGCTCGTGCCGTGCGTGTCCCGGGTCCGCGAGCCCTGCCCGGAGCGCACAACCTGGCCCGATCGCTCCGGCCCCTGCGCCGGCACCGGGATCACCCGCATCGGAAGGTCGTTGATGTGGAGGCCACCGTCAGGCTCACCGCGGAATCGGGCACCCTCGACGTGGTGCTGCGCCCCGAGCGAGAGCTGTGGCACGCAGCCGTACTCCTGGTCGACGACTCTCCGTCCATGCGCGTGTGGCGGTCACTGGTGCCGGAACTCGGCGCCCTGCTGGAACGCAGCGGCAATTTCCGCACCGTCCACGTCAGCAGATTCACCCCGCAGAAGCTGAGTCCGCGGCACCACAGGACCGGTGCCGGGGCATCGGTCACCTTCCTGCTGACGGACGGCGTTCATCCGGCCTGGACAAGCCCTGTCACAGCCGACGCCGTCGCAGCCTGGGGGGCACGTGGGCCCGTCGCCGTTCTCAACCCGCTGCCTCAGCGCCTGTGGCGCGCCACGAGGTTCCAGCCGCAGCCGCACCTGCTCAGGGCCACCCAGCGCTTCCCGGCGGCGGACCAGGTTCTGATGCTTGACCCCTTGACAGGTGAACGGGCGGAGCTCGTTTCGGGCCGACTGTCTCTACCGGTGCTCGCCCTGTCGCCGTCCTCGCTGGCGTCATGGGCGCAGCTGCTGACCGGACCCGCCGCCCCCCACCTCGTCGAGGCAACCGCGCTGGAGGCTCCCAACGCCGGGGCGGCGGAGGAGGGCCCTGGCCCCGCCACCGTGCCGCCGGACCGGCTGATCGCCGTGTTCCGGGGATCCTTTTCCCCGCAGGCCTACCGTCTGGCAGTTCGGCTTTCCGCGATCAGGCCTCTCAGCCCGCTCTTGATACAACTCGTCCGCGGTGCCACCCTTCCCGAGGCCACCTCGGCACACGTCGCCGAGGTGCTGCTCGGGGGACTGCTGGAGCGACTCGACGACGACCAAACGCTCGAAGGGTTCCCGGAATCGCTGTGCAGAGACGGCCTCTACGACTTCCGGCCCGGTGTACGGGAACTCCTGTCCAGTGCACTGAGCAGGACACAGGCCCAGGAGATCACCGAGGCCGTGGGCCGAGCCCTCGAGCCGTACCTCGGCCGGCTGCCGGACTTCTCCGCGCTCATGGCCGATGCCTCGGGAACGATCAGGCTGCCGGACGGGGCTTCGCCCTTCGCGGCGGTGGCCGACCCCACCACCCAGGACGGAACCCACGGCAGGCCGCCCTCCGACGGTGCAAGCACACCTGCCAGTGTCCGGGAGATGTCCGCGACATTCGGCGGAGCCCTGCTGCGGGCGTCCGCGGGAGCGGTCGCCGCAGACGCACAGGACGGTTCGCTGCTCCTACTCCTCAACGACCGCTACGTCCGTGCATTCGGACACAGGCCAGCTTCTGCGCAGGTCCAAGCCTGGGAGAGAGGTCTTCCCGCACTGGCGGGATGCCTGATCGACGCCGGACTCTCCGAGGTCGAGATGCTCGTTGAGGTCACCCTGCCGATGAACAGCAGACGAGTAGACGTGATCCTGTCCGGCCTGGACCCCGTCCGCTCGGCTCCGTCGTATGTGCTCATCGAGTTGAAACAGTGGACCGTGGCCAGACCGGACACCAACGATCCGGCTCTGTGCTCTGTCGGCACCGACACGTTCCTCGTCCTCAACCCCATCGACCAGGTACAGCGCTACCGCGAGTACCTGGTCAAATTCAACAGCCTGCTGGCAAGACACCCGGAACGCGTCAGCGGAGCCGTCTACCTGCCCAACGCCACCGAGGCCGGAGTGGACGGGCTTCGGGACATCGAATACGAGGGCGGAAGCCGGCTGTTCACCGGTGAGCACCGGGCAGAGTTCCTCACGTACCTGCGTGGGCGGTTCAACGGCGGCCGTTCGGGAGCAGAAGCCGCCGACCAACTCCTCCGGGGCAAGCTCCTCCCCCCGAGCAAGCTGACGGCTGTCGCGGCCCAGGAAGTGAAGGAAGGGCAGTTCATCCTCCTGGACGAACAACAGATCGCCTATCGCACGGTTCTCAACGCAGTACGGAAGGCACAACACTCCGCTCACAAGGAAGTCGTCGTCATCACCGGGGGCCCCGGGACCGGCAAGAGCGTGATCGCACTCCACCTGCTGGGCGAGCTGTACCGGCACGGCGTACCAGCCCTGCATGCCACCGGCTCGCAGTCGCTCACCAAAACCCTGCGCAAGGTCGCAGGCAGCCGCAAACGTGAAGTGCAGGACCTCTTCAAGTACTTCAACAGTTTCATGACGACCCCGGAGAACTCCCTCGACGTTCTGATCTGCGACGAGGCCCACCGAATCCGCGAGACCTCCGCCAACCGCTACACCCAGGCCTCTTTGCGCACCGGACGCCCGCAGATCGATGAACTCATCGACGTGGCACGTGTCCCCGTCTTTCTCCTCGACGAGCACCAAGTGGTGCGCCCCGGCGAGATGGGCACTGTGGCGGAGATCGTGGGGTCGGCCGGGAGGAAGGGGCTGCCGTTCCGGGTCGTAGCGCTGGACAGCCAGTTCCGCTGCGGCGGCAGCGACGTCTACCTGAACTGGGTGGTGCGTCTCCTCGGGCTGGAGGCGGGCGGGCCCACGCTCTGGGAACCGGACGGCCGGATGCAACTCCTCGTTGCCGACAGCCCGGAGGGGATGGAGGCATTCCTGGAGGACCGCCGAAGCGAAGGGTACGGTGCCCGCATGACCGCGGGCTATTGCTGGCCCTGGTCGCCGGAGCCCAGGCCGGGCGACCCCCTCCCCCTGGACGTGGTGATCGGTGACTGGGCCCGCCCTTGGAATCTGCGCGGTGACCGTTCGGTGTCCGAGGCGCCTCCTGCCGCGCTGTGGGCCACCGATCCGGCCGGATCCGGTCAGGTGGGCACCATCTACACGGCGCAAGGCTTCGAGTTCGACTGGAGCGGAGTCGTCATCGGACCCGACATGGTTTGGCGAGGCGATCGATTCGTCACTGACCGGAAGTCTTCCAAGGACCCGGCGCTCAGGGGCGCGTCGGACGAGGAGACGGACCGACTGATCCGCAACGTGTACAAGGTTCTGCTGACACGGGGCATGGCGGGGACTGTCGTCTACTCGACGGATGCGGAGACGCGTGCGAAGTTGCTCGAGCTGGGCGGTCGGGCGCTTGGCGCGCACAGTCGCCGGACCGAGAAATTCGAGCAGCTCAAGACCGTTCGGCCGGAACAGGGCGAGTGGCGGACCACCCGTACGGACGGTACCGCCCCCTTCACCCCGGCCCCGCGTCCCGACTGGGGTGCGTACCCCGCACTCAGCGATCTCTTCCCCTGGGGAAGCCAAGGCGTGGCCACCCACCGGGCATGGGCCGTGTCGCCGGGCAAGCAGATCCTGGAGCAGCGCTGGAACCAGCTCGTCAGCGAAGAGGATCCCGCGGTCAAAGCCGAGCTGTTCAAGGAGACGAGGGACCGATCCACGGACAGAATCCGGGGCGGGCTGCCCGGCCGTTCCTCGCACGGCGTGCCGATCAGCCAAGAGACCTCCACGCTCGCGGAAGTCGTGCGCATCGGCATGCGCAGCTTCGACCGGCAATGGCTGGTCGCCGACGATCGTGTCATCGACCAGCAGCGCCCAGGGCTCTGGGCGGCATTGCAGCCAGGTCAGGTCTTCCTCAACCAGCCATGGGGGCATCCGATCGAATCCGGGCCTGCTGTCGTCGCCACCAGCCTCCTCCCGGACATGCACCATTTCAACGGGCGAGGTGGCCGGGTGCACCCCCTCCTGT
The DNA here is from genome assembly GCF_040611155.1 of Streptomyces sp. NPDC002994. NCBI lineage: Bacteria > Bacillati > Actinomycetota > Actinomycetes > Kitasatosporales > Streptomycetaceae > Streptomyces > Streptomyces sp. NPDC002994. The sequence continues at coordinate 20,723 of NZ_JBEXNQ010000036.1, forward strand.
ACCCGGACGGCACCAGTAACGTCCCGCCGCGGCTGCTGCCGGTCCTCTCGGCCCACCTGAATCACAGCCAGGTGAGCGCCCAGGATGTGGCCGCGTACGTCATGGCGGTGGCTGCGCACCCCGGCTTCACCGAGCACTTCCAGGAAGAGTTCCTCACTCCGGGCGTGCGAGTACCTCTGACCCGCAACCCGAGGCTTTGGGAAGCGGCCGTGCGCCTCGGCGAGGAGGTGCTGTGGGCCTCCACCTACGGCGAGGTGTGCTTCGACTCAGCTTCGGGACGCCACCACGCCTCCGTCTCCTACGAGCCCGGTGACGCCCGGAGGGTCAGGTGTCTGGCACCCGTCGGTGACAACGTCCCGGGCGAGATGCGCTATGACGCGGACACACAGACCCTTCACGTCGGTCACGGTGCCTTCGGGCCGGTACCTGCCGAGGTGTGGTCCTATGACGTGGGCGGAATGAACGTCCTCAAGAAATGGTTCGGTTACCGCAAGGCGCGGCCGGACAACAGGAAGACGAGCCCGCTGGACGACATCCACATGAGGCGGTGGCCCGACGAGTGGGGCCTCGAACTCATCGACCTGCTCACAGTGCTCCGCCGACTGATGGAGCTCGCCTACACGCAGAGGGCGCTGCTCCACCGCATCCTTGCGGAGGCCATGGTGACGGACGCGGACCTCACCCAGGCAGGAGTCCTCCCTGTGGACGACGAGGTCCGCACGCCGCGCCAGCCAGTCTCCCCAGAGATGTTCGAGCCGGGCGGCGAGTAGTCGGCGACCCCGCCGGACGAAACCCTCGGCAACGTCCGAGCCCGGGACCGTTCTACGGCACCCCCAGGGCTCACCCGGCCCACTCAGAGCCACGAGGCGAGGTCGGGTCTCTCACCGGCGTACACCAGCACCTCGCGTCCTTCGGCCAGCTCGATGGCGAGAGTGCCGTCGTCCGTCACGTGGGCGCGGACCGGAATGCCGTCGTCGAAGACCGCGGTCACTGGGCTGCGCTCAAGCGGAACTGCTCGACAGTGCCGCAGCCGGAAGGGTTTTCACCGGCCTCGACGGTAGGGAGAAACCGTCCAACCCGGATGCCGGTCCGTTCACAACTACTTCCCGCGCATGCCCTCTGGTGCAAGGCATGCCCAGAGAACAGCGCAATAGCCACACCTACCATACCGGTCTGCGCAATTGTGACCAGAGCCTTCGTCACCGGTGACGGACACAGTGCCGCTTCGGGGTTACGCCTTTACAAAGAGCCCGCCGGCTCACTCATGGCTCTGTACGTCCGCCAGCGGGTGAGGAGGGTCTCGTCGGTATCGGGGCGCAGGTCGGGGAAGGCGCACGCCGAGAGCCTTCCTCACCTCGACGTGGCTGTGCTTGCCAGAGCCCTCGTTCCTTGAGCGGAAGATGCACGTCGAGGGTGCGCCGCGCTTTGTCAAATCCCCCTGGTGTTAGGGGAGGTGTCGTCTAGCGTCTGGTCTGACGGGGAGGGACGGAGGCGGTGTTGATGAGCGGGGGCGGCGGGAAGCGGAGCCGTCTTTCATCCAAGGCGGTTCTCGCCGTGTGGGTGCGCAGTGGAGGCAGGTGCATGCTGTGCAATGCATATCTGCTGGAGGGGGCGATGTCGGGACGGACGCTGCCTTTGGGGGAAGTCGCGCACATTGTCGGGCAGAGCACTGATCCACGCTCGCCGCGCGGTGGGCATCCGTTGGAGAAGGCGCTGCGGGACGAGGCGGACAATCTGATGCTGCTGTGTGCCCAGCAGCATATGGAGATCGATGCGAAGGCCGCGCTGGACGTCTTCACCGTCGAGTGGCTGCGCTGCGTGAAGCAGGAGCACGAGGACCGTGTCAGACACCTGACCGCGCTGGGGCCGGAGAGGGCCACCACGGTGGTGCGGATGGTGGGGTCGGTGCACGGAAATGCGGTGGAGCTGTCGCGGGAGACCGCTGCGAACGCTGTGACGGCGGGCCGCCGGTTTCCTTTGTACTTGGAGTCCTACACCCGGCACGGTGTGGAGATCGATCTGCGGCACACTCCCGGCGAGCAGGCAGCCGCTGCCTGGGACGCGGAGTCTGCCGCCGAGGCCAGCCGTCACTACTACCAGCAGGCTACAAAGGTCATCGATGACGTGGTCCGGAATCGGCTGCGGCCGGGGATAGAGCGGGACTCCGTGCAGCACGTGAGCGTGTTCGGGTTCGCGCGTCTGCCGTTGCTGGTCTACCTGGGGTCGCTCTTGGACGACACTGTGCCGACGGACATCTACCAGCGTCACCGGCACGAGCAGTCCTGGGTGTGGCCCGCCGAGAGCGGCCCGGTCACCGAATTCGCCGCGCATCCGGTTCAGGCTGGGCCGGACGGGGATGAGGCTGTCGTCGTGGTGAATGTCTCGGGGGTCATCGCCCCTTATGAGATTCCGCGGGAGCTTTCGTCTCTGCGCCGCTACGAGGTCAGTCCGGTGGGCGCGCAGGCCGGTCCGGACGTACTGCGGTGCCGGGCGTCACTGCGGCGGCTGGAGGAAACGCTGCGGATGCTTCTCGCGCGGCTGGAAAGGGAGGCGAAGTCGCTGCGCCGCCTGCATGTCCTGCCTGCCGTTCCCCTCTCCGCGGCTGTCGCCCTGGGCCGTGCTCACCATCCGCAGGTGCACCCGCAGCTGGTGATCTACGAGCGTCTGGCGGGCAGCTATGTGCCCACCTTGGAGGTGGGGCAGGTTCCCGGCTGACTCGGGGGCGGCGGCCCGCCGTGCAGCACCTTCTCTTCAGGTCTTGGAGGTATGTGGCCGCAGCGGGATGTACGGGGTCCTGCCGGAGCTGCGGTGGGGGTGCGGCCCAGGTTCGCGCGGCCTGTTGTCGACGTCCGGCAGCTCATAGGGGCTGGCGGCCCTGCCGGGGGATGTAGGGCCGCCGGTTCAGTGACGCGGGGACTACTCGTTACGCGGTTGTGTGGGGGATGAAGCGTTGTGCCGGGGCTGTCCCGGTGTGGGGCTGGGCGCACAGGTGGGTCCCGGATATGGGGTGGCGCATCTGGGTTCCTAGCAGGTTGACCAGGGTGGCGGTGGTTGCCATCAGGTCGGCGGCGGAGCCGTGGAATGTGGGAGTGGAGCAGCCTCTTGTGGGGCGCAGTTCGTCGCCCGGGGCGGGTTCGGCCCACAGTGCGTGGTACGCCTCGAGGCTCGGGTCGTTAAGGACGTGGCCGCCGGCGGTGTGGTCGATGGTGGACAGGGGGGTGTGGGTGCCGGGGGCGGCGATGTTGAGGATTCCCAGGCTGGCGGTGAGGCTGTCCGTGGCGAGCTGGGCCAGGACGGCTTTGCGGTGGGGCTGCTGGGCGAGGAGGTCGAGGAAGCGTCCGGCAGTGATGCTGACGGTGGCGTCGATGATGAGGTCGGCTTGGTCCCCGGCGGTCAGGAGGGCGGGGTCGGGGGGGCGTGGTGGTGGTGTCGATGCGGATGTCGCCGCGGATGGTGCGCAGGTGTGAGGCCAGAGCTGTCGCCTTGGTCATGCCGATGTGGTGTTCGGTGTAGTTCTGCCGCACCAGCAGGCCGCCGGTGACACGGCCGGGGTCGCTGAGGGTGAGATGTGAGGCGCCGGCCCGGGCCACTATTTCGGCTGCCCAGGAGCCGATGCCGCCGCAGCCCCAGATGTGGATGTGGCAGTCCTGGAAGGCGCGGACGGGGCGGAGGGTGTCACGGCGGGTGGTTACTTCGGGGCGTTCGTCGGAGAGGTAGCACCATTCGATGGAGGCGTGGCGCAGGTCGTCGGGCAGGCTGCCCAGGCGGCTGGGGGTCGCGCGGCGTGCGAGGCGGCGCAGCGTGTCGCAGGCCTGGGGCTGCAGGCGGCCGGCGAGGAGGAAGAGGGGTGCTGCGGGTGTGGCGGGGTGCCGGACGGCCAGGACGAAGTGCTGGGCGGTGCCTTCGGGGGCGCTGGCGGCGAGTGCGGTCAGCAGCGCCGGGGATGCGGCATCGGCCGGTTGCGGGTCGTGGGCGGTGGTGGAGTGGGTGAGGGTGAGGAGTTCGGCCAGGGTGCTGCCGGCGCCCAGGGGCAGTGTGTCCACTGGCAGGATCGGGGTGCGGTGGCTGTGGGAGTCTGCGGGGGCGCTGGTCAGGTCGAGCCGGTCGGCGGTGCGCTGGGTGAGCCAGGCTGTGGTCGGCCGGTGGGAGATGGGTTCTCGTACAACGACGGTGGGAGTTCCCGGGGTGTGGTGCAGGACGCCGCCGACGGGGTGGTAGAGGGCGGTGGCGGGGTCGAAGGTGCCGGCTGCGGCGTCTGTGAGCCACTGCCACAGGCGGTTGACGATGGGGGTGATTCCGGCGGCGGGGTCCCATTCGCGGGCCGGGTCGAGGTAGAGGCACAGCCGGTTGCCCTGCAGGACGTGCGGGGTGCCGGCGAACCGGATGTGGGGGGTGCGCACCTGGGGCGGAATCATCGGCGTGGCGGGGAGAGTGAGGAGGAAGTCCTCACTCTCCTTGAGCTGCAGGCCTCCGTGAGCGTGCGGCATGCCGCCGGTGCGGACGCTGATGGGGACGGTGACCAGGCCGTCGGCGTCGGTACGGGGGCGGCCGGTGATGCGCAGGTCCGGATCGTGTGCGGCTGCCAGTGCGGTGAGCTGGTCCAGGAGGCGGCGCTGGGAGGGGCTGGGGCGGGCCGCGGGCGGCTTGTGCTTGCTCATCCGGCACGCCCGGTGCGGGAGGTTGTGGTGACCAGCAGTGGGGTGGCGAACTTGGCCGCCGTGGGGGTGAGGGAGGCGGTGGTACGCGGCTGGTCGGGGAAGGCGTCGCCGAACAGGTTGCGCCACAGCCGCACGCTCCGGTCGTAGTCTGGCTCGTCGTAGGCCTCGCGGATCTGGCGGGCGTGGGTGTGGATGCGGGCCCGGAAGTAGCTGTAGGTCGTCTGGTCCCAGCGGTGGTCGAAGGTGACGCCCGATCCGGAGGGGCCGGGGATGGAGGGCTTGTAGGGGCGCTCCTGCAGCCATCGGTCGAGGTCCTCGATGATGGTGAGCAAGGTGGTGGGCACGTCGCTGTAGCAGCCGGGGTCCGTGAGCGCCTTGATCTCCTCGACGCGCTCGCCGAGCAGGGTGGTGAGGATGATGGAGCGGGTGCCGGTGAAGGAGCCGCGGTGGTTGCGCAGGTACTTCATCAGGCGGATGACCTTGCGGAGGTTGTTGTTGGCGGTGCCGTCCTTCTTCTGCATCCAGACCGTGAAACCGGCCGGGTTGGTCTGCTCCCACGTGTTGGCATCGCGGTTGACGATCACCTCGCGGCCGTCGGCCAGCTGAAGGTAGGGGACGATGTCGACGTGCATGGAGTTGGCGTAGCTGAGCTGCACGCAACGGCACTTGCGGGTGTGGGGCATGCGTCCGTAGATGCTGTGGCGGTGGAGCGCGGCGTAGACCTTGTCGATGTAGGTCTTGGGGCTGTCGGCCCACTCGGCGTTCTCGGCGAAGTGGAGCATGAAGTCGGCGTCGAACTCGCTGTCGCCGACGGGGTTGATAATGGTGCGCTGCGCCCAGGAGCCCTGGGGCTTCTTGCCGCAGATGAGCGGGCCGAGTTCGGGGTCGGCTTTGAGGGCCTTGTAGATGGCCTCGACGCGGACGTCGAGGAGGGTGAGCTTGGCCTGGCTGAGGTTCACGGTGTTCTTGAGGAAGGTCTCGAAGTTCTTGCGGCACTGCATGGTGAGGGTTCCTTTCTGCGGCGAGCCGACTCGGGACTCGGGGTGACGGGAAAGCGTGGGGGCATGCCGACGGGAGACGTGGCGGCATAGGGCATGGAAGGGACCGGGAGGGCACGTGGCCTTGTCTGTGAGGCGGGCGCACGGGTACGAACATGGGTGTGCATGCGCGAGGGGCCTGGTGTGGGCTCGCGGAGGGGACCGGCCATGGCACTGGGCAGAGGGTCGGCCGATGCGCGGCATCAGCGGATGGCCGTGGGTGACGGCTGGCCATCGAAGGAGCCGGTGCGGTCCGGTCGACGCTACCGGCCATCATGGCCAGGCACGCGTACGTGGTACCGCCCGGGGTGGCCTGTCCCGTCGGCCTCACGCCGAGCAGGGACCACCCGTTATGCACAGAGACCGCTCACTCTCTGCGGTAACTAGTGCACCACACAGAGCGATACTCACGCAAGACACTTTTTGAGAGTCAGTCTGGCTGACGTCTCTTCAGTGTTGGTCAGGGAGAAGCTGGTTCGGCTGCTCCCCCCACCACCCTCAGGCAGCCGGGGCGGGAGAGGTGAAGGCGGCACGGGGCCAGAGCGGGCGTGGCAGGTGGCGTCAGGAACGCGCATCGTGAGGCAGGGGCCGGGCCGGCAGTCTGGCCGGGTGGCGTCAGTGAGCGGGGCCAGAGACGATGCCGAGGTTCATCAGGCGGTAGGTCATGGCCATCTCGCTCAGCTGGAAACGTTTGGCCAGGACCCGCACAAGATCGTCCGTCGTGCGGAAGCTGATGTGCTGTGCCGCCCGGCGGACCATGTCCTCCGGGGCCAGCAGCGCCGCGGCGAATCGGTTGGCGTCGATTTCCTCGCGGTCCGTGGCCATGCTAGAGACCGCGTTGCGGTAGTTCACGCGTGCGTCGGTGTCCAGGATCAGCGGGCGGCCTTCATGTAGGCGCAGGTGTCCCAGTTCGTGCGCCACCGTGAAGCGTTGCCGTTCGAAGGAGTGCGCCTGATTTACGCCGATGACGCAGGCTCCGTCTTTGCGCAGGAGCATGCCGGAGACGTCGTCGTCCAGGTGCTGCGGGACGACCAGGACACCGAGGTGTTCTGCCAGGCCGAAGGGGTCGACCGGTGGCGCGTCGATCCGGAGTTCTCGCAGCAGCCCGCGGGCCGCCAGGTCAGCCTTCGCCACGGACGCCCCTCCTCTTCGAAGCCTGCGCCCACACCGCGGCGACATCGGCGGCGTGACGCGCGGCAAGTCCAGACGCTTCGTCAAGGTGGAGCGATGGAAGCAGGTCGGCAGGTTCCGCGTTGACCGCTGCGGCGATCAGGGCAAGCCGATAAAGGGGCGGGGTCTGGGTTCCGGACTCGATGTTCGTGATCGAACCGCGCGTCAGCCCCGCCTGCCGCCCTACGTACTCCTGTGTCATCCCAGCACGCATCCGCGCCTCACGGATCAGCCGGGCAACGGTCTCGTTGAACTCCCGCTCTTCCATATATCCCCCAAGCGCTGCCAGTCTCCCTGACAACCTAGTTCCCTGCTCTGCACCCGACCAGCCCTGGGCGGTGACACGCTGACCGGACCGGTCTGCTTCGCCAGAGGGCAGGGTTCACCGGCGCACGGCAGGATGCCGCCACTCGGCGGACGCCGCTTTCTGCCTCGCTTCACGTCCCGCAACCGCTGAGCCGGCCCTGGCGAAGACGGCGGAGCGTGGTGAAACGTCACAGACCATCGCCCACGAGCGGCAAAGTCCGCTTCGACGCCACTCGCGGATCGAAGCTCCTGCTCCTGCTCCTGCTCCTGCTCCCAAGGGCCGTAGCCGCAAAGTGCGCGGAGGCGTGACCGGGCCTCCTGACCTCAAGGCAAAAGTACGGCGCCCGGTCTCAGCCGAAACGGCAGTAGGCACGGCCGGTTCCTTCATCGCATCCCACTGACCGATGACTGTTCTTTGCCAGTTCGTCAGGTTGCTGGGCGGCCTTGCCCCGGGTCCGGCTGCGCTGAATCGACTATGGCGGGCCAAGGGCATTGCCAAAAGCGGATCATCTGGTGGGCCGAGCGCCCCTACGTAATGCAGCACTCACCGATCCCATCCTCCGCCCGCTCTGGTGACCCTGGCCCGGCCAGCAGAAGGTCTTTCGTATGAGGATCGCTGCGCCCGGCCCCACGCCTCTTCGTAATGGGGCGACAGCCTGCAGGTGCTAGAGAAATCCTTACCGTATGGCATGGGAAATCAGGCAGATGATCAGTGACCAGGAGTACGTGGCGAGGATTCGTCGCCATCGGCCAAGTGCACTCATGCCGCTCATCGCGCAGACTTCGGCGACATACAGCCTAGGCGCATACAAGAACAGCAGGAGCACCCTCAAGTACACGCCTTGGGCGCTGGCCGACGCTGCCCGCGTATCCCTGGCGTGCGGCAACGAGTTCCGAAAGGACGCGTCTGAGAAGGATCTGGACAGAATCCTGGAGCTGTACACGCAACTGGATGACCACTTCGTCCGGGATGATGCCGATGCGGACTCCCTAGAGCAGTTCTTGCTGCGCGCGTCCGGTGAGCAACTGACCTTGCAGGAGTCGCCCTACCAGAACCTGGCCCGCACTGCGGCCGTAATGACACAAACCAGCAAAATTAACGCATCCCGGTGCCTGCATCCCGGCTGGGACGACGATATGTTCGGAACGAGTCTGTCGAACTACGTCGGGATCACACAGCTCCTATGGGGGTCTGCAATCAAGCATGGCGGCAGGTTCGACCCTGCCTGGCTGGACACACCCGGCATGGCCCCGGTACTCGATGTCATCCCAGCCGCAACCTTCACCACCGTCACCAAGACTCACTTCCTAACCGACGCCAGCACATTCATGAAAGAGAACGCGGCAGCCCGACTGACGTCTGATCCGCTGCGGCGGCGGTTCGAGTTCAACCCCCTGCGCAGCAAGCCCTTCCTGCGTGGGTTCGGGCCGGGGTACCTGGCTCCAGTGTCGGATCTCATCCCGGACAAGGGCAGCCTGATCGGCATCTATTACACCGGCGTTGCCCGCCACGGCAGCGCATTCGCTCAAGATCTTGGCGATTTGTTCGAGGCATACGTTGGCCGGCAGCTCGCCTTGTGGCCGCAGGCCGAGGTCGTCCCCGAGATCACGTATGGCAGGGGTAATCAACGCAGCGTCGATTGGATCGTCATCACGGATGAGCTCGTGCTGCTGGTAGAGGTGAAGTCCGTTCGGCCGACCCAGCATCTGCGCCTGGCCACCGACAAGCGTGTCGAGGAAGCCCGCCGGATGCTCGGCCGGGCCTACGAGCAGATCGACAACACCGCCGCCCTCATCGCGAGGCGGCAAAAGGAGTTCACATCAATTCCTGCCGACCGTCCCATCCAGGGATTGATCGTTACCATGGAGCCGTTCCACATCGCAAACGCCCCCTTCCAACGTGCCCGGCAGCCCAACGCGGCCGTCCCGGTGTCCGTGTGCAGCGCTGGCGACCTGGAGAACCTGGTCACCATCACCGACGCCCCCGTCGGCCGCCTCCTGGTCGATCGTGTCAAAGATCCGCAGCGCTCCACCTACGCGTTGCGCGAAGCCTTCGCAGGACACGCGCGCACCCGGAACCTCGTGCTGGATGAAGGCTGGAGCAGCTACCCCTGGCGCCGTTCAGCAGACCAGTCTTCTCCTTAAAGCGGATTACAGAAAGCCGCGAAGTCAACGGCACCCTCGTCCCGGTCCGTGACTGCTGCTCGACGGCGAGCCCTGCTGCTTCCTGCGGGGAACGCCGCTGCGACGGCTCCAGCCGGGCCGCCACCGCCTCGACCGAGATGCCGAGCGTGGCCGCCACACGCTGCTGCGGCATCCCCGAACTGTAAAGGCGTACCACCTGGGTACGCAGCGCCTTCTCGTACGGCTCCCCCGACCGGTTGCGCTGCCGCTGCCGCGCCGCTGCCGCCGCATCCCGCCGCTCCTCCACCGGCACGTGACGCTGCACGGTGGCCTTCGACACCCTCAACTCCTTAGCCACCACTGCGATGCTCGCACCCTCGCGATACCGGCGTCAGATCACCGCCGACAGCACCTTCACGTCCCTCATCACTCCGCCTGCTCCCTGCTGCTCCTCCAGGTCAACGCCCCCAGCGGAAGATGCGTCGATGTCCGGGCGCACCGCCTCGGCCTTCGGCAGGACCAGGAAAGCGGCCTGCGGCCGCCTGGACCGCCACAAGCATCTGGACTACCGGCCTTTGCGGCTCCTTCCCGGCCTCGTCGGCGGACTTGAGCACCGCTTCCCCCGGAACCGCCTGCCTCACGGCCATATAGATCGGTCGAGTCAGCCGTCCACGAACCGGCTCTATGGAGCATGCGGTTTCCCTGACCATCACGGTACCGTCAGCACTCATGCGGAACGGCCGAAAAGGCTTTTCCCCCCCGGCCCCGCCGAGTACGGCCCACAAAACAACACACTCTGGCCTGTCATGACTCTCAACTTCGGCGGCGCGGCAGGGCGGTCTGTCACGGCGTGCGGCGCTCGGGGAGCAGACCCAGTTCACGTGCGGCAGCGAGGTCCTCGTACGCCGTGGTCCGTTCGACATGAGTACTGGGGCAGACGAGTGTCTCGATCACTTGCCGCATGGACCGGTCGGAAGGCGCATCACAGACGATCTGCGCAGTCTCCTCAATGCGGGGCAGGTAGGTGCGCCGCCAGTTGGGCCTCGTGCGACGCCGCAGCTCCTTCACGAGGGCGATCTGGGGACCGGGCATGGCATCGCAGAGCTTTCGAAGGGGCAACCCCCACCTATGAGCGGTCCATTCCCAGCCCTCTTCGGTGCTGCTGAAAGGGCCGTAGGGAATCATGGACAGAGCAAGTGGCAGGGCGAGCTTGCGAGCGGAAGCGCGGATCCGGTCCTTCTCTTGGTCCGAAGGCGTGCCGCTGATCGTGGTGGCGTTCTCTTGCTCGACGAATCCTCCGTCTTCGACCTGGAGTGCGATACACATGTCCACGCCGGTGGCGTGGCAGCTCAGCCAGATGCGGAGCGGGGCGGGAAGAGATGGCCGGCCACCTGTACCGGGCGGTCCTTGAACCAGACCTCGTCTCCGTCGTGAAGGCTGGAAGGCTGGACGATCAGACCTTCTGTCCAGTAGCGGTTCACTCGGCACCCCCGCCACGGTTGTTGCGGAGCGCGCCGATCAGCAGCAGGCCGAGGGTTGTCGTTCCGGCGAACGCTACGGCGGCATCCCGGAGTGCCTTTGTGGCCGGTTCGGAGTCGGCCTGGGCAAGGATCACGGCTACGGCAACTGCGAGCAGTCCGATCAGGATCGCCACCAGTACGCGGTAGTGAGTAGGTTGCACGGCTCCACTCTCGGGGCATCGATCCCGGCAATCCAGCGTTCCTCGGTCCGCAGAACACGAGACGGAAAAGCGGACAACCTCTGACCTGCAAAGATGATCCTCCGGCGTTGCACCTGCACGGGCGTCTCGGGAGCTGCCGTGCAGGCCGCGGGGCTCGTAGGGGTGCGGTGGAGCGGCGTACAGGACCGCCGCCCCTTCCACGGCTGGCGCCAGTCCCCCAGCATCCCCCGAGTGGGGCCCGACGCCCTCCGGTTGACGGTCCGAAGCGTGCAGGTGAGCGTAAGGGCCTTCTCGGTGCTGCCACGCTCGGCGGCGATCTCGCCGTCGGAATGCTTCCTCGTCTCGGCGCGTGTGATGCATCGGTCTCGATGACGGCAGGGCGTACTCGGCCTGGCCCGGCGCCCCCGCCGACCGGCGCGCCGATGAACTCGCAGCGGTCAACTGGTCGGTGTCCTTAACCTCGCACAGGGGCGGACCACCACGCGGTGAATCTTGGCCGCCTGACGCAGGTGCCGCCGACGTCTGCCTCTGAGCATCGACGGGCCCCTGCTCTACGTCACCGGTCGTTTCGGTCGCGGCCGAGCAACAGGGCCAGGACCATGCGGGCCTCCTTACGGCGCTGGGCGGACGGGTCGAGAACCGCCATCAGGGCGACGGTGGCAACTGTCAGGCCGTAAGTGGCGATGACGGTGGCGGTGATGGGCTCGTTGATCAGTTCGATCAGGGTGAGCACGGTTGGTCTCCTCACGAGTCTGCCCCGCCGTTCGTGGCGGGGTGTGGTGAGGTGATTCGGCCTCGTCCGGGGAGTTTCCGGCGACGTGCGCTCGCGCCATCGGTGAGCGTCTACGCTGCTCAGGGCCCGCATGACAGGTTTTCCGGCAGTGTGCGTCCGGATGAGGTGGTGGTGGATGGAGGGGCGGACGGCGGTCCAGGAGTTCGCGGGCGTGCTTGGTGCTCTCCACCTGAAGGCGGGCAAGCCGACTCTCGATGCGCTGGTCCGTGCTGGGCGGCAGCAGGTTCCGGCTGTTTCGCTGAGCACGTCTTCGCTGGGTGACTGGCTGAAGGGAGGAAGCGTTCCTTCGAACCGGGCAGCCGTGGGGTTCCTCTTCGGACACCTCACGGCACTGGCCCGCAGGAGAGGTGAGCCGGTTCCCGACGTCTCGTGGACCAAGCTGTGGGAGGAGGCCCGCGCGGAGAAGCGGGCTTTGCGCGGCGGGCGTCCGCCTCGCCCCCGTGTGGTGACAGCCGAGTCCCTGGCCGCCCCTGCGGGACGGGGAACGCTCGTTTCGGCTCTTCAGGCTGCCGACGCGTGCAGCGAGTGGGAAGTACACCCCTCGGCAGTGGCGGCTTCCAACAGAGGAGGAGCACTGCCGTTGTACGTGCGCAGGGCGCACGACGCCGCGGTGCGGCAGGTAGTGGCGCAGGCTGGGGCCGGGTCAAGCGGGATGGTGGTTCTAGTCGGGAGTTCGTCGTCCGGCAAGACCCGGGCATGCTGGGAGGCGGTGCAGGAGCTTCCGGCAGGGTGGCGGTTGTGGCACCCGCTCGACCCGACTCCTGCCAAGGCGCTGGCCGACGCCCTGGAAGAAGGTGTTGCGCCGCGCACTGCGATCTGGCTCAACGAGCTCCAGCGGTACGTCGGGGAAAGCGCCGGCGAGGAAGCGGAGCGGGTGGCAGCGGGGCTGCGCGCGCTGCTTCAGGATCCAGAGCGTGGTCCTGTCCTTGTCCTGGCGACCGTCTGGCCGGAGTACTGGACCGCGATGGCCGACCGTCCCTTCATGGGTGCTGACCGCTATCCGCAGGCGCGTGAGCTGCTTGCGGGCCGGGCCGTCCACGTGCCTTCTTCCTTCGACCAGGCCGTAAGCGACGACATACGTGCGGTCGGTGCCCACGATCCGCGGCTGGCTGAGGCGATGGAGCGGGCGGCGGACGGCCAGATCACGCAGTATCTGGCCGGTGCTCCTGCTTTGACCGACCGGTATCGCACGGCTCCGCCTGGTGCGGCCGCGCTGGTCCGGGCCGCCATGGACCTCTCCCGCCTCGGTGGGGTGTCGCGGATACCGCCGGGTTTCCTGGAGGCAGCCGCGGACGGGTACCTGAGCGACAGCGAGTACGACGCTCTGGGCGAGGACTGGTTCGAGCAGGCCCTTACCTACGCGCTTACGCCGTTCCGCGGCGTGCGGGGCATGCTCAGCCCGGTCCGCACCCGCCCTGGCGCCTCCGACAGCACACCCCGGTTCCTGCTGGCCGACTATCTGGACCAGACGGGTCGCAAGGAGCGCCGGTACGCCGCTCCCCCGGCATCGTTCTGGCAGGCGGCACGCCGGCATCTGGTCGATCCCCAGGCACTGATGTCGCTGGCCACGGCTGCTGAAGCACGATGGCGTGATCAGGAGGCGGCGCTGCTCTATCAGCAGGTCCTCGACAGCGGTGACACGCATTCCGCTCTGAGCCTGGAGTGGCTGTGGAAGGAGCGCGGTCGAACCGAGGAAGCTACGCGAGTCCGCCGGCAGGCAGCCCTCGCAGGCCATGTGCCGGCTCTTGAGGAACACTTGCGGGAGTTGGTGGACGCAGCGGACCTGGCAGGGGCTGAGCAGGTGCTGCGAGAGGCAGCGGACAAGGGTGTGTCGGCCGCTCAGCTCATCCTGGCCAGGGCGTTGGCGGAAGACGACCAGCTTGACGAGGCTGCCCGCTGGTATGACGAGGTGGCCCGATGCGGTGATACCGAGGTGCTGCACGCGTATGCAAGTGACCTTCGGTCCAGCGGTGACCTTGACCGCGCCCGCCACATTTTGCAAGCGGCAGGAGACCGCAAAGCTGCACGCGAACTCGCCTTTCTCGCGGCCGAGTCCGGTTCCGCGGAGGAAGCCGAGAAGGCTGCCATGGAGGCATTCGCGTACGGTGAGACGCGGCCTCTGCACCTGCTCGCCCAGAAGGCAGCCACCGAGGCGCGGTCCGCGGACGGAGTCCGGTACTACCGTCATGCCGTGACCGTCATGGAACGCCGGCGCCAGCTCCGTTCCACGCAGAGCGGTCTCATCGATCTCCTGGCCGGTCCAAGGCCGCTGACGGACTTCATCAACCCCAGCAAGCTGCCGATGCCTTCGGGCGAGACGTGGGCTCTGCGTGAACTGGTGGTCCTCCTGGACGAGGTTGAGGGGCAGCAGGCAGGCGACGAGGCGCTGCGCAGCGCCGCTGATGGCGAAAACCGGTGGGCCCTGGAGATGCTCATCCGCCGCCTGCACGAGCGGGGAGCAGGGCAGGACGGTGAGGCGCTGGTCATGGAAAAGGCGGCCGAGGGCGAGCTGTGGGCTCTGTGGACACTGGCCCACCGTGTCCGCCATGATGCGACCGCCGACAGGGCCCAGGCGCAGGCCCTGCTGAAGAGCGCGGCTGCCGCGGGCATCGCGCAGGCGTATGCGGCCATGGTCGAGGACGCGGAGAACGCCGGCCTTACGGAAGAAGCCGACCAGTGGGCCCTGCGTGCCGCAGCCGGCAACTACACACAGCCGCTGTGGAACCTGATCAGAGGACGGGAGAAGACCGGCAGCTTCGAGAAAGCCGAACAGCTGGCCTGGCGCGCGGCTGCTTCCCTCGGGACCTCGGTCGTGCGGCAGCTGGCAGCGAAGCGCAGCGACGAGGCGGCGCTGCCACTGCTGTGGCGCGCCCACGAAGCGGGCATGCCCTGGGCTCCCGGCATGCTCGCCATGCGTCTGGAAGCCGCCGGAGAACACACGCAGGCCGAATTCCTCGCCCGGATCGCCGCTGACACAGGCGACAGAGGGCCTCTTGAGGTTTTGGCCGAGAAACGGGCATGTGACGATCCCGGCGGCAGCTGGAGGGCACTGCTGGCCAACGGCCTGACAGCGCAGGGAACAGCCGCACCCCCCTGGTGAGATGAGAGGACCGGCAGCCGCGGGTTCGTGCACGCCGCCAGCCTGCCGCGCCTCGCTGTGGACCTCTTCGGTGAGAACTTCAGCGTCGCGGTTGAGTTCGGCCGACTGCTCGGGTCAGTCGGCTGGCATCGGGGTGGCCCCGGCCAGAAAGACACGAGGCTGGAAGACCAGACGCCACTGGCCTGGCATCGGCTCGGGACATGGACGGGCCCGGGCGTTCTTCCTGACCCATCGCAGCTCGGCGCTGACGCGCTCCCAGCAACTGCTTGAGGCGCCAGAAGCAGCGTTCGACGACGTTGCGGGCCTTGCAGCCTTGGATGTCGAAAGTGGGTGGCCGTCCGCCGACGGAACCGCGCCGCTTCCGGTTGGCGATCTGGTCGGCGCGTTCGGGGATGACGGCCCGGATACCCCGCCCGCGCAGTCCGGTGCGGCTCGCGCGGCTGGGAGCGAGTGCCACTGAGCGGTGACCAGATATCTGTGCGGGCGATCCGGTGCGGTTGCGATAATGAGGAACGAACAGCAGATGCGGCCG
Source organism: Streptomyces sp. NPDC002994 (assembly GCF_040611155.1). Taxonomy (NCBI): domain Bacteria; kingdom Bacillati; phylum Actinomycetota; class Actinomycetes; order Kitasatosporales; family Streptomycetaceae; genus Streptomyces; species Streptomyces sp. NPDC002994. Next base: position 36,124 of record NZ_JBEXNQ010000036.1, read on the forward strand.
TGGGAGCAGCAGACGCACCCGGCCCGCCTGACAGGAACATGCGATCCGGGGGACCGTGCCGAAGAAACGCAACGCTGCCCAGCGCATTGGGGCGATCGGAGAGGACCGGTTCCGGCTCTCCTGCCAGGAGAACTTCATCATCCCCAACAAGGTCGAACACGACTTCGGGTTCGACTTCCTGTGCCAGCCGGACATGGCCGCGGGTTTCGGCCAGACTGGACCGGTATCCGGAGTTTTCGTCGGCTTCAGCGTCCGCGCGACGGATCGGGACGACGGGCGGATCAGGCTGAACCGGGCGGATGCCGAGTGCCTGCTAGCAGCCCAGTTCCCGACCGGTCTCGCCCTGGTGAAGCTGAACGGGCCGAAGTCCGCGGCCGTCTATTTCCGGATGATGGACGCCGCCTTCATCGTGGAGCTGTCCCATTTTCTGGCGTCTGCCAAAAAAGCTAAGCACTTCACCCCCAAGGACATGCGACCCGTGGCGGAGATCCGGGACGCGATCGGGGAGGTCAGCGCCCCCGGCTACCTTGAGCAGGTGCGTGCCGACGCTGCCCGGAAGATCGCCGAACCGATCACCGGACCAGTCCAGATCCAGATCCACCGCGATGCCGATAGCCAGGCAACCCTCATCACATCCTTGGACCTGTACGCATGGTTCGAGCAAGGAACACCCGCTGAGCAGGAGGCGCTCTACCTGGCCACCTTCGGTGAACCGGTGCGACGTGACCAGAGGATGCGCAAACTCGCGCTGAGTGGAAAGGCCATGGGGGGCCTGGCGCACCTGCCCCAGCCGTATGTGCTGGCCGGTTTCGTCATGGACCATCCCACCAGGGTGTGCGTCCAGACTACTCCTGCCTCCGCGGAACTACCGGTGCTGCGTACTGCTAACGAGCACCACTTCGGTTATGTCTACCCTGCAGGCTTCGCCCTGACCGTTTCAGCCCGGGTCGAGAAGGACGGTCAGCACGTGCACCTGATGCGGGCGCTCGCCGACCCGGACAGCGACGCTCGCCTTGCTGACCATCCAGTCCTGCTTGATTTCCTCACCACCTGCCGCCCCGAGTCGGTCTTCCGTTTCGACAACGGCGACGGACTGACTCTCGATGTGACGTACTTCGACAGCTTGGGCGATCTGGCCCAGTGCGCGGCGTCCTACCGCGACGCCCAGAGCCTGGACGACTGGGACGCGGTGCCTGTCATGGTCAAAGACATAGCCAGTCCAGAATCCCGAAACTCCCTGATGTTCCTCGGCGCGGCAGCCGACCTGCAGACCCAGCCGATCCCCCGGGGACTCCTCCTGGCGGCGCGGGAGGTGGAGGAGAAGGACTGTGACACCGCGTCCGGGACCATTCACGTCCCGGTTGTCTGCAACCTGGCCGACTCCACCCTCGTCGTCTGGTTCTCCGGCCACGGATCCGTGCTGTTCCATGATGGTGATCTGTGCGGATTCAAGGTGCCCGCCTTCCGAGTGGACAACATCCAGGTGCTTCCCCGGGTGCCAAGCCGCTCCCTGTTCCCCCGAGTGCTGCTCGGGCCGCGGACGCTGATCTGGGACGAAGGACGGTGGCAGGAGAGCGACGCCGACACCGGGCTTTGGTCAGACGACGTTCGCCTTCGTTTCCAACTGGACTAGGTTCTGAGTGTTCAGACGTAGTGCCGGGGCCGGGCCGGGAGGGGACGCAGTGGGTACAGACGAGGAGAGTGCCTTCTTCTCTGCTTTGCGGCGGCTCGGCGCGATACATGGCAACTACCTCTCCCAGCGCGTGAGCCTCCGGGCTCTTTCTCGGGGTGCCGGGCGTGCGGCGACCACGATCGGGGCATGGCTGGACGGCAGCCGGTTTCCTCAGCAGGTAGATTCGCTGGTCAAGGTGGTGGAGCAGTTACGTGCTGCGGCTTCTGCCGAGCGGTTCGAGTTGGCTGTCTGTGAAGCGCATCTCTTCGATCCATCGTGGTGGCGCCGGCAGCACGAGATGGTTGCCCGTCACCGGGCTGAGTCGGTTCGGATCGGAGTGCAGCGTTCTCAGGCGAAGGCCACGCTTGGTGAACATCGGGCAGGGCAAGCGGTAGGTCGTCCTCTCTCGGAGTTGGACCCGTTCGATCTGGAAGTCCACCACAGCATCGATTACCCCTCCACCTGGCTGCCCGATGACTACACCTTTGCCTACGCCCATTTCGAAGAGGTCGGCGCCGGTACAGAGAGGGCGGCATCCTTGCCTGCTCTCACTCGGTACATCCCCCGGGCGCACTATGAGCGTCTGCGTGAGCTGGTCGACCGCGCCAAGGAGGGGTACAGCGGGATAGCGATGCTGGTGGGCAGCTCGTCCTGCGGCAAGACGCGCGCGTGCTGGGAAGCCGTTCAGATGCTGGGGGACGGCTGGCGGCTGTGGCACCCCTTCGACCCCACACGTCCTGAGGCCGCACTGGCCGACATCCAGAAGGTCGGTCCGAGAACGGTGGTGTGGCTGAATGAGGCACAGCACTACCTGATGCCCTCAACTGGCGCGCTGGGCGAACGTGTTGTCGCTGGCATGAGGGCGCTGTTGCAGGATGAGGCGCGTCGCCCTGTCCTGATCCTGGGCACCATGTGGCCCGAGTACTGGGACACGCTCACTGCACTACCTCGCGTGCAGTCGCCCGACGTGCACGAGCAGGCCAGAAAGCTCTTGGCAGGCACCAACATCCCGGTGGCCTCGTCCTTCTCCCCGGCTGAACTGGAGGCTGCCCAGCGTGACGGGTTTCATGATCCCCGGTTGTTCTACGCCGCTCTGCGCGCCGCAGACGGCCAGGTGACTCAGTACCTGGCGGGTGGCCCGTCCTTGCTGGAGCGGTTCCGCAACGCTCCTCCCGTAGCACGAGCCGTACTGCGCGCAGCTATAGATGCCCGCAGGATGGGCAACGGCCTGGCCATTCCTGAGCCTCTCCTGAGGGAAGCCGCTCCGGGATACCTCACCGACCAGGAGTGGGATCAGAGCAGTGATGACTGGTTCGAAGAGGCGATGGCATACGGCGCGCGGCCCTGTCATGGGGCACGCGGGGCACTGACCCGGATCAAGCCCCGGCCGGGGCAGCAGGCTTCCGCTACTGCGCACTACCGGCTCGCCGACTACCTCGAACAGCACGGCCGCGCAGCTTATAGCCGGACGGACCCTCCAGGCACGTCATGGGAAGCAGCCCTTCAACACGCAAAAAACGAGGATCTTTTCACCTTCGCCCGCTCAGCCCGCAGGCAAACGAACGTGGACCATCTGGCGTTTGCTCTGAAGGCAGCCAGGGCCGGCGACCACGCGGCAGCTTGGGATGCTGCCGAGACACTGAACAGCTCAGAAGACTTCGAAGAAGCCCTTGAGATGTATCAGGCTGCGGCAGCGAACCGTGCCTACGTCTTCGCCCGAAGGAAGGCAGCCGAACTGTTGCAGCGCCTGGGGCGCTTCGGCGAGGCACTCGCCGAATACCGGGAAGCCGCCCTGCAAGGCCACCTCCCCTCCGTTTACACCACCGTGGACATACTGCTTGAGCGTGATCAACCCCAGGCAGCCGACTGGATCAAGCAACTGGTGGAGAATACGGATCTCGACATCCTCGATCTTGCGATTCCCCTCCTGCAGGGCATGGATGAGGGTGCCGCCATCGACATCATCGGTTGGCTGAAGGAGCTGGCTGATCGTGGACGCCCCGGAGCTCTGGGCCGTGCGACCGACTTGATGCAGCAGGCAGGCCAGATCGAAGAGGCTGTGACCTGGCTCAGAAATCTGGCCAGAAAGAACTATCTGGGAGCTGAACTCCTGCTGGCCGAGGTCCTGGAAGAGGACGGCCGGATCGAGGAAGCCACCCAGTGGTACCGGCAGGCAGCCAAGTCCGGCTATCCCGGCGCCCGCAGTGCGCTCAGGCGACTCACGCCCACTTCACGCGTTTCTGGATGAGCTGCTAGAGCGGGGATCTTCGCGGTGTTGATGGTTGGATCCTGTCACCGGTAGGCGGCAACTGCGGCCAGGTAGATGCCCAGGCCGGTAGCGGCTGCGCCAGCGCCGGTGAGAAGCGCTTGGGGAACGCCGGCACCCGCGCGGTGGGCCAGCAGGCCGGCTGTGATGGCGATGTTGAGGGCGGTGGACATCGCGAGCAGTAGGGACAGGATCTGCACAGGGCTCATCGCGAGAACTCTCCATCCTTGTGCCGGCCCCGGTTGGGCCAGGCGGAATGAGTCCGAAGGTGGCTGTCCAGAGCGCTGTCCCGCAGGAGTTCACCGCCGGGTTGGACACGTCGACTTCATGAGAGCTGGTCGATGCCGGTGCTCGATGCGCGACATGGTGTGTGCGGGCAGAGGTGTCCAGCGGCTGTGTGGACACTTGCAGGGCGCTGTCTGGGGCATCGGCCCGTTCCCGCCGCGGCGGCCGGCGGAAGCGGCCGAAGGGAAGAGATCTTGGCTATCGACCACCGTGTGTGCTGCGGTCAGGCAGAGCAGGGTGTCCACGGCCAGGGGCGAAAAATGGTGCGCCGAACTACAAACGTGAGAAGGATCCTTCTTATGCGTGCTGACCCGGGGGTGGCCAGTGTGGGCAGGAGTCCGGGGGAAAGGACGGCAGCGTGAGAATCATGCTCGACAACAACATCTGGTCCTACCTGGGGGATGAGCGGGCAGGGAAGCAGTTCAGGGCGCTCACCCATTCCCTTGGGCACCGTGTGGTGACTGCTCCGAGCGTCCTGCTGGAGGTGCTGCAGCATCCCCGCTCGGACATGCGGGCGGCCATCGTCGAGGCGATCACGACGGCGACGGACGAGCGGTTGCGCAGCGAGGCCGACCGGGAGGGCGCCGAGGTCGTCTCCGAGGTGCGGCGCCTGCACCCGGATTGGCTGCGGGCAGTGCCCGACACCGGACGCGAGGCGACGTGGCGCACGTATTGGACCAAGAGAGTCTGGCGGGAGGCTGTGGAGCAGCACGAACGATTTCGCGACGCGGAGCCGGCCCGGCGAACCGCGCGCACGGTGCAGTTCCTCGTAGACAACCAAAAGGAGCAGCAAGAGGTTTGGCGCGAAGCCAAGTTCAATCTGCGCGACCTCTCCCTGATCACGATGTCCCCGAGTGAGGAGACGACGGCGGAGCAGCAGGCCGGATGGGCACCCGGCGAGAAGATTGCGGCATGGCGGCCGTACAACCAGGAGGTGTACTGGCGTGCTTTCTGGACGGGCCGTCGAGCCGTGCTCACGCACGAGGACACCACCTACGCCGACTGGGTCGGCGCACGGGTGGACCTGCACGCAATGTGCGCCTCACGGGAGGCGTTCAATCGCTTCTGGTTGTACGAGGTGGAAGCAACCCACATGCCGCGCAATTGGCTCCGGTGGGCTGTCGACACCGTGCAGGCGGACATGAAGATCACCAACGGCAACCCAATCGATGTCCAGCACGCCGCCTACCTGCCGGACTGCGAGGTGTTCCTCACCGCCGACAAGAACTTCGTGCGAGTGCTCGACCGCGTCGCGGAGCAGGCCCCGATCCCCGTAGGGAGAGCTCACCGGGTCGCACCGGCAGCCCACGGCGGCATCGTAGAGGCGATCGAAGCCACACTGCACGCCCTTTGAGGACGCTCCCTACGCAGCAATCCGCATAGAGCGACGTCTCAGTGTGCTCGTGCACGATCGACAGCCCGAGCTCCTTAGCTCAGGGCCGCGTCCGTGCTGCTCCTGTCCGGACGCTCCGCATTTACCTGCGGCGCTCATTCGGTAGCGTCGAGGCAACAACTACATGGGGGGGGAAGTTCAGGCATGGTGCACCGCTTGGGTCGGCTCGGGGCGTGGTGGCGGGAAACCGCCGGGAGCGTCCGGCGGACGGTATACGTGTGCGGCCGTCGGGCTTAGTGGGCGTAGCCCTGGGAGTGTACGGAGACGGGCACGGCTGGTGGGACAACATGGGGTTCCTCACGAACCTCACATCCAGCTTCACCAGCGTATTGTTCGGTGTACCGACAGCTCTACTGATCCTCAGTCACCTGGGCAGTGCGCAGGCCGAGGTGCTGGAACGACGACAGGTTCGCCGCAGGGCTGTCCGCGAGCTCGAGACCTTCCGCGCACTTCTCCTGAGCGTGTTCCATGCGACGGACATCCAGGAACTCCGCGCGCGGATCGACGCCCTGGCAGGGCCGGCTGAGGACATCCAGCGATCGATCGAAACAGCTCACGATGCGCGTGCTACGCACGAGCGCGCCGCGGCCCTGGAACCGTTGTCCTCCCACGTTGCCGCGTACGTTCAAGCGCTCAGCCAATTAATTGCTGACGATGATCCGGCACGCTGGGGGCTCTGGCTTGACGAATTCACTGCCGGATGGGAGGTCATCGACCAAGAGGTCCGACCGCGTCTCTCGGAGTTGGGTGAGCCATGGCTGTCGCCGAACATCAACATCATGATGCGTAGATGGACGAGCGAACTCCGGTCCAGAGGGCTGCGTATCGACGCGCCGCAGTTTCTTGACATGGTTGAAACAGAGTTCGGACGCGATCTGATCGCAGGAGGGGTCCGTTGCCAGGAGACATGAGCAGCCGAACCAGGTGGCTCCAGTCCATGCAGCATGTCCTAGACGCAGTCTCGACCTTGTCCCGTCTGTACTGAGATCCCCCAGCTTGCGGTTGGCAGCCCGCCCTGGCTGGCCGGTCTTGGATGACAGCGGCTCGACCGCCGTGCCGCCTGAGGGCTGACCCACGATTGATCACGGGGGCAGCCGGGACGTGACGAAGCCGCGACGCCGATCGAAGCGTGTAGTGCGCATCTCATCCGTTTGATCGAGGTTTCGGCGCTTCCTTCAGCATGAGGCCGCGTTCCACGGCCAGGCGACGCAAGCCCCAATGACCACTTTCACTGCGCCCCCGGCCCCGTGAGGAGACCGACCATGTAGACCCCGTCCTGCGAGCCTCACAGTCTGAAGCCGACGTCATCGCTTTCGCGGGCTGTCGGCCACGCCCCGCATGGCCGCAGTGAACCGGGGCCATGCCGTGCCGTGCCGTTCACAGCAAACCGACGATCGACAAACAGCGACCGCACGCCCCTGACCTGCATGAAATACACGGCTGCCATAGGAGTTGGCACGAAAACGACCTGGCCTTTCGTCACTACTGTCAGCGCTAATCCGTCACGACCTGACAGTGACAACTAGCAGGCCACCAGGGCTCCACCACTGATATCTAGATGACGACTCTCTACTGACACTCCTATACAGACCATCACCGGCTGCCGCGTGAGCTGGCCTGTTCCATGGACGACCCGAAAATCTACGGCCCCGTCGTCTACGAGCTGTCGCTGGCATCAGCGGTGTCGCGTGGTCTGCTGGCGCGCTATCAGATCGTGGTGGTCGAGTTGACCGACCCGGTGGTGACTCCTGCCCGCCTGGCAGGCGAGGAGAAGCGGGAGGAAGAGGTGCGCGGCCAGCGGATGGGGGCGTTGCAGGCGGCGTTGCTGGAGACGATGGCGGTGCACCAGCTTCAGACCACCATCACGTTCCATCACCGGACCATAGAGGCCAGCGCGTTCGCGAAGGGGCTGCCGAGGGTGGCGAAGCGGCTGCATGCGTCGGATCCGGAGCGGTATCCGGAGCGGGTGTGGGCCGACTGGCTGTGCGGTGAGCACGAGGCCGATCACCGCCGTGCAGTGCTCTCCGACTTCGGGCGCAGGGCCGGGCGGGCGGTGCTTTCAAATTGCCGTGTACTGGGTGAGGGCGTCGATATTAGGGCGGTGGATTCCGTAGCCCTCTTGGACCCGAAGGGGTCGGCCGTGGACATCGTGCAGGCCATTGGGCGAGCGCTGCGTCAGAAACCTAATCAGGGGAAGGTCGCGACGCTGATCGTGCCAGTGTTTTTGGCGCAGAACGAGCAGCCGGAAGACATGTTCACCTCTGCTTCGTACCGGCCTTTGGTGAAGGTCCTTGAAGGGCTTCGGGCGCATGATGAGCGTGCCGTGGAAATGCTCGCTATTCCGCAGGAGAACCAGAAGCACGTTGTTGATCCGTCGGAAAGCATCGGTGAGGAGCCGGAGGAAGGTGAGGAGGAGTCGCGGCTGCTGCTGCGGTTCGCCGCCCCGAGGGATCCGGTGATGGTCGCCAAGTGGGTCAAGTTCCAGATCTTGGACACCGAACGGCAGGACTGGACGCGCGGGTACGACGCCGCCCGGCGCTACCGGGACCGGGAGAGCAGTCTCGATGTGCCCTACGAGCACCAGGAGGGCTCCTACCCCCTTGGGGAGGTGGCTGTCCGATCAGCGGCGGGCGTACCGGGCCGGGACCATGCTCAGCACCCGGGCGGACGAGCTGGAGGAGCTCGGCATGATCTGGGACACCGCCGACGCGCAGTTCCAGGAGAACCTCGCCGCGGCCCGCGCGTACTACGCGGAGGCCGGCACCCTGGCCGCGCCCCGCCACGCCACCATGCTGGACAAGCCGGTGGGGCAATGGCTCACCAACCTCCGCCGCCCCGGAGGGCTCGGGAAGGACCCCGAGCGCGCAGCACGGCGTGCCGAGCAGCTCGCGGCAATCGATCCGGACTGGAACCCCGGGCAGCTGGGGTGGACCGTCGACTGGCAGCGCCACTACGTCGGCCTGTGTGCCGTCCTGGAAGCCGGCGGGACGCTGGAGGAGCTCCTGCCCGGCGTCACCTACCGGGGCGACGACATCGGGCGCTGGCTCGCCCGGCAGCAGCGGGATTGGGCACGCCTGAACACCGAGCAGCAGCGGCGCCTGGGCGTGCTGGGCGTGAAACCGGCTGTACGGCCGCAGAAGGCCACCGTGCGAACCAGCGCGAAGGCTGGGGCGGCGAAGGGCTCCGACGCGTTCACCCGGGGCGTGGCAGCCCTCACGCAGTACATCCGGCGCGAAGCCCGCACCGTCGTACCCCGCGGGCACACCGAAGTCGTGGATGGCACCCCTGTCCGACTGGGGGTATGGCTATCGAACATCAAAAATCGGCGCGACCGGTTGAGTGAGCAGCAGCTGGCGGCGCTCGCCCAACTCGGACTTGACTGGGCATGACAGGCACTTTTGCCCAATATATGCCTAATGATCATTTTAGCGGCATTTGCTGTGCTTTATGCATGTGGCTATGGCATATGTCTTCGGGTGGGCGTATAGCCAGTCATGCGGCAAATCGCCAACGAAGGAGACGTGATGGACTTTCCCTCGCTCGCCCGATCACTGGTATTGGCACGCGTGGACACTAAGCGGTGCTCTGACAGCCTCCACGACCGCCGGCGCAGTCGCCGCAAAGCGGCTTCCCGCACTCGTAAGGCAGCTCGGCAGGTGCTGACCTCGCTCGTGGCGGGGGCCACGCTGGCTGTCGCTCTGCCTGGTGTCGGCGGCTCTCCTGCGTACGCCGCCGAGGATTTCGGAGGCTACGGGGACGGGGCTTACAAGCGCCCGGCCGATCTGCCGGCGGACGGCCTCAAGCGCTATGTCGCGCTGCCCTTCTACCAGAAGGACAACCTCTACCTGGCGCCTGCAGGCACCACACAGCAGCTTGTGTCAGGTGCCTCTCAGGAACTCACCGTCGAGAACGTGAAGAGCACCTCTCAGACGATCACAACCTCAGGAGAGCCGTCGCTGGTCAGCCAGATCGGATCTGTCCTCGGCTACGCCGCGATGGCGTACAAGTTCATTTCCGGCGCTCTCTCCCAGGGCGGCGGCAACCAGGGGAAGGGCGACACGCTCAACATCACGATCCCCTCGAGCGCAGATCAGATCAGCAGGGGATCGACGGTGACGTTCTCCCAAAGCAACAAGATCAAGCTCGAACCTCTGCGGCCCATGTCAGCCCGCCCGGTCTACTACAAGTCCAAGACCGTGTCCGACCTATGGCGTAAAACTCCGGACGGCAACACCCATTACATCTTCGGGCACAACACCGCCGACATCGTCATCGCCCAGGGATGGCTGCTCGAATGCGGCGACCGGGCCTGCATCCCGGGCAAGGACTTCCGGCCCTTCGGCCAGAGCCTTGACACAGGAAACGTCAGCAGCCTGCCCGACGCATCACAGCATCTCCTGCCCACCCGATCCCCGGACCGCTGGGCCACCGCCGGAGCCGACGAGGGCAGGGACAGCCACCGCGGCAGGGTGAACATCGATCTGCCCTCCATGTGCACCGTCAGCGACACCGTGAACCCCAAGATCGGTGACGTGAAAGCGCACTGGGGCCAGATCAGGGTCAGCTGCCCACCGTCGGCCCCCTTCAAGGACTACCGGGTCCAGTACAGCGCCTGGGGCCCCAACTGGTACGGCTCTCGCGGCCTGCGCGGCATGGGAGTGATCTCCAGTCCCACATCGGGCAAGGAGTACCCCGGCACCGAAGCTCACAACTGGAGCGAGCAGTACCACCAAACCGGCATCCCCGCCGACGGGCAGACCCGCAACTACTGGATCTACCGAGGCGTCAGGCCCAGCCAACTCTGGACAGAAGGGCCGTGGCTCGGAATCCAGGTCATCCCCGTCAACGGCAAGTAGACACACCACCGCGTAGCCCGGCCCCGGCAAGCCATGCCCCCTGCGTGGCCCGACACCTTCCCGCCGGGCTACACGCGCATCACTCGCCGAGGAGCACGTCGCTTGGGGCCCTGCCCCCGCTGGGGCTGTCGCAGCGGGCGCTGCGCGAAGTACACGGCCGACTCGATGCTGACTCTCATTCCGGCGCCCCGGGGCGTTCTCAAGGGCATGTACGGATGCTTCTCACACCACGCCAGCCGAGGTCCAGGTCAGCCCTGGTCGATGCCGACACCGATACGAGTCGGAGCCAGGGCAACAGAGCGAGAGTCAGCACCCTAGCGCAGTACATCGCGCGGGAGGCCCGGACCGTCGTGCCGCGCGGGCACACCGAGCACCTCGAAGACGGCACTGCCGTACGGCTCGGGGCATGGCTCTCCAACCAGAAAAACCGCCGCGACCGGCTGGACGAGCAACAGCTGGCGGCGCTCGCCGATCTCGGACTCGACTGGGCTTGAGGAGCCGGTGACCGAGGGCAGCAGCCAGTCGTTGAACCGCCGTTGAGGCAAGCGGAAGCGACGTCCCGAACCACTGTCAAGGCCCCGGGACTTCGCACTCACAGCCCGGCTGGTACCGGATCGTCCGTGGTCTGGAGGAAGGCCGCCTGGACGCGCAGCAGATGGGTTTCGGGGTGGGTTTCCTCGTAGCGTTGCAGGACCTGCTCGAACCGGCCGGTGGCGAACAGTTCGGTGGCCTGTTCGTCCTCGTCCATGCCGCACGCCATGGCGAGCTTGGCGTCTTCGTGCAGAGCGGTCTTCTTCGAGGGGCTCACCCAGACGTCCAGGCGACCCGATCCGCTGTAGCCGCGGTGCGCCAGCGTCCACACCGCCGGATCCTTCGTCGTCTCCACCGTGCCGTCCGGACGGTACAGCTTCGAGGAGATCAGCTGCTTGATGAAACGGGCGTAAGCGATCACCTTCGGGAGGCTACCCACACCACCGTCCGTGTGGACTGATCCGGCGAAAGCCCGCCTGCCGTGGGCAGCGCAGTGGGGCACCAGCAGCGCGAGCGCGGAACAAACTAGCGGGAACACGTCTCGGGGCCGGCCGCCAACCACTGCGGCCGGCCCTTGGAGGCCATGTCCTCACCACTCACTCATCAAGCGTCTGCCCACACGGCACGGCTCCTATGAGCGACGCATGACAAGTCGGTTTGGAAGGGTGTCGTGCCTGCGCGGCTTGGCAACGCGGCCAAGGTGCCCGAAGCGTTCCAGCGGGGCGTAACCCCATCCCCCAGCGTGGGCAGTGAAATGGGGGTGGCAGTCGGAACCGGATTGAGGTTGAGTCGACACCTCAAGTGATCAAAGGTTCGACGGGAGTTGCAGTGAAGACAGACATACGGGGAACGGCTCTGGCCGTGGTGCTCCTGGCGGCACTGACCGCATGCGGAGGCGGGAGCACGGGCGACGGAATGGCCGGCCGTCAGAACGGCGATTCCCTGGAAGGGCATGAAGACAACGCCCCAATCCTGCTGACCGCGGAGCAGGTGCGGACGGTGCTCCCCAGCAACAACAGCCTTCCCAAGGGGTGGCATAACGGCGGGCGCGGCGACGACGTGGAGGTGGGCGAGAAAGCTGCGAGTTCCTGCGCCATCGACACCGGAACAAGCTGCGCCGGGCTGACGGCCCATGCCCTGAGGATGGTCGAGGGCCCCCAGACCGTGGTGGAGATGCAGGAGGGGCAGGATGGGCAGGACGTGTTCATCGACGTCTACGCCTTCGATACGGCCGAGAACGCAGCCGTAGCCATCAAGGGCATAGTGGCCAAGGCGCACCGGGTACCTGCGGGCTACGAGACCCCCAAGCCGCTGAAGATATCGGCAGGGGCGGAGGAAACCGATGCTGTCTTCGGAGAGCGTGCCGACGAATACAGCACCGAGGTGATGATGCGGATCGGGGGAGTCGTCGTCCACCTCAAGGGGTACAACCTGAAGAACACCAACGTCATGCAACCGCTCGCGAAGCTCCAGATCGACCGGATCGTCAAAACAGCCAAGGGCAAAAACCCCGACGCAGGCTAAACGTCCCGAAGAACACTCCGGCCCGTGACCCGGAGCCCGCCGACGCCGTTGAATCGGCGACGCGTGCATAAATCCGTCCCCCACGGGTGCGCGCTCCGCGGGGGGCCTGACACCGTGCCCGGCTCAGGGCCCCACCCCTCTGCCGCACACCCGGCCGAACCGGTGGCCGCGTGCAGGACCGGCAGAGCTCCGGTGCTTCCCCGTCGCAAGAAGCCCAAGATGCCGTTCACCCTCGGCACGCATCCACTCCCGCCTTGCCTGTGCTTCTCGCGCCCTCTGCTCAGCCGCACCCGCCCGGGGCACCATGGAGACATGGCGTCGATGAGGGAGCCGGAGCAGGGCGGGTCGCTGGAACCGGCCGGCCGGGATGATGCGTTGCGGCTGACCAAGCAGCTGCGTGCGGCGATCGACGACGCGCGGCGGGCCGCGATGGTCCTGGCCCAGCGGGTGCGGGACGCGCACCGGGCGCGGGTATGGGTTGCGCTCGGATACAGCGGGTGGGGTGAGTACGCGCAGGTAGAGCTGGGGATCAGCCGGGCGCAGGCGTACCGGCTGATCGACATCGCACAGTCGGCTGGTGCGTTGGACCGGGCGATCGGCGCGGCCGGTGTCCTGGCCGATGTGTCACCCGCGGGAGACACGAACGCGGCCGGGCTGGTGGACATGGGTCTGTCGCAGCGGGCGCTGCGCGAAGTCCACGGCCGGCTCGATGAACTCACCGCCGTCGTCACCGAGCGGCTCACTGCCGCTGCCCAGGCCGGGCAGCTCGAGTGGACAGCGGTCCGCGCCATCGTGGGCCAGGCCGTCGACGAACTCCGCCGCGAACCGCTCCCCGCCGCCGGCGACACCGCCGAAGACTACGACCGGGGCTTGGAGCGGGCGCTCACCGACGCCGAGCAGCACCCCGCTGACACGAACGCGGTACGGCGCCTGGTCGACGAGATGGCTGCGGCCGGCGGACGCCTGGGACAGATCGCACTCGAACTCGCCCCGCCGTACTGGTCCGAGCAGGAAGCCCTCGACCACATCCTCACCCGGTTCGCCCACGACATCGGCTGCGACACCGAGACCATCCTCGCCGTACGCCGCTACGCGCTCACCGGCGACCGCCGCGCCCTCGAAGGCACCTTGCTCTAACCACTGGCAGCCCGCTGGGTGAAGGCGGCGTCGCGTGCGTGACCCGACCGGCGCCCGCTCGGTTGCCCGGTGGCGTATGAAATCCGCCCCCACGGATGCACGCACCGTGGGGTCCTGACCACCGGGCCAGGGCCCCATCCCTCCGGTACACCGCGCCCAACGGGTGGCGGTGTGCACGACCGGCAGAGCTCCGGTGTGTCAGCGGCGGAGGAAGCCGAAGATGCCGTTCTCCTTGCGCCACGCATCCGCTTCCGCCTTCGCCTGAGCCTCTTCAGCCGCCCGTTCCTCGGCCTTCTGGCGCTCACCCTCCTTGGCGGAGGTGCACACGGTGCAGTCACTGCCCGGTGGTACGGATTGCCAGGCATCGCTCGGGTAGACGTCACGGCCGCGGGTCAGACACGCCCACGCGGCGGCCTTCTGTAGCTGCTTGGTCTCTTCCCGCTCGCGCTGCTCTCGCTCCTGTTGGGCGCGGTGCTCGGCCCGGCGTTCCTCTTCCCGGGCGTGGAAGGCGCGATGGACGTCTGGGCTGACGACCCGCACCTGGTGGCCCGCGTTCTGCAATGCCCATGCCAGTGGCGTGATGGGATGCAGATGCGCTGTGGCCGGGAATACCGCGAACAAGACCCGCATGGGTGGCTCCAATTCACATGGGCGGGCAGGCACTCCTGCCCCGGGAGATGTCCCGGAAGCGGTCCGGGACAGTGGTCAGGGCGTCGTGCCGGCCGAGCGCAGTGCCCTCTCGTACGTCTTCTCCGGCTGCGCCCCGGTCAGCGGGGGCCCGTCGTTGAAGGAGATCCGCGGCACCGAGCGGATGCCGCCGGCGCGGATGCGGGAGAGCTCGGCGCGCAGCTCGGCGGCGGATGCGTCATTGGCCGCGACACCGGTCTCGGCGGCCAGCCGGTCCAGGACGGGGGCCTCGGCGATGTTCAGGCCGTCGGTGAAGTGGGCCCGGAACAGCCGCTCGACCATGGGCTCGGCCAGGCCGCGTGCCGCCGCGGAGGCGATGAGGCGGTGCGCCTCGAAGGTGTCGGCCGCCAGCGCCCGCCCGTAGTCGAGCGTCACGCCGTCGTGCACCGCGTCTGCGGCCGCCTGCTCGGTCTCCGCCACGACGTGCCCGCCGAACCCCTCGGCGAGTACCTCAAGGAGCGGCTCCCCGGCGAAGCCCGCGTCGGGGGCAAGTTGGAAGGGACGGAAGACGACCTCCACCTCGCCCCCCTCGGCCCGCACTCGCCGAATCGCGCGCTCCAGCCGCACGTACGCGACGTACGACGCCGCGCAGATGACGTCGAGAACGACCTCGACCCTGGTGGTCCTGCCGTCCGGGCGGTTCATGGTGTGTGCCTCCAGCTGTCGTGGGAGGCGCGGCGGGGCGTTGGTTCGCCCCGCCGCGCCGATGGTCTTCGGATGGTTGGCCTTCGGTGGCTCAGGCGTCGGCTGCGACCTCGCGCGCGCCCTGGGGGGCAGACGGCGGTGTCACGGCGTTCGGGCCGCTGTCCCCGGCCTCTTCGTGGCCGGCTCCCGGCTTGACCTCTCGCAGCAGAGCCGCTGCCAGGACCGCGAGGAGAACGGCCACCCCGGCACTGACCAGTGCCGTCACCTGCAGCCCGAGGACGAAGGCTTCGCGGGCGGCGGTGAGCAGCTCCGTACCGGCCTGTCCGGAGAGTTTCCCGGCCGCCGCCACGGCGCCACCGAGCGACTCGAGCGCCGCCTCGTCGTGTACTCCGGCCGGCATGGTGTCGCCGATCTCGCTGCGGTAGACACCGAAGCCGATGCTGCCGAGGACCGCGATTCCCAGCCCGGAACCCAGCTCGGTGCTGGTCTCTGAGATCGCCGAGGCCGCACCGGCACGCTCGGGCGGAGCCGCGCCGACGATCAGGTCGGTGCCGAGGGCCGCCATCGGCCCGATGCCCGCACCCATCAGGGCCGATGCCGTCACCAGGATCCCCAGGCCGGCGTCCGCGCTGACCAGAGTGAGCATCGCCAGGCCGAAGGCCGCGACGATCAGGCCTCCCGCGATGACGAAGCCGGGACGGATCTTTGCCGCGAGAGCCGGTGCCGTCATGGCGCCGGCCATCAGCCCGGCCGCGTTGGGCAGCGACCAGAGGCCGGCCTGCAGCGGGGAGAGTCCATGGACCAGCTGGAGGTATTGCAGCGTGAAGAGCTGTGAGCCGGCCATCACGAGAATGCCGACGGTGAGAAGGACGGCCGAGACGCTGAACGTGCGCTCGCGGAACAGTTCGAGGTCGACCAGCGGGTCGGCAAGTGTCTTTTGCCGACGGATGAAGATGACCCCGACGATCAGGCCGAGCACCATGAACGCGGCGCTCTGCAGGCCAACGCCGTGTTCGGCTACCAGCTTGAGGCTGTAGACGACCGCCAGCACGGCGATCAGGGACAGCAGGGCGCTGACGAGGTCCAGCCGGCCGGCGTCGCTGTCACGGTGCTCCGGCAGCAGTACCGGACCGAGTACCAGAAGAATCACCATGATCGGGACACCGATCAGGAACGCCGAGCCCCACCAGAAGTGGTCGAGCAGGAACCCGCCGAGCAGCGGGCCGAGGGCGCCGCCCACCGCGAAGCAGGTCATCCAGATGCTGATGGCGACCGTGCGCTGTGCCGCGTCGTGGAACATGTTGCGGATCAGCGAAAGGGTGGAAGGCATCAGCGTCGCGCCGGCGACACCGAGCAGTGCCCGGGTCACTACGAGCATCTCGGCGCTGGTGGAAAACGCGGCGAGCACCGAGGCCACGCCGAAGGCGGCGGCACCGGCCAGCAGCAGCTTCCGTCGTCCGATCCGGTCGCCGAGTGTTCCCATGGTGATCAGCAGACCGGCGACGAGGAAGCCGTAGATGTCCAGGATCCACAGCATCTGCGAGGTGCTCGGCTGCAAGTCCGCTGTGAGCGCAGGCACCGCCAGGTGCAGGACGGTCATGTCCATCGCGATCAGCAGTGTCGGCATCGCCAGCACTGCTAATCCGGTCCACTCTTTTCGGCTCGCGCGGGGCGCGGCTACGGAGGTCATGAGGTTCCCTGTCTCTGGGGCGGATAACTGGCCTGCTGTGCCATGGACGCTAAAATATGAACCGCACTTGAGGTCAATCCCTGGCCTGGGTCACAGTCCGAAGAGCGGCATGCCGTCCGTACCCGCGAGAGCGAGGCCGGACGGAGGGGGGTCACGGGAGGCCTTCGGGCGGGGCCTCGTTCATGTCGGCCGAGGGAGTTTCCTGGAGGGGTTGCGTGCGCGCGTGCGGCTCCGAGCCGAACCACACCGACGGAGAGTTTTCACGCCGGCCAGGACAGCGGAGCCTGGCCACAGGCCTCTTCGCTCGCAAGGAACATCTCAAGGGCTGCCGCTTCAGACCTGTGTCAAGTTCCGTCAAATGAGTGCGGATGACACTGGGTGAGGGTGCTGCGGAGCGTGTGCACCGCCGTAACCCCTGGCCATGCGCACTGCTGGGACGACCCGGTTCTCCAGGTTTCCGTGTGGACGGGGCGCCTGTAGGCGTACGCGGCCAAGGCCGGCGCGCGGCGTCGCGCCCTGGGCCGCGGCTGCGGCGCTGCCCCGGTGTGCTCGGTCACTGCGGTAGTGGTCACGGTCGTGCGCGGCCCCCCACGAACTCCTTCACCGACGAGACGACATAGTCGAGCATCTCGTCGGTCAGTGCCGGGTAGACGCCGACCCAGAAGGTCTGCTCGGTGATGATGTCGCTGTTGGTCAGGTCCCCGACAACGCGGTGCGGCTGATCGATGTAGGCCGGGTGGCGGGTCAGGTTGCCGGCGAACAGCCGCCGGGTGCCGATCTTCCGGTCCTCCAGGAACTGCACCCGTTCCGCCCGCTTGAACGGTGCCTCGGGGTCCACTGTGAGCGCGAACCCGAACCAGCTCGGGTCGCTGCGTTCGGTGGCCCTGGGCAGAATCAGGTGCGGTACGCCCTCCAGGCCGTCGCGCAGCCGGCGCCAGTTGCGGCGGCGGGCGTCGCAGAACTCGTCGACCTTGTCGAGCTGGGTCAGTCCGAGGGCGGCCTGGATATCGGTCGCCTTCAGGTTGTAACCGACGTGCGAGAAGATGTACTTGTGGTCGTAGCCCTCGGGCAGCGTGCCCATCTGGTACTTGAACCGCTTGAGGCACTTGTCGGTCTCGCCCGGCTCGCACCAGCAGTCCCGGCCCCAGTCGCGCAGGGACTCCACGATCCGCGCGAGGGCCAGGTTCGAGGTCAGTACGCAGCCGCCCTCCCCCATGGTCAGATGGTGGGCCGGATAGAAGCTGACGGTCGTGATGTCACCGAAGGTGCCGGTCAGCTGCCCGTCATACGTCGAGCCGACCGCGTCGCAGTTGTCCTCGATCAGGAACAGGCTGTGTTCCTAGGCGAGTTGGTCGGCAAGGCCGGTCCACACCCTGCGGTGCCGCCCGGCCGACAGGTCCGCCTTCACGCGCCGCGCCTGCCCCTCGGGCGAATCGAGTGCCGCGAGGATGCCCGCACACAGCTCCTTGGCCCGTGCGGTGTCCAACGCCCCGCCCCGCAGGGCACATTGGGCGACCAGGCGCTCAGCCCTGATCACTGACGTGTCGTCGAACAGCGTGCCGGAGAAGTCGAAGAGGACGGCCTGCGTGCGGTGCTGTGCACGGCCGCGTGGTGCGGCCCTCGCGCTCACCGGCGCACCTCTTTGAGCAGCGGCAGCGAGGCCAGCAGGGTCACAGCGCCCAGCGTGAGGCACAGCAGGGGCAGTCCGCCGATGGTGAGCAGGGGGCCGGCAAGGCCGAGCGTCCCGGCGACCGCGCCCATACCCATGACCGATTCGCCGATCCCTTCCGCCCGGTGACGGCGCGCGCCGCGGCTGCGCTGGATCACCAGCGCGCTGCTACTGATGAGATGCAGATTCCAGCCCAGGCCCAGCAGCAGGAGTCCGGGCACGGCCATCCAGGTGCTGCCCGTTCCCGCGGGTGCGATGAGCGGCAGGGCCAGGAGCTGGACGACAGTGCCGAGCAGCGCCACGCTCCTGGCGCCGAAACGGTCGCACAGGCGCCCCGACACGGCCGAGGGGCCGAACATCGGCGCGACATGAGCGGCCACCAGCAGGCCGACCGAATCCAGGGGCCAGTCATGGGCGTGCAGGTGCACCGGTGTGACGCCCATCGCTGTCACCATGGTCAGATTCGCCACGCCCAGCAGCAGCAGCGCCAGGGCCGCCCCACCCCTTCGGCGGCCGTCCCAAACCGTGGGGCCGCCCCCCTGTCCGCCACGGCCTCGCGCCGGCGAACCACCGCCCGCGGCATGCTCGCCGGCCTGCGAGGCGGCGTTCCACAGCCGCAGGTCAAGCCGCAGGGTCAGTACGGCCGCGGCCGGGAAGGCGACAGCGGCCAGCAGGTACAGGCCCGCGGTCTCCGGCAGTCCCAGGGCCCGTGCCACCGCACCCGCGGGGCCCAAAAGCGCCGGGCCGGCGACCGCCCCGACGGTGACCGCGGTCATCGCGCTACTCATGGCACGTGCGGTATGTCCGGCAGGCGCACTGCTCGCGGCCACGTACCGGCCGAGCATCACGGCATTGTTGCCGGCGCCGAGCAGCAGACTGCGCCCAGCAGGAGCGCTGCGGGGCTGGCCACAGCAGCCGCGACAATCACCCCAGCGGCACCCGCGGTGGCCAGGGCGTATCCGGCGGCCAGTCCCGCGGCCCGCCCGCGGCGGCGCATCAACACCGTGAGCAGCGGCGCGGACAGAGCCGATCCCAGCACCAGCAGCCCCAGCGGCAGCGCCGTGAACGCCGCCGATCCCAGGACGTCCTCGGCCATCAGCGCTCCGGCCGTTCCTCCGGCTGCCAGTCCCAGCGCACCCACAGCCTGCGCGGCCAGCAGAACCCTGGGCACATACGGTGCCCGCGTACGGTCCGTGCTCCGTTCGGCGGCGGCGGCGGTCGGCGCGGCCGCGCCCGGCGGCCGCGCAGTGCCCGCCGGCCCGGCCCCCCCGGGACATCACACGACCTCCGCCGGCGTCTGCAAAGACTCCTCGTGCTTGCGCAGCAGGTCGTCGATCCTGAGGTGCTCGGGCGTCATGCGGGCACGGTACGGCCTTGTGATCCTGGTGATGCGACGCACCGAGCCCGGCGGCGCACCGGCGATCGCGTGGTTCAGCAGAGACCAGCCCAGCGTGTCGAAGACGCCACGTATCTCATCCTCGACGCTCGAGTGGGTACACAACCGGGACAGCCGCTCGAAGCCCGCACGCAGTTCCAAGGTCAGCTCTGGCCGGCCCGAGGCGCAGTCGACGTCGCCGCCGGGCAGCGGGTACGCGTTCGGCGCGCCTCCAGACTGTTGATCAGAGGGCTTACGTCACCGGAGTAGCGCGGATCGTAGAGACCGGGGTAAGGCTGCTCCTCATAACCGGGCTCGTATCCGACGACCTTGACGGGCACGGCCCTGCCCTGCTCGGCCACTGTTCCCAGCGCCAGGTCCAGCAGGCTCACCGGCCAGCCCAGGTCATGGATGGCATACAGCCGAAACTGCGCATCCAGCGGCGCCAGCGCCGCCGTGAGCAGCAACTGGGCCGACTCGCGCGCCGACTGCACGTAGAAAGAGGTGTCCCGGCCGTACCCGGCACAATCCCGCGCGCCGCCGCATCGGCGACCAGCCACTCCCCGGTGCGCTTGCTCTGGGCGTAGACATCGCTGGTGTAGGGCCGAAGAGCCTTTCCGGTGGACGCGTACACCAGTTGTCCGGTGCCGGCGGCGGCACACGCCTCGATGACATGGGCCGTGCCGAGCACATTGGTGGTGATGGTCAGCGCGGCCTCGCGCTCCGCCAGGCCCGGGTCGCGCTGTGCCGCCAGATGAAAGACGAGATCGGGCCGCACCTGACGCAGCAGCGCGGTCAGCCCGGGGCCGTCGCGGATATCGAGGCAGTGGTACTGGGTTGCATCCGGCAGACGGGGCTGCTCCTCCAACCCCACACCGACGATGCGTGCCGGGGCGTAGGAATGCAGTTCACGCAGCAACGCCCGCCCGATACAGCCTGCCGCTCCGGTCACCAGGACGGTACGGCTGCCGATGCGCCGGCGCGCGGCCTGATCAGGCAGTCGGATCGTCCGGTGGCGTACGGCCAGATAGTCCCGGAAGGCGGACAGGCTTTGCGGGGACACGGTCTCAGGATCCACCGGGTCCAGCCGGCCACCCGCGGAATCGACCATGGGGTCCATGCGGCACCTCGCGTCTGTGGGGAGCTGTGCTCCGAACGCAGGTGAGCGTAAGCGCGGCGCGAACCGGCCGCCATCGACCTTTCCAGGTCCTGAAGGTCTGGGCCCCATCTCTGATGAATCCTTATCACTCCTCTGTCAACTCGCCCTGCCAGAAGGCCTGTTGCACCTGCATACACTTTCCCCTCCCCCCCGGCGAAGAGTCGCCACCACCGCAGTACGCAGCGTGGCCAGCGGCCGGAGGGAACCTAAACCGGAGGGAAAACTCCCAGACGATGGACACCACACAGCAGGGCCGTGCCGAGCTGGTGATCGCCTCCAACCGCGGCCCGGTCGAACGGCGCACCGGCGCCGACGGACACGTGGCAGTGCACCGGGGATCGGGCGGACTGATCGCCGTACTCGGCCCGGCACTCGCCTCACACGGCGGGATATGGGTCGCCGCCGCCCTCACCGACGAGGACCGGGCATACACCCGTAAACTGCGCCCACCACAGCATCTTGATGTGGTCGACCTGCCCGAGGGGCCGATCGGCGTACGCCTGCTCGACATCGACCCGGCCGACTTCACCAGCCACTACCGCACCATCTCCAGCGAACTGCTGTGGTTCCTCCAGCACCATCTGCCCCCACGGGAACACCGATCACCTTCGGCACGGAGCTTCGGGCACACTGGGACGCCTACCGCCGCGTCAATGACACATTCGCCGCCGCGTGCGCCCAGGCCGCCGCACCCGGCGCCACCGTGCTGCTCCAGGACTACCACCTCACACTCACAGCCCGCCGGCTGCGAAAGCTGCGCCCGGACCTGCGCAGCGCACACTGCACAATGACACCGTGGGCGGACTGGCCACACTTCGCCGCACTCCCCGACGACATACAGCACGAGCTGGTCAACGGTCTGCTCGGCGCGGACCTGGTGTGCTTCCTCGTGCCGCGCTGGGCCGAGGCATTCATGTCCTGCTGCGAACAGCTGGGCCTGCGCACCGACCCTGCACACCAAGCCGTACGCGGACCCGACGGGCGGTGGTCACAGGTACGCTCCTTCCCCGTCGGCGTGGACGCGGCGTCCCTCCACAGCCGGGCCGCGTCGCCCGACGTCACCGGGCACCAGAAGCAGCTGCGTGCCCTGACCGGGGACGCCCGGCTGGTGGTACGCGTGGACCGGATGGAACCCTCGAAGAACATCGTGCGCGGCCTTACGGCGTACGCCCGCTTCCTCGAACAGCACCCCGAACAGCACGGATCCCTGGTGCACTACGTACTCGCCTACGCCTCACGCAGCGAACTGGCCGCCTACCGCGACCTCGCAGCGCACGTCGACCAGCTGACAGGCGCCATCAACCAGCGCTTCGGAACCAACCGCTGGCAGCCCATCGTGCTGGAGACCCGTAACAACTTCCCACGCGCACTGGCAGCGATGACCCTGGCCGACGTGATGGTAGTAAACCCGGTACGCGACGGAATGAACCTCGTCGCCAAAGAAGCCGCCGTACTCAGCCGGCACAACCTCGCACTGATCCTGTCCCAGCACACCGGCGCCGCCGACGACCTCGCCGACGGATCCACACTCGTCGACCCCCTCGACATACAACAGCTCGCGGACACCATCGCCCAGAGCCTCGCCCTCCCTCCAGCCGAACGAGCAGAACGGCTGAAGCGACTACGCAAAGGAGCACACGCCCTGCCACCCCACCAATGGCTCAGAAAAATACTCACAACACTGACCCCATAAGACCGGCCAGAACACAGTCCGCCAGGCGACCCGGACCGACCCGGGACTGCCACCGCTCACCCAGACACACGCCTCGGCAAAGCGGACCGGGACGGACACCCAGACACCGACTCCCGCCCCACCACCGACACCTCCCCCAACACCCCCACGACAGCCTCCCCCACGACGGCCACCCCCACCATCACCACCCGCAACAGACCCTGCCTGGCCCGCTCCCACCGGACGGCCAACTCAGCAGCCTCCGCCCGAAGTTCCACCACCCGCCGAGCCGCGGCCTCCGCCGCCTCCAACTCCTTTGGCAGCGACACCATGAACCGCCACCACCCCGGCCACGGCAGAAGCCGGACACCGCCCCGGAACCCACCAGTCAACAACTCCCAGGCCAGGCCACACCTTTAAGGGGGCGTACCCATCTCCAGTTACGAGTGGGCACAGCACCTGACGGCCGCTCCGGCCGGCCGGTCCTTGACCCGAACCCTGGTTGACGAACGAGAGCCGCGTCAACGAACGGCGAGACGAGGAGGTTTTGATGACACAGACCAGGATCCTGATGAGCGGCACGACGGGAAAAGCCGGCAGCGCGGTGGTGGCCCCCACTGCACGCCGGGGGGCATGCCCGTGCGGACGCTGGTGACAGGGGAGGCGGACTTCCCGGAAGGTGTGCAGGCAGTACGCGGCAATCTCGGTGATCCCACGTCGCTGGACACGGCCCTGGAGAAACGCCGATTCCGCCTTCCCGGTATGGCCGTTGCTGAGCACCGAGGGCGCGCCGGACATGACCCACGCGATCGGCAAGCGATCGCGTCGATCACCTCCCGGTGGTCCCGCCGGCGGCCGCCCCGCTTCGGCGTCCGATCCGGGAGCACCGGCTCTCCGGCCGCCCCGGCGGCGTTATCCGCCCAACGCCTGCCCGAACGTCTGGTCCTCACGGGCACGCCCGAGTTCGTAGGAGCCAAAGCTCTTGGAGCCGGTGCCGGTGAGACCGGTGCCGGCGCCGCGGAGCCGCCATACGGCACCGGTGCGTACGGTCGTGCCGGCGACCGCCTCACCGATCGCGGAGGCCGTGAGGTCGGCCCTGCCCTTGTTGTTGATGTCCGACAGCAGGACGAAGGAGCCGAACTGGTCCTTGCTCTCCGCCGTGCCCGGGATCCCGGATGTGTCCTGGGTGATGCTCTGGTTGCCGCTGATGGCAATGCCGTTCGCTGAACCGCGCAGCAGGACGACCGATCCCGCGTCCGCGAGACTGCCGAGGTCCTCGCCGGGAAGCCCGACGGCCAGATCCCCGTAACCGTCGCCGGTCACGTCAGCGACAGAAAGGGAGGCCCCGAACCGGTCGCCGCTCTCCGAGGAGCCGGGAACGCCGGACGAGTTCTGAGTCAGGGCAGTCGCCGCCCGGCTCGTGCCGAGGCCGGCGGAGCTGCCGTACAGCACCGTCACCGTCCCACCGAGGCCGGTGGTCCCGTAGGCGTCGGCCACCACGATGTCGGCGTACCCGTTCTTGTCGATGTCCCCGACCGCGGAAGTGTGCGAGGAGGGCAGCACGGCCTCCTGGACCAGCCCTTCACCGGAAGTGGAACCCCGGAAGTACCAGGCGCGGGATGCGCCACCGCGCATCGGGCGGTACTGCACGACCAGGTCGTCGGCCGCGTCGCCGGAAACGTTTCCGGAGGACAGGTAGCCGGTGGCGTACTGCGAGGTCTCCGGCAGGGGCACGGTCGAGGCGGAGGCCCAGGTGCCGGTGCGGGTGAACGGCCCGTTGAGGACCGAGACGGTGGAGAAGAGGGCGTTGTAGGAGGCGAGGTCGGTGTCCCCGTCCCCGTCGAAATCCCCTGCGGTGAGTGCGCCGCCGAACTTGTTGCCGTCCCTCGGCACCGGGTCCTTGACGAGCACGGCGGATGTGCCCAGTCCGCTCGGACCGCCCCAGTACAGAGTGACCGTGCCCTGATCGGCGTTCGGGCTGAGATCCTCACCGGGTGCACCGACCGCGAGGTCGCTGAAACCGTCACCGTCGAAGTCGGCGACGGACAGCCTCGCACCGAAGAGGTCGTCACCCTCGGGCGTGCCAGGATTGACGCTCCCGCCCTGCGTGAGAACCTTCCGCCTGGCCGGGTCGATACCGGCGGACGTGCCGTACACGACACCGACCCAGCCAGCGCCCATATTGCCGTCCGTG
The DNA here is from genome assembly GCF_040611155.1 of Streptomyces sp. NPDC002994. Lineage (NCBI taxonomy): Bacteria > Bacillati > Actinomycetota > Actinomycetes > Kitasatosporales > Streptomycetaceae > Streptomyces > Streptomyces sp. NPDC002994. The sequence goes on from NZ_JBEXNQ010000036.1 coordinate 60,879, forward strand.
CCACCGGGCACGCCGATCGCGACATCACGATAGCCGTCGCCGTTGAAGTCACCGTGCAGGCCGTTACCGGCAGCGGTGACAGCAGCGGCCGGGGCAGCCGCCCCGGCCACGAGACCACCAGTCAACGCCGCGGCGACCGTGGTCGCAAGGGCGAGTCGTATGCGTCTGTACATGTAGGTGTCCTCTGGGCGTGCGGGGATGCGGGGGCATCCGGAATCAGAAGGAGCGCCCGCCCGTTAGCCCGTCGTTCACCTGGGCTTCGCGCAGCGGTGACGTATCCCAGACTGTCGATGCGCAACCATGGTTGTACGAGTGACGGAAGTTTCCCCGGCCCTCCCTGCCCCCACGTCCCTGCTGCGAGTGAGCAAGCCGTCAAAGCTCCGCACTCGGCTGGTCGAACTCACCACCGAGATGTCGGGCGCTGCGAACGCCGCACTGTTAGTGCACAGCGCCCTTGGGCAGCGCACCGAGCCGTCGACGCAGTAACTCGGGGTCTCAACGCTGATCAGGCTGGCTTCATTGATCTCTAGGAGGATCAGGCACAAATTCCGTGAGGACGATCAAGGTGGTTCGACTTCGTCACTAGACGTGAGCGACGGCGTTCAGTCAGCCCAGCCCGCGGTGTTCGAGTACGACTCATAGGAGTAGCGGGTGTTGCGGTCCCATTTCTCGCCGGTGATGCGTTCGTATGCATGGTCCGGTGTGTAGAGCAGGCTCTCGGCCCAGATGTGGTCGGTGGCGTACGGGACAAAGTCCGCAGGATCTTCGATGACGCTTTCGAACGCGGTGCGGCCGGCGGCGACGACCGCGCAGCGTGTGTAAAGGAAGGCGTCGCCGGACAGGCCCTCTCCGTGTTCCTTGCGGTCCAGACGGTAGAGCATCCATGACAGCTGTGCGGCGAAGCCGGTGACCACAAACAGCGGGGACTGGGCAAGGCGGTCGGTCAATTCAGCTGCAAGCCGTTCGGCGTCAGGGTCCGGTCCCGTGGGCCTGCACTCTTCGATGAGCTGCCAGAAGGCGTCTTCGTTCATGCCGGTGAGCATGACGCACCAGTCTGACACTACGGCTGCGGTGTCCCCTTGTTTCCTGCTGCCGTAAGGAGGACACGCATGCGGAGCAGGGGGAGCTTGGCTCGTCCGAACATCTGGCGTACGAAGCGCCATCCTCGCGGTCCTGTGATCTGCCAGGCTTCGAACGACGTGTCGGCCGAACACGTCAGATGCGTGCCGCTGTCGAACACCATCCGCAGGACGCCGGACTTGAACGCAACCGCGGACAGGGCATTCGCCCCGAACAGGGGAAGAGCCGCAGCCACGTCCTGAGACTCCGGCGTCAGAGGCAGGCCAGGACTGGTGTGGAGTGACCCTGCCGAGAGCCGAGCCGGTGCTTCCAGTACGACTTCCCACCCCGCATCGAGGGCGAGCGTCAGCCGAAAGTCGATGCTGATCCTGGCGACACTCAGGCCTCGGAGGTTCAGGACCCACCGGTCCTCATGCTCGATCGGTTCCACTTCAGTGCTCATCACCGCACCATGGTCCACTCCGTCGCAGGCGCCAAGGGGTTTTGCTCCTCCTCGGCGGCACCCTCTGCTGAGCAGGCGACTCTCATCTCCCCCGGAGGTCCCGCAGAAGCTGCCCGGGGGCGTCACGAACCTGCATCGGCAGCCATCCGTTCCCCCCACTCGCGCACGGTCACTGCTTGCTCGATGCGGCTTACGATGTCCTTCTTGGACGCCGTGTCCAAGGTCTCCGGGAGCTTGTCGAAGGTGCCGGGAAGGATGTCGAGCAGACCCCAGATCTGTTCGCCGGTGCTGACGGTCAGAAGCTGCTGGCACCTCCACTGCAGCGGCATCTCGGGACGGTGCGTGAGCCGCTGTACGAGGGTAGGAAACAGGTAGTGCGTCGCCTCTGCGGCGAGGTGCTCTTGGAGCCAGTCGACCGGGCGGCGCTGGCTGAAGCCGTGCATGGCGGCCTCTTGGGCCAGGTCCAGGAACTGAGCGGTGTTGACGGCTAGGACAGTGCGGGGAAGGGGCGGGGGCATGTCGAGATGATGCCAAGAAGCCTCCGCGGGGCTGAGAGGTCAGCTGGGTCGGGATGCGATCTGCCGACGGGCAGGACCCCAGACTTCCTCGAAGTCCTCGGAGGTAGGGTCTGTCCAACGAACGGCTCTGTCTCACATCCGGTGGTCACGGGCCGTGAGCACCGGCCGTCGTGGGTTGCAGTGAGTGTGATTGGGCTCTGACCTGGATGGTTCACGCGCGGATGGCGCTGAAGTGGGGCTGCCGCCTCCGAGCGGCCGGCTCACATCGGTGGCCGTTGCGCAGACCGGCCGATTCCATGGAACGAGCAGTCCACCGTACGGACCTGCGACTCCGTGATCGGTAGGCCTACCCATCACCTCCACCACTGCCCATTACCACCGGATGTGAGACAGAGCTGTTCGTTGGACAGACCCCCCTCGGGTGCGTGGTGTCGCCGGGCCGCAACGGCGAAAACCGCCGGGCGCCTGCTGTCGCGGGGGATGGGCAGCAGACGACTCCGGCGGTGGTCTGGGGCTCGCCTGAGGCGCGCGGCGTTCCGCGCGCCCCTGGCGGGCGGCCTACTTGAAGGCCGGCAGGCTGCGCTCGACCCAACCGGCGAAGGAGCCGGCCGGACGGCCGAGGACCTTCTGCACGTCCGGGCTAACCAGCTGCTCGACGGGCAGCGGGGAACCGAGGACGTCCAGGGTGCCGCCGATGACGTCCTCTGGCATGAACTGCGCCAGGTGCGCGTGGGCGGCCTCACGGGTCAGCTCCACGTAGGTCACGTCCCCGCCCAGGGCCTCGCCGATCACCGCGGCCTGCTGGCGCGGGGTGATCGCCTCAGGTCCGGTCAGCACGTACGTTTGACCCGAGTGGCCGTCCTCGCGCAGCGCCACTGCAGCGACCGCGGCGATGTCCGCCGGGTCGACGACGGGCAGCGCGACTTCGCCGAACGGGTGGAAGATCGAGCGCTGGCCGCGGACCGACTCGGCCCAGGCGAAGGCGTTGGAGGCGAAACCGCCTGGGCGCAGGATCGTGTAGTCCAGTCCGGACTCGCGCACGGCCGCCTCGAACTCGCGGAGGCGGTTGTGCGAGACGGTGTCGGAACGGGTGCCGGCGAGCTGGGAAGAGACCAGAACGACCCGCTTGACCTCGGCCTCCTTGGCCAGGTCGAGCAGCACGGTCGCGCTCTCGCCGGGACCGTTCAGCTCGCCGGCCAGCAGGATGAAGAAGGCGTCGGCGCCTTCGAGGACCGGCTTCATGCTCGCGAAATTCCCGAGATCGGCCTGGGCGTGACGGACGCCGTCCGGAAGGCCGGAGGGCAGCGGGCGCCGCGAGACGGCCACGACGTCCTCGCCCACCTCGGCGAGCGCCGCGACCAGCGGGCGGCCGATGTTACCGGTGGCTCCGGTGACAACAATCATGAACAGCTCCCTATTCAATGGGCATTGAGTGAAATTACCGCCGTCGAGCAGCTGCGCCGTCTGGCCTGACGGTGCTCTGCTCCGTCACTTCCAGGACGCTAGCATCCTCAACATAGTAGGTACCTAGGGGAAAGTGACTATCACTCAGTTCCTGCCGTAGACGGCGGCCAGTGAATGCCCAAGGCGTGCGAGAGACTCTCGCGCCTCGGGAGGATCGAGGACCTCGACACGGTGGCCGAGGCCTGCCAGACGGGCCACCAGGTCCTGTACCGACGGACCGTCGGCCGCGAACTCGACCCGCCCGTCAGACTGGATCTCGCCGGTGCGCAGCCGGCCGCCGAACAGCCGACGCAGCAGCGGCACGGCGTCCAGGTCGGCTCGGGCGCGCACGGTCGTCGCGCTCAGGCGTTGCTCCACCTCGGCGACCAAGTCCTGCCAGGCCGAGGCTAGTTCGAAGCCTTCGGGACGCCGCACCGGTTCGCCTGTCGGCTCCACGAAGGTGACCCGGCTGACCCGGAAGGTACGCGGCCCGTCCTCGGTGCCGGCCACGAGGTACCAGCAGCCGGCCTTGGACACCAGGCCGAGCGGGTGCACGGTCCGCTCACTGGGCGTCCTGTCGGGGTGCGCAGTGTAGCCGAGGCGGACCCGTTCACCGCCCAGCACCGCCCGTTCCAGGGCGTGGTGGTGGGGTCCGCTGCTGTCCGCCGCCGTACGCGACCAGTCGAGCCCATCGATGACGATCGCCTTGGCCGCCGCCTCGGCGTGCGGCCGCATCGGGGCGGGCACGGCCCCCCACAGCTTGCGCAGCGCCGCTCGCAGTTCGGGCGAGGCCGACAGAGGTCCGGCGGCCAGGAAGAGCGCCCCGATCTCGCGCGAGGTGAAGCCGGTGAGGTCGGTGCGCGCACCGCCGATCAGGCTCCACCCGCCGCCCCGGCCACGCTGCGAGTAGACGGGGACGCCAGCCGTGCCGAGGGCCTCCAGGTCGCGGCGCGCGGTGCGTTCGGACACTTCGAGCTCTTGCGCCACCTCACCCACCGTCACCCTCCCGCGCGCCTGGAGCATCAGCAGGGTCGCCACCAGACGATCAGCCTTCAAGACGGTCATCCCTAATTAATCTTTTTTCTAAAATAGGACACAAGAGGGCCTATTTGGCGTGGACGATGAAAACATGACTGAGAATGCGAATTCCGCCTCCCCCACCTCTTCCTCCCCCGACGCCACCGACCCGCGCGGTGGTCTGTTCAAGGCCGTCGAACTCGTCGGACGCACCCTCGCCGCAGTGCGCCCCGACCAGTACGACACCACCACCCCGTGTCCCGACTACTCGGTCCGCGACATGGGTAACCACCTCGTGTCGGTACTGCGTCGGATCGCCGTACTGGGCGCGGGCGGCTCGTTCATGAGCGTTCCGCACTTCGCCGACGACGTCGCCGACGGCGCCTGGGCCGCGGCGTGGGCCCAGGCAACGAAGGAGTTCGACGCTGTGTGGTCCGACCCCGCCGTGCTCGGGCGCCAGATCGGCCTGCCGTGGGGCCCGGTTCCGGGTGTGGTCGGCGCGGTGATCTACACCAATGAGCTGGTGCTGCACACCTGGGACCTGGCCAAGGCCACCAGCCAGTCCCCCGAGTGGGACCCGGAGGTTCTCGCGGCGCCGCTGGCCCACATGCACCGGGCCGTGCCCGCGGAGCCCCGCGGCGGCCAGGTGCCGTTCGGTCCTGTGGTCGACGTGCGCGAAGACGCTCCCGACATCGACAAGCTCGTGGGCTGGTACGGCCGCCGCCCCTGATGGGCGGGGCCTCACCGGGCCGCCGGGTATCTGCCCGGCGGCCCTGCGGCGTACCCCCGGCTCAAGCGCGGACGGCCTCGACGATGCTGCAGAGCCCGCCGCTCGGGAGGATGCGGGACAGCTTCAGGCCGGCCTTCGCGAAGAGTTCCGCGTACTGGGCCTCGCTGCGCTGCACTCCGTCGGCGTGGGCCATCATGTTGAGGTCCATCAGCTTGACGGTCAGCCCCTCGTCGCCGTCCGCTGGCATGACGACCTCGACGAGCAGCACGCGGCCGTCATCCGCCATCGCCTCTCGGATGCGCGAGAGGATGATCTCGGCCTTCTTGTCTTCCCAGTTGTGGAGGACGTTCACCACCAGGTAGGCGTCGCCGCCCTCCGGCACGGACGCCAGGAAGTCGCCGCCGACGATCTCGACGCGGTCCTGTACACCGGCCTTCTCGAACTCCGCTCCCGCGCCAGCCGTGACCTCCGGCTGGTCGAACAGCACGCCCTGCGCCTGCGGGTTGGCCGAAAGGATGGCCGCGAGGAGCTGGCCGTGGCCGCCGCCGACGTCCACCACCTTGCGGAAGGAGCTGTAGTCGTACGCCTTCACCACGGGGGTGGTCACCTGCGAGGAGGTGTCCGTCATGGCCAGGTCGAACACCTCGGAGACTTCCGGGTTGTCCCGCATGTACTCCCAGACCGGCTTGCCGTGCACGGTCTCGAACACGGAGCGGCCGGTCCGCACGGACTCGGCGAGGCCCGTCCAGGTGGAACGCTCCGCGGGCAGGCCGACCCACCGGGCGAAGTTCCGCATCGAGTCGGGGGCATCACTGCGCAGTGCCTGGCCCACCTCGGTGAGGGCGAAGACACGGCCCTCCTGCTCCTCGAACAGCCCGATGTCGGCGCAGGTGCGCAGCAGCCGGTAGAGGTTGGTGGTGTCGGCGTCCAGTTCCTTGGCAAGGTCCTCGACGCCGCGGGGCCCCTGGGCGAGGGCGTCGGCCACGGCGAGCTCGGCGGCCGCGCTGACCGCCGCCGCGACCCAGCTCGACATGGCGAGCTGCAGGATCCGGGCGAAGGGGGGAATCTGGGTGGGTGCGGACTGCAAGACGGTCACAGCCTTTCGTTGCGTTTGTCTGTGGGGAACGGTGCGGGTGTGGGGCCGACGCGGGCTCCTCAGGCAGCGCCGACGGAGTGCGGGGAGTTGAAAAAGCGCTTCGGGTCGTACTTGTTCTTGACTGTGACCAGGCGCGAGTAGTTGGCGCCGTAGTAGGACTGCTTCCAGTCCTGCAGGGCCGGGTCCATGTAGTTCACGTACGTTCCGCCGTTGGAGTGGGGGTTGACCGCGGCGAACCCGCCGTCGACCCACTGCTGCGCCACGGCCTTGCCCTCGGGAGTGGCGTTCGCGGCATCGGCGGTCGTCGACCGGTAACTGACGCAGAAGAGCGTGTCCCTGTGTGGGTAGGCCGTCGCGCTGGCGGCCACGTCGTTGGCGACGCCGCCGAACCAGTGGACCTCCAGCGTGCGCCGCTGGCCGGCGGCCTGGTGCGCGTCGAAGGCCGCCATGACGTCCGCCCAGCCGCTCTGCGGCAAGGGCTGGGACACCATGCGCATCCGCTCCACGCCGAAGGCCGGCCTGGTGAGCTGGCCGGTGGTGGTCTTCTCAGAGCGGCGGCACGCGTCCTGGCTCAGGCTGCCGCAGCCGAAGATGTTCAGCATCAGATCGCGGTAGGACGTGGTCATGTCCTGCCGTCCGACCGGCTGGCCCGTCATGGCGAGCAGCCGTGCCGTCTCGGCGGCCAGTTCGGCGGACGTGCCGCGGGAGACCAGGGTCACCACGGTGGTGGGCACGGCGCCCGGCGCGGCGTCCGGCAGGGTGATATAGGCGCCGCCGGAGATGGAACGCGGCGCGTTCACGAGCCAGCGGGTGGACGCGTCGAGGACCTCGACCGACCGCTCGTAGGGGAAGAAGAGGTACGAGACCAGCAGCGGGCCGATCACGTGCGGGGTGAGCTCGTAGGAGGTGACGACACCGAAGTTGCCGCCGCCGCCCCCGCGTATCGCCCAGTAGAGATCGCTGTTCTTCGTGGCCGACGCGGTGACGGTGTTGCCGTTGGCCAGGACCACTTGGGCAGAGCGCACCGAGTCGCAGCCCACGCCCAGGCTGCGGGTCATGAAGCTGAGCCCGCCGCCCTGGAGGAAGCCGCCGGCCGCCACCGTGGGGCAGCCGCCGCTGCTGAGGGACAGGCCCTTGGCGGCCAGGGTGTTCAGCACGTCAATGTTGAGGGAACCGGGACCGATCGTCACGGTGTTCGTGCCGAACTTGATCGCGTTCATCTCGGACACGTCGATGACCAGGCCCTGTGTGGTCGAGGCACCGGCGTAGTTGTGTCCACCGCTTCGCACGGCGACGTGCAGGCCCTCGCTCTGAGCGAAGAGGATCGCGTTCGACACGTCGGCGGGCGTCTTGCAGTAGGCGATCGCCTGAGGGTTGATCACGTCGAACTGGGCCAGTTCGAGCTGCTTGGCGACGGGGTACTCGGCATGGGACGGCAGCACCAGCCGGCCGTCCATCTGCAGGTCGAGCCACCACCAGGGGGTCGAGGAGCTCGTGGAGGCCGTCGCCCCCGCAGCCGTCGTGGCCTGCGGAAGCAGGGCGGCGCCCACCCCGGCGGCGGCGGTGCCCAGCATCGTTCTACGGGTGATCATGTGAGGTCCAGGTGTCCGTTCTCGCGGAGGATGGAAGGGGATCGCGGTCAGGAGACCTTGCGGCCGCGCAGGCCCTGCTTTACGACGCCGGCGAGCATGGAGCGGCCGAGGTCGCGCATCTCCTTGGGGCCGGACGTGCTCGCCCACCACATGAACTTGATCATCGTGGGGGTGGTGGCCCGGAAGAACCGGTGGTCCTCGGGGCCCTTCCAGCCGAATGGCGTGTTGACGGACTCGCAGTCGCGGATGGCTTGGAAGACGATGTCCGCGGCCTTGTCGCCGTCGATCTCGCCCGCCTCGTACCGCTCACAGGTTTCGACGGTGATGTCGAAGAGGTGCTTAAAGGCGTGGCTGTCCGGCCACCACAGGCCCGTGTACGGGGCCTTCTCCATGTTCTTGAAGTGGCGGTCGTCGCCGTCCAGCTCGAAGTTCTGGCGCGCCATGATCTGCCGCATTGTGGCCGGGGTGGTGAAGCAGGCCCACACCCGGAAGACCGCGTTCCAGAGGCGGAAGTGGTCGAAGGCGATGTAGGAGGCGTTGACGATGTTGTCGTTGTACGTCAGCAGGCCCTGCTCCAGCTGCTCCACGTACTCGAAGCGCTCCGCCTTGAAGTCGTCGTCGCGCAGCGCGTCCAGCACCCGCCAGGCGAGGGCGTCGACGACCTCGAAGGTGTTGGACAGACCACGCGAGTACAGCGGGTCGATGAAGCCGGCGGCGTGCGACATCAGGCACCAGCGGTCGCCCACGGTCTGCTTCGAGGAGTACTGGATGCGGTCGGTGGAAACCCACTCGCGGACCCGCTTGGCCCCGTCGAACTGGCGCTTCACCGCCGGGTACATGTCGAGGTAGTGGTTGAACTCCTCGTCCGGCGTCATGTCCGTCGGCTTGGGGTACAGCCGCTCGTCGAAGGTCAGGCCGACGCTGCAGGCCGGGTTCTTGGAGTCCTTGTAGTTGTCGAACGGGATGATCCAGAACCAGCCGCGTTCGATGAGGTGGTGCAGGGTGCCGCCGTGGAAGGGCGAGCCGGCCGGCGGGCGCAGCGCCTCCGGGTAGTTGCACACCTCGTCGTACGGCTTGACGCCGACGTAGTGCGTGAACAGCGAGCGCGCGTGGTGCTTGTGCCGCGGCGGGTTCTCGCGCAGGTCGAACTTCTGCGCGAGCGGGGAGCGGAAGCCGCTCGCGTCGATGAGGTATTTGGCGCGGAACACCTCGCCGTTCTTGCCGGTGACCGTGACGCCGTCGTCGTCGAAGTCGAGGTCGGTGGCGAACCAGTTCTGCCTGAGGGTGCAGCCGTACTTGGCGGCGACGTTCAGGTAGTACGAGTCGGTGTCCTGCCGGAAGAGGTGCACGGCCTCGGTGAGCATCTTCGGGATGACGAACATGTTCGCCTCACGTGGGTCCGGCTCGCGGTTCTTGCGGTGCGAGACGAAGCCGAAGCTCTGCTTGCGGCCGTGGTGAGGGCCGATGTGCTCGGTGACTGCCTTGATGTCCAGCATGTGCTTGATCTCGGGGACGTCGTAGCGCGTGGCCAGAATGTGCAGCCACTCGACGAGCTGCGGGTTCTGCGACTCGCCGACGGCGAACCGCGGGTGCTGGCCCGCGTCGATGAGCACCACGTTGGCACCCTGTCGGGCCAGGATCGCCCCCGTGATCGAGCCCGCGAGGCCCGAACCCAGGATGGCTACGTCGCACTCGGTCCACTCGGCGGCCTCGGGGGCCACTTTCTTAGCCTCAGCCTTGGTGGGCAAGACCGCACTCCTCTTTCTCGGATGGATGGGGCGCGTCCGGGTTCGCGTGCCGGCCGGTCGTCATAAGGTCAGCCGGCGCTGCGGGGCTCGCCGAACCACTGGGCGAGGGCATCGGTCAGGCCCTCGGCGGAGCCGTCCTTGCTCGCCCAGGCGACGTAGCCGTCGGGGCGCACCAGGAGGCTGGCGGCCGGCGCGTCGGCGTCTGCGCGTTCAGCGGTGACGATGTCGACCCGGTCCGCCCAGGCCGCGTGGGCTTCGCGCAGCGCGGCACTGCCGTGCAGGTCGAGCAGGACTGGACGGCCCGCATGGAGCTGTTCGTACGTGGTGCTCTTCTCGTCGCCGACCAGCAGTTCCTGCTCGGGCAGGCGCCGGCCGAGCAGCGGGTGGTCACCCGGGGCCGCGCCGTAGGTGATGTCGAGGCCGGTGACCAGGCCCACGAGGTGGCGCCGCACCTCCTCGATCTGGACCAGCTCGGCGAACAGGTCGCGCAGCGGCTGCGCCTCGGGGCCGCCGAGGTAAAGGGTGCGCTGCACGAGGGTGTTGTTGATGATCCGGGCGCCGACCGCGTGGCGCTCGGCGTGGTAGGTGTCGAGCAGGCCCTCCGGGGCGTGGCCCTTGATCGTGGCGGCGAGCTTCCAGCCGAGGTTGACCACGTCGCCGACGGCGGCGCTGATGCCCTGGGCGCCGATGGGCAGGTGGATGTGAGCGGCGTCGCCCGCGAGGAAGACACGACCCTGGCGGTAGGTGGCGGCCTGGCGGCTGGCATCGGTGAAGTAACTGGTCCACAGCGCGGTGGCGCCACTGATGTCCTCGCCGGTCACCCGCTGGAAGGCCGAGGCCACCTCTTCGAAAGTGGGCGGCTCCTGGGTGGAGCGGACGCCCGCACCGCGCTCGAAGACCACGACGCGGGTCGCGTGCGGGCCGAGCGGGAGGACGACCACCATGCCGGCCTCGCCGACTTCGCCGGTCGGGCGGATGCGCAGCGGGATGCCGGTGACGTCGGCCATCTTCATCTCGAGGGTGGCGCCGACGCCGGGAAAGTCGATGCCGGCCAGGCGGCGGACGGTGCTGCGGGCACCGTCGCAGCCCACCAGGTAGGCGGCGCGCAGCGTCTCGACGCCCTCGGGGCCGACGGCCTCGACCTGGACGCCGTTGTCGTCCTGCGTCATGCCGACGACCTCGACGCCCCGGCGGACTTCGGCGCCCAGACCCGCGGCCCACTTGTTGATGATGGCCTCGGTCCGCGACTGGGGGACACCTCGGACACCGAAGTTGCCGCCCTCGATGATGCGGTAGTCGAGGGGGAGTCCGCCGAAGTGCCCACCGGGAATGGTGTCCAGTTCGCCGAATTCCTTGAGGAGTCCGCGCTGTCCGAACTCCTCGATGGTGCGAGCCGAGAATCCGAGGGCTCGTGACTGCTGCATCGGCTCTGCCAACCGGTCGAGCACGATGACCGACAGACCCGAGAGACGAAGTTCCCCCGCGAGCATGAGACCCGAAGGCCCTGCGCCGGCAACAATCACATCGGCGTTATAGGTGACCATATTCCCTCTCCCACTGGCGTTTTCTCCAGTATTCCGAGGGCGTAGGGGAACCTGAATGGCCTCCGATACAGAACTCTGTGAACTTCGTCAGATCTCAGGCAGCTTCTACACGGACAGCACGCGAGAGGGTGCCGGAAGCGTGTTCCGGCACCCTCTGGTGGCCTCAGTACATGCCCATCACGCGGTCGACCGCGATCTCGATGACCGCCAGGCCCGGCAGCTGCGGCGGCGCGGACCAGTACCGCTTGGTGTAGCGGCGGGCCCCCTCCACGAGCCGCGGGGGGTCGGTGGAGACGGTCGCCGATCCCTCCAGGGTAATCCAGCGGAACCCCACGGACTGGCACACGGCGACCCGGTCACCGTCGGCGGCCAGCACGTTGCGGGCCTTCTGGCGCGTCACCGTGGTCATGACCCTGGCCAGGCCCGCCTCACCGTCCCAGGTGAACCGTACGGGCGCGACGTGCGGCGTCCCGTCGGGGCGCAGTGTGGTCAGGCTGCACAGGTGGTTCTCGGCGAGAAAGTCCTCGGCTGTGACCGGCAGAGGCAGATGAAGGGGCATGGCCGTTGCCAATCCTTGGCGTGAGGTTTCGGAAAAGGGGGACTGCAAGCGGCCGTCGGCGGCTTCCCGGAAGCTACCATCCTCAATAAAGTAGGTACCTAGAGGAAAGTGACTTCCCGGAAGGTGAGGCCTGAATGAAAAGCCCTGCGACGTTGGGCGGCGCCGCCGCCGAGCACGCGCAACGGATCGCCTCGGAGCTGGCCTGTCCGATCGCGCCGGTCCTCGACATCGTGTTCAGCCGCTGGACGACACCAATCCTGTGGACCCTCAACGAGTACGGCGTCCAGCGCTTCGTCGAACTGCACCGCAACATCAGGACCATCACGCCCAAGGTGCTGACACAGCGGCTGCGTCAGCTGGAGCGGGACGGGCTGGTGGTACGGACGTACTATCCCGAGATGCCTCCCAGGGTGGAGTACGAGATCAGCCCGCTGGGCAAGAGCCTGGCCCCGCTCTTCGCCTCGCTCGCCGACTGGGCCGCCGACCACCTGCCCAGGGTCGAGCGGGCGCGGCAGGCGTTCGACGCGGCGGAGGAGCAGGCCGCGGCCCGCCAGCGCTGACGGCACGGCCCCGGGTCGGCGTCAGCGCTGCAGGGCCGACTCGCGGCCCAGCTCGCGCATGGAGCCCTGGAAGAAGATGAGCGGATCCTCCTTCTTGGCGGGCGCGCCGAGTGCGACGACCTCGCCGAGCAGGATGGCGTGGTCTCCGCCGTCGTACTCGGTGACGAGCCGGCACTCCAGGTAGGCCAGGGCCTCGCTGAGCACCGGCATGTCACCGGCGGACATATGGTGCGGCACCTCTTCGATCCGGGCGGTCTGGCGGCCGGCGAACGCCCAGGCCACGGGCTCCTGCTGATGGGTCAGGAAGTTCACCACGAAGCCGCCGGACTCCTGGACCACCGGCAGCAGCCGGGAGTTCTCGTGGAGGCAGATGAGCACGAGCGGCGGATCCACGGAGACCGAGGTGAAGGAGTTCACCGTGGCACCGGCGGCGTTCTCGGCGCTTCCCGAGGTGATGACCGTGACACCGGTGGCGAAGTTCCCGCACACGGTGCGCAGCGCACGGCCGTCCACCGGACTGAGCTGCTCGGAAGTGGATTGCGAAACGGAGATCACGACAGCCCTCTCAATTCTCGTCAAGCGCGCGGACGGGGCAGGTCCGCGACGGGTTCGGGAGTCGCCGGCGACTGCACGGCCTCGGGGTCGGCGGGCACCGGACGGCGCCTGGACAGCAACGGACCCGCCATCGCCGTCGTGAGGAGAGCCATGATCACCAGCATGGTGAACATGCGCCCGTCGAGTACGCCCAGGCTGACGGCGGCGTTGAGGATGATGAGTTCGGTCAGGCCGCGGGTGTTCATCAGCAGCCCGAGGTCCTTCGCCTCCCGCCAGGAGAACCCGGCCAGCTTCGCCGGGACTATGGCGCCTATCAGCTTGCCCGCGCAGGCCACGAAGACAATCGCGGCGAGCGCGATGTAGTCGCCGCCGGTGAGGGAACCGAGGTCCACGCCGAGCCCCGTGACGATGAAGAAGACGGGGAGCAGCACGACACTGACGTTGTCCATGGGCTTGCGCAAGTGCTGCGCCAGGACCATGGCCGGCTCACGCGGCATGATGAAGCCGAAGAGGAAGGCGCCGAAGATGGCGTGGATGCCGATCCAGGTGGTCAGCCACGCCGAGGTCAGGGCGCCCGCGCAGAGCACCGCGAGCAGCGCGGACCAGCGCTCGGAGGCGGCCCAGCGCCACACCAGACGGGACACCAGCGGTCGTACGACCACCAGCATCACTACCACGTAGACCACGCTGAGCAGCCCGATGCGCGCGAGGTCGGAGTAGTCGCCGTCCGCGGTGACCAGGGCCGATACGTACGCCAGCAGGCACCAGGCGAGCAGGTCGTCTATGGCGGCGCTGGCCAGCGCCAGCGAACCGACCCGGGTCTCCAGTAGCTTGTTCTCGGAGAGGATCCGGGCCAGTACGGGGAAGGCGGTCACCGACATCGCGGTGCCGAGGAAGGTGGCGAACGCCGCGAAGGAAATCTCCTGCCCGGCCACGGTGGCGTGTTCGGGGTACAGGAACGGGGCCAGAGCCAGCCCCAGGCCGAAGGCCACGGCGATCGAGGACAGCGAGACGCCTACGGCGAGCCCGGCATGCGTCCTGATCAGCCGCTTCTCGAACTCCCAGCCGACTACGAACATGAAGAGGATCAGGCCGACCTGGGAGACGGCCGACAGCAGCGGCCGGACGTCGGCGGGGAAGATGCGCTGCGTCAGGTCTCCAGGCAGCAGGCCAAGAACGCTGGGGCCGAGCAGGATGCCTGCGGTGATCTCGCCGACCACCGCGGGCTGGCGCAGCTTCTGGGCCAGCCGTCCAACTGCGGCGCCCGCCACCAGCACCAGCGCAATGTCGGCGAGCATGATCGCGAGCTTCATCTCCTGGGCAGCGGGCGCCGCCAGGACGGTCATGGGGACTCCTGCGGCCGCGGCGGTGTACCGCGGCTCCACAGGACGCGGAAGGACAGGGTTGCCAGCCGCCAGCCATCGGCGGTAAGGCGGGCCTCACCGGTCGCCAGGGTTCCGACCTGAAACAGCGGCTCGGCGGCCGCACCGGAGTGGTGGACGTGCGTCGAGACGAGATTGGCGCGCAGTACGGCCCGCTCCCCGGCCTCGCCGAACTCCACGACCGCGGGCGAGCCCAGGTGCTGGGTGGCGGCGAAGGCCCCCAGCGCGTCGCGGTGGTAGTCGGCGAGCCCGTTCAGGCCCTCGTGCCGGCTCATGGGAAACTCGACCCGGGCATCTTTCGTGAAGAGTTCCTGTGCCCATGCGTCGTCGAGTTCTTGGTCGTCGAGACCGATGAGATACCGGTCCAGCAGGGCACTTATCTCAAATGGTTCCTGGCCTGGATGCATTGAAGGAGCATGGCGCGCACGCCAATCGGTAACCAAGTCCGTTTTTAATTTCCCTGACGAAGTTGTGGAACATCTGACACCCCCTTCAAACACTTGACAAATCTGCCAATAACCCTGAACAGAAGGGGCCTTCTTATCGCCCGGCCTCCTTGCGATGCTGCTCTCGAAACTCAATTTCCTCGAACGGAAGAGACGAGAATGCCGAAGATCGCAGCAGATGGTCAGCACCTGACTGTCCTCAACCTGTTCTCGACGGACGCGGACGAGAAGCAGGTCAAGCTGCTCGCCGCGATGCGTGAGATCGTCGACTCCGCGGCCTACGAGGGCTGGATCTCCAGCACGGTCCACGCTGGCCAGGACAAGCCGGGCACGGCGAACTTCATCCAGTGGCGCAGCACCGAGGACCTCGAGTCCCGTTACGCCGGCGAGGAGTTCAAGCACCGCACGCTTCCGCTCTTCGGCGAGATCACCACCTCGATCCGCCTGCTCCAGAACGAGATCGCCTTCACCCAGCACAAGCCGGAGCTCGGCGCCACGGAGATCTCCCCGGACCGCGACGACTACACGGCCATCGAGCTGTTCGGCGTGGCCGAGGAGGACCAGGAGAACCTCATCGACGCCCTGGGCGGGTCCCAGGAATGGCTGCTCGACGTCCCCGGCTACCGCACCCACACGGTCCTGCGCGGCCTGCGCGCCCGCGGCATCGAGGGCAAGTTCGTCGTCGTCTACTCCCAGTGGGACAGCAAGGAGGCCTACGACGCTTTCCGCGCCCAGCGTGAGTCGGAGCGCTCGCCGGAGCGCCAGAAGGTCGACGCGCGCGTCGCCGCCGTGCAGACCTGGCAGGACGAGAACACCTACCGCGTCGTGCACACCCGCAACGCGGGCGAGTGATCCTCCCGGCGGCGGTCCGGCCGGCTGTGCGGCTGCCGGACCGCCGCCGGGCCTGAGCGAAAGCTCGTAGTACCAGTACCAGCGTCAAGGACGAGATCGCGCACGGACGCGGGCGCACTCCACCGTCCGCCTGACCGAGGACGCCCCCGGCCTGCAGACCCTGGAGATGGACACCCGCGCCAAGGACGGCTCCGTCCACACCACCAAGTCCT